>JAEVZK010000152.1 GCA_023392285.1 Armatimonadota bacterium | reverse complement strand
GAGTGGGCCTGTCTTCACCAAGGTTCATCAAAACGAATCGAGTAGCGTTCCAGATTTTATTAGCGAAATTGCGCGCTTCTTCAGTTTTCTTCTCGCTGTAGCGGATGTCTTGGTTGGAGCCGGTTTGACTCAGCAGTGTATAGCGCAGCGCATCAGCCCCTACCTTGTCGATCACACCCAGCGGGTCGACCCCGGTCCCAAGCGATTTGCTCATTCGCTGTCCGTTCTCAGTAAGAACTGTGGCGTAGATAAAGACCTCGCTGAAGGGCTTGGCCTTCATGATGTCGAGGCCAGTCATCACCATTCGCGAAACCCATAAGTAGATGATGTTGCGATCGGTAACGAGGAGGTCGGTCGGATAATAACGCTTAAGATCGGGCGTTTCTTCTGGCCAGCCCATGGTCGCAAATGGCCATAGTCCGCTGGAGAACCACGTATCGAGAACATCATCGTCTTGGCGAACGATCTTCTTGTCGCCGGCCTTACTTTGTGCGTCTTCCCAGCTTAGTCCCGCGAAGGCTTCACCCTCTTCGGTGTAGTAAATCGGGATGCGGTGCCCCCACCAGAGTTGGCGTGAGATACACCATTCGCGGATGTTCTCCATCCAATCGAGATAGATACGGTCGTAGCGCTCAGGGAAAAACTTAATCTCCCCATTCTTCACCGCTTGGATGGCAGGTGCCGCGAGGCTCGCTTGATCGCAAAACCATTGCTCGCTAAGAAGCGGTTCGATGACTTCTTTGCTTCGGTCGCTGATCACGATGGGAATGTCGTGGTCATCGATCCGAATGAGAAAGCCCTGCTCTTCGAGATCGCTGACAATCATTTTCCGTGCTTCGTAGCGGTCCAGCCCCGCGTACTCTCCACCAGCCTCAGAGATGCGAGCCCTTTGGTCGAGCACCACCGGCATCGGCAAGTTGTGCCGAACACCCACCTGATAGTCGTTCGGATCGTGGGCGGGCGTAATTTTTACTGCGCCTGATCCAAACTCTGGATCAGGGTACGTGTCCGCGATTAGAGGGATTTCGCGGCCCACGAGAGGCAGCCGGATCATTTTCCCGACTTGGCCCTGATAGCGCTTGTCACTTGGATGAACCGCAACCGCAACGTCCGCGAGCATCGTTTCGGGGCGTGTGGTCGCAATCGTCACGTCACCCGATCCGTCTACGAATGGATATCGGATGTAGTACAGCTTGCCCTTAACGGTCTTTCGCTCCGTCTCGATGTCGGAGACGCTGGTCTGGAGAGCGGGATCCCAGTTGACCACCCGCTTGCCTCGGTAGATCAGCCCTCGCTCAAACCAGTCAATGAACACTTTGAGAACGGCTTCGTGATACTGCTCGTCCAGGGTAAACCGGGATCGACTCCAATCAAACGCGCATCCTAGGCGGCGGAACCCGTTCAAGATCGCGTCGCCACTCTCCTTGCGCCATTCCCAAGCGCGCTCAACAAACGCCTCGCGCCCAATTTGCGATCCGCTCGTGCCTTCCTTACGCAGCAGTTTCTCGACCACACTCTGGGTGGCGATCCCGGCATGGTCCTGCCCAGGCAGGATGAGGACGTCGCGACCGAGCAGCCGGTAGAAGCGACCGTACAAGTCTTGTATCGGATAACAGAGCGCATGTCCCATGTGGAGAGCGCCGGTGACGTTAGGAGGCGGAATGGTGACGGTATACGGTTCTTTCCCTGGATCGCCACTCGGCTGGAAAAGGCCAGCCTCTTCCCATCGGGCGTACCACTTCGACTCCACCTTCGAAGCGTCGTAACGCGTATCCATCTCTTGCATGTTCACTCCTTGCCGTTCCTGTCGTGAACGGGTGGGTAAAGAGTACTGTTTCACGTGGAACACTTGCAACCTGATGAAGCGAAAGCACGTCGGATGATCATGCACTCGTGGATGTGGTGGATCATCGTAGGATTTGTAGCGGGCGTGCTGGCAAAGGCATTCAGCCCCGGCTCCTCGAAGGAACCGAAAGGGTGCTTAATGACGATTCTGCTCGGCATTGCAGGCTCCCTGCTCGTGGGGTTCTTGATGAGAGTCCTTCTTGACGAAAAGGGCGGAGGCGGCATGGTTGGCACCATTTTCGGTGCGACGATTGGGGCAATGCTGCTGATCGCTCTATTCCGAAAGGTCTGGAAGTAAATGTTTCACGTGAAACATCATCCCGCAATCCGTCGTCCGTCCATGGCGCTGAGGATTCGCTCCCAGAAGAAGGACTGAAACCCGATCCGGTCGAGCCAACTCGCGGTCTCACAGTTGCCATAAAGCCCTGGCTTGATTCGGAGCATATGGTCTTCCTCGTCAACCGAAGCGATCGCTCGTCTGAAGCGGACAAGCTGCGGTTTAGCAATGGCGGCAACCGCGACCGGGTCATGAAGGGTTGCCGAAGTCTGCCCGACCTTGCTCAAGTAGTCTCGATGGAGGCGGGCGATCAGCTCTGGAAGTGGCTTTCGAATGAGCTCGATCATCTCGAGTTGCTCGTAAGTCATCGAAGTTTCGCCTGTCACGTTCAATCCTAAAAAACGGATTCGAGCGCTATGGCTGAGAATTTCACGCGCCGCAGTCATGTCCGTGCTGCTATTGGTGTCACGCTTAGGCGGACCGAGATTGCCTGCGACGGCGAGTATAGATAATCGTTCGCGCTTGCTTGCATGCAGTTCACGCAGGGCGGTGGCGACGTTCGTAAGCGGACCCACGCAAACTAGCTTGGCCCGCGGCTTCTGCGCCATGCCGGTGACGATGAACGGGTTCGCGGCTGACTTGGTGCCGTTCTCTGGAATGTCGTTCAGGATGGGCGCTCCTCCCAGCGAACGTTCGGCACCAGGGTACACCGGCACGTCGCGCCGATTGAGCAAACCGAGGATTTCCCGCGCAAGCTCGGCCCGACGGTCGGAGCCGGTTCCAACCGTCGTCACCCCCCGCAGATCGACTTCCGGTGACACGGCAGCCAAAACCAGCGCATAGGCATCGTCGATATTGGTGCCGATATCGGTGTCGAGAATGATCGGATTGCGGGTCATTGGAGGCGTACCACGTACAAATCCCTTGGTCCATGAACTCCACGCACGAGGATTCCTTCAATGTCCGCTGTCCGGCTCGTTCCCGAAATAATCACCGCATTTGAGGTCCCGATCTGCCCAAGGGCCTCCGCCAAACTGCCGACCAAGTTCCGCACGAAAACAATATTGACCGGTGGCGCCAAGCTGGTAAGGCGATCCCTTCCAGGCGAGGAGATAATCACGAGGCTGCCGGTTTCCGCGATTGCAAGGTCCGCAAGGCACACGCCGACCTCTGCCTGCCAAACGCTACCGGTAACGCCCGCTCGCAGATTAAGGACTTCTTGCGCATCCTGATCCACATAGGTTGGGCCAGCGCAAAGCTCGTTTGCCTCTTCCACAGTGATCAATTCTCCGCCAAGCTCAGCCAACTTGGATTCAAATAGCTTCCAATCCGCTGCCGTATTGCGGTGCGGGAAATCCGACAAAACGCCGCCTGAATCGGTAGGCAACGAGTTCAAAATCTTATCTCTGTCGGTCATGCCACCACCCACGGAACGAATCACCCTCACGTTGGGGTAATTCACGGGTATCTGTCCAGTCTCGCATTGATTTGCCGCCAATCTTCTCCACCATGGGCAGCATTACCAGTCCTGCTCGCCACAAAGTTGGGTGAATCGCCCCGAATCGAAATGCTCCCCACAGAGGCTGCCGATCGAGGACGCCCGCCCGCTCACTCTCGTCTCGCAGACGAAGCAGCATCTCAGGGAGAGGAATTTTGACCGGGCAGGCTTCTTGACATGCGCCGCAGAGGGTCGAAGCCTTCGCGAGTTTTCCGTACCGTTCGACTCCTTCGAGCGCGGGAGCCAGCACGGCCCCAATGGGGCCAGAGTACACGTGACCATAAGCGTGGCCGCTCGTTTGACGATACACCGGGCAGACATTCAAGCAGGCACCGCAGCGGATGCAGCGCAGCACGTCGCGATATTCCCCACTGAGGACGCGTGATCGACCGTTGTCCAGGAGCACTAGGTGGACCTCTTCCGGGCCATCGTAACCAGATGGACCTTGGATCAGATGCACGTAACTGGTGAGGTGCTGCCCGGTTGCCGAACCCGAGAGCAGGGGCAGAAACAAGGCGAGGTCAGCATCACGAGGGAGGATTTTTTCGATTCCCATCAAGGCGATATGGATTCGAGGTGCGGTCGTCGACAGCCGGTTATTCCCCTCATTCTCGATCAAAACCAGCCGACCAGACTCCGCAATGGCAAAGTTCACGCCGCTAATGCCGATCTCCGCCCTTGAAAAGGCAGATCGAAGGTGATCACGAGCCTGCATCGCCAGCTCCTCGGCGTTTTCACTCCGCGGACCGAGCCCCACCTTGCTGAAGGTGAGAGAGACGTCCTGGCGCGTCTTGTGAATAATTGGCGTGACAATGTGACTGGGCGTGTCATGGTCGAGTTGAACAACGAACTCCCCAAGATCTGTTTCAATCGGCTGGTAACCGTGATCCTCCAAAAAGGGGTTGAGGTGGATCTCCTCGGTCGCCATGGACTTTGCCTTTACGATCGTGCGCTCCTGCACTTTGGCCCCCTCGCAGATCGAGAGCATGGTTTGGCGAGCACTTTCTGCATCGACCGCCCAGTGAACCTGGATTCTATTCTCTGTACACTTCGTCTCCAGCTGTAGCAAGAGGCCCTTCAGGTTGGAAAGCACATAATCCTTCACCTTCGCTGCTGCCTCTCGCGCCTCTTCCACGTCTTCGAAAATTTGTTCCAGCGCACGTTGACGCGCGCTCACCTTCAAAGCGGAAGCGCTGCGGACGTTGTCGGTCACCTGTTGGGAGAGGCTCCGTGCGTATTGCTCGACCGGATTCATTCTATGGCCTCGACTTCCGCACAACGGATAAGATATTGGGCAAAATGCATCATCGGCAAGTCGCTACCCCTCCGCTTGGACAAGCCTCGAAGATGCATCAGACAACCCATGTCCGTGGAAAGCACCGCATCCGGCTGAACGCTCTCGATTTGATTCAACTTATCCAGCCCGATCCCAGTGCTCACCTTAGGGAGATCGGTTGAAAAGGCACCTCCGAACCCGCAGCACTGCTCCGCCATTGGAAAATCGAGAAGCTCGATTCCCTTAAGAGATTGCAATAAAATTGTATGTACGATCTCTAGATGCAGCGCCCTTCCATGGCAAGCCGGATGAAACGCAACGCGTCGCAGATTCGGGGGAGCCGATCCGGGCCAACTATTGAGGCCGATTACCTTTACAAGAAATTCCCCTAACTCGTAAGTCGGCGGTGCGCTTTTCCCAAGCATCGGATATCCCTCTCGTAAGTTGGCCGCACAAGAGCTTGATGGAGTCACGATTGGAATGGTTGGATCGAAGACCTTCAGCAAATGATCGGCGAGACGTCGAGCCTCCTTCCAATCTCCAGCGTTAAACGGGGGCTGGCCACAGCACGTTTGTCCTTCCGGGAAGATCACGTCGCAGCCGACGCGTTCGAGCACTTGAACGGTCGCCTTTCCCACCTCGCCGTAGAAGGCATCGCAGAGGCAAGTAAGCATCAGCTGCACCTTCATCCTTTCCAGTATACGGAGGCGGCTCCGGCCTTTAGACCCTTTCGGTTTGGCATCTGGGGAAAATTGTCTTACCCTGGAAGGACGATGCTGATCGGTGATGTTCTTGCAGTAATAGCCGTGTTGGCCGGGATGGCTTTTTCAGCTTGGGCGGTGCTTCTTGGAAGCGCGATGCTCTTCCAAGCAAAAGCAGAAATATCTCGGAGCCTGATCCAGTTTGCTCCTTTCCGAACCTTCTTTCTCGGCTTTGTCCTGCTCTTTGTGATAGGGTTCATCTCCATTGCCTTGATCAACGTGCCGTTAGTCCTGGTCAAGTTCTTTGGCTGGAGCGGCATACTGCTCGCGCTCTCGTTGGCATCACTGGGGGCTTCTGGGCTCGTGCTGCTTTTAGGTGAACGTCTCAAGGAGTTCGATTCCAATCTCACCCGATTCGCCGCGCTTAGTCGAGCAGGCATCTTCATCGTTGCGGCCGGGCTGGTCCCTTTGCTTGGGCTGTTCATCGTCCTTCCATGCGTGCTGTCGATCGGCATCGGCTGCGCAGTACAGAGCCTGTTCATGCGCAAGGCTCTCCACGTCAACGCTGAGACGATCTGATGGACTCCATCTCTCGTCGCAACCTGCTTGGATTGGGCGCAGCCGCAGGCCTTGCAAGCGGATGCTCGAAGGTGGCGACCGCGATTGGGGGCGACGGCTTGCCTGAGCACATCCAGTTGCCGAAGGGACCGATTCATCCCACCGTACGCCTCCTGAACCGCGCAGGATTCGGACCATGGCCGGGGCAAGTGTCCCAGGTGATCTCAGTTGGCCACGAAGCCTGGATACGCGACCAACTCGCGCCCAGCGCAGCGGAACCCCTCGCCATGAGTCTGCAAGTGAGCCGAATCGAAGCGGCGCGCATGGATGGGAATGAGTTGCGCGACGAGCCCGATAGTGAGATATTGCATCAGCTTGCCCAAGCGGCGATCCTGCGGGCAACCTACTCTCCATGGCAGGTCCGCGAACGAATGGTCGATTTCTGGACTAATCACTTCAACATCTATGGCAAGAAAGGGCTAGGAGCCTATTACAAGGTCAACGATGATTCTCGTGTGATTCGATCCCTAGCTCTCGCTAGCTTCCCCCAATTGTTGCGCGCTTCCGCGAAGAGTCCGGCCATGTTGGGGTATTTGGACAATACACTCAACGAAGCAGGTGTGCCAAATGAAAATTACGCCCGTGAGTTGATGGAGCTTCACACACTGGGACTCGGCGGCGGATACAGCCAGAAGGATGTGTCGGAAGTCGCCCGCTGCCTCACGGGATGGACGGTTGAGGATCGGTTCCTGCATCGTCGTGGCAGCGTCCGGTTCGACGAGACGAAACATGATCAAGGGGCGAAACGGGTCCTCGGACATGTAATTTCTCCCGGGGGCGGAGAAAGAGATCTCGACCGGGTGCTGGACATCCTCCTAGATCACCCTTCCACCGCCCAGTTCATCTCTCGGAAGCTGTGCACGCACTTTTTAGGAACTCCGGTGCCGCGATGGGTCAAAAGCACGGCAGAGACGTTCAGGACAACAAAAGGTGACGTGTCATCGATGCTGATGCCGCTGCTGAATTCTCAGGACCTGATCGAATCGCCTGCCATTGCGAAGCGCCCGCTGGACTTTCTCGTCTCGAGTTTACGCGCGTTTGGCGCGGTGAGCGACGGCGGCAAGAACCTGCAAATGCACCTTGAGCGAATGGGCCAGCCGCTCTATCTCTGGCCGATGCCCGACGGCTACCCTGACCGAACTGCCGCCTGGACGGGTTCGCTGCTGGCTCGGTGGAACTTTGCTCTAGCGCTCACCGAAGGGCGCATCGGAGGCACCAGCTTAGATTTTGAGCAGCTAGACGAGAAGATGGGCGGCCTGCAAGTCGATCATCTCGCACTGTGCACAAGTGCAAAAGTGGCAGAAATGGGTGGCGACTGGCCCAAGAAGGCTGCCCTTGCGCTGTGTGCACCGGAGTTTCAATGGCGATGAACGACGGGTACTCCTGCGATAGCTATCGCTCCGCCCAATCGGGAAGCCGAGTTGAAGCGGTGCGGCCCACCCGTCGAGGATTTCTCCTCGGGCTCGGGCTCGGCAGCCTTGCTTGGGCGATGCCTCAATCTGCGCTAAGTCAGTTAAGCGTCAATCCTGGCCATGAAGGAGGAGTCGTTGTCAGCATTTTCCTCCGAGGCGGGATGGATGGCCTGAACGTGGTGGTGCCCTTCGGAGAAGATGCCTACCATCGCAGCCGACCCGCCATCGGCCTAAAGAAGGAAGGTGTGATCGATCTTGACGGCTTTTTCGCCTTGAATCGTCAGCTCGCAGCTTTGGAGCCGTTCTACCGATCAGGTGAGATCGCGATAATTCAAGCAGTCGGTTCATTTGATCAAACCCGCAGCCATTTTGAGGCGATGAACACCATGGAGCGCGGTCTTGCTGGAGGAGTAGCCGGTGCTTCGAGCGGGTGGATCGCCCGGTATCTTGCCGAAACCGAACCTAAGAAGCCTTCGCCTTTGAGGGGAGTCGCCTTTGGCGGAACGATGCCCGATTCACTTCGTGGCTCGAACGCAATCACTCTTAACGATCTTCGGGAGTTTCGCATCGACACAGCAGAGAGCGCCTCCTTTGCCTCGAGCCTGAGAGAACTCTACGGTTCCGGCAAGGACGCGATGGCTCAAGCGGGCATCGAGACGCTGGGCGTCCTCGACACCATGAACCGCTTAGATCCTGCAACTTACAAGCCGATGAATGGGGTGAGCTATCCGACGAGCGATTTGGGCAGAGCCCTGCAGCAGGTGGCGCTGCTCATCCGCGCCCAAGTCGGCTTGGAGGTGGCCGTTTTGGACAAAGGTGGATGGGATACCCATGTGGCCCAAGGTGGCTTGCTGCCGATGCTCTTGGAAGACCTGAGCGCATCGCTTACCGCATTCGCTCGTGATTTGGGCCATGAAATGAGGCGAGTAACGGTTGTAGTGCAGACAGAATTTGGGCGGCGAGTCGCCGAAAATTCTGGGGCGGGAACGGACCATGGACGCGCCAGCTGCATGTTCGTTTTAGGCGGCAATGTGCGCGGCGGGAAAGTTTATGGTGATTGGCCAGGTCTAGAGCCGGTGCAGTTGGAGGGCCCAGGAGACTTGAGGGTGACAACCGATTATCGCTCCGTCCTCTCGCAAGTGCTGGCGAGCCGAACAAGTTGTGATCCGGACAGAGTGTTCAAAGGGGTCGGTCGAGCCGCATTCAGCCTGTTCGCTTAAGTCCAACTGAATCCAGCCGGTATCCTCAAAGATATGGCTATGACTGTGCTCATTGCAGACGACGATCCAATTATTAGGCTGGACCTGAAGCAGATGCTCGAAAGTCTGGACTATAAAGTCGTCGCCGAAGCTGGAGACGGAAAGCAGGCTTTGGATCTCGCTCGGGAGACTAAGCCGGATATCTGCATCTTGGATGTGAAGATGCCGGTCATGGATGGAATCGAAGCGGTCGGGATCATTACTGAAGAGGGGATTGCTCCGACGATTTTGCTCACCGCTTACAGCGATCGCGAACTGGTGGATCGGGCGAAGGATGCGGGCGTGTTCGCGTATCTCGTCAAGCCGTTCAAGCCAAGCGATCTTCCTCCTGCCATCGAGGTGGCGCGCAGCCGCTTCGAACAGAACGCCCAGCTTACGAAAGAGCTCACTTCGGTAACCGATCGACTGGAAGCTCGCAAAGCCATCGACCGCGCGAAAGGCATTCTCATGAAGGAACAGGGCGTGGATGAGGCGGAGGCTTACCGGAAGATCCAGCTTCAGTCGATGAACCTTCGAAAGTCGATGCGCGAAGTTGCTGAAGCCATCGTTCTTGCACACAGTGTCTAGTTATCTCGGTGCGCCGGGATCGGTCAGCCCTAACTCCGCGAAAGCTCGTTGTCGGATGAGGCAGGAGTCACAATGGCGGCAGGGTTTTCCTGCGACGGGATCGTAGCACGAGTGGGTTAACGAGTAATCCACGCCCAAGCTCACCCCTTTTTGGATGATTTGCGCCTTGGTTAAGCCGGCAAGCGGCGCATGAATTCGCATCTGGCTTCCCTCGACTCCCCGCTTGGTTGCCAACTGCGCCAAGTGCTCGAATGCTTGGATAAATTCTGGCCGACAATCGGGGTAGCCGCTGTAATCCACCGCGTTGACCCCAATAAAGATGTCGTCGGCGCCTACAACTTCCGCAAGACCAAGCGCAATCGAGAGAAAAATGGTGTTTCTTGCCGGCACGTAGGTGACGGGAATCGATTCGCCGAGGCTGTCCTTAGGCACCGCAATATCATCAGTGAGAGCAGAGCCCCCGATGGCATCGAGGCTGACCGTGACAAACCGGTGATCGACGACTCCTGCGGCGCTCACCACCTTTCTCGCCGCGTCGAGCTCCTCCTGATGCCGCTGACCGTAAATCACCGTGAGGGCTGTCGGCTGAAAGCCTAGTTCTCCAGCAATTGCAAGGACGGTGGCAGAATCAAGGCCGCCGCTGAGCAAAACTACACATTTACGCACCCTCACAGTGTATTCGCGTTCAGAGGCGAGCCACCGCCGAGGACGGTCGGAGTAAAGTAAGTTCATGGTTCTCGCGCTGCTCTTCGCCGCATCAACTCACCTAACAAACGCGACGGCTACAACTTACGATCAGGCAAATCACGTGCAGATCAAAGAGGTCTTAGCCATTGGCAACGTGAGCGTTGGCGGACGAATGCCGTTTCCGCAGGATGCAATTCAGGAGCAGATGGTTGCGGGCACCTGGCACACGCCGGCAGAAGGCGACCAGGTCACCACCCCAAGAGGTCGAACACAGACTTGGAAGAAGCTGACCGCAGACGATAAGGGAGAGTTCACCGGCGATCAACTGGGTGGAGGCTATGCGTTTGCCAAGGTCCAGCAGGATGGCAGCGCGAGAATCGCCATTATGACGGCATCTGGGGATACCACGGCGTACGTGAATGGCGAGCCACATTCTGGAGATCCCTATGGTTACGGATATCTTCGCATCCCGATCAAGCTGAAGAAGGGTGAGAACCAGTTGCTCTTCTCCTGTGGAAGAGGTCGCTTGAACGTAGCCCTCGATCAGCCCACGAGCGCTGCGATGTTCAATACCGGCGACATGACCTTGCCCGATATCTTGGAAAACGATCCGAGCGAGCTTGTGGGTGCGCTGCCGGTGCTGAACTGCACGGATGCAGAGATGAAGCAAATGAGCATCGGGGCCAAAGTCGGTGACGGCAAGGAGCGTAAAATTGCCATTCCTTCCTTGCTTCCCCTAAGTGTGCGCAAGTTGGCGTTCTACATGACGCCAGGGAAACTCCTCGCGGGAGAGCAGAATCTTCACCTCACGCTTTACAAAGGTGACCGAGTTCTCGACCAGCAAGACGTGAAGATCAATGTGCGAAAGCCCATGGATCACTATAAGAACACATTTGTGAGCAGCATCGACGGGAGCGTTCAGTACTATGCGGTAGCTCCTTCGCTTAATCCATCGAAGGAGAATGCGCTCGTACTCACGGTCCACGGCGCCTCGGTCGAGGCGACTAACCAGGCAAACGCGTACAAGTCAAAGGATTGGTGTACGATCGTCGCCGCGACCAATCGCCGTCCGTATGGGTTTGACTGGGAAGACTGGGGGCGATTGGATGCGATGGAGGTGTGGAATATTGCCAAAGCGAGATTCCCTCACGATCCGGATCGCGTCATCCTCACCGGCCACTCCATGGGTGGACACGGTACATGGCAGCTCGGGCTAACTTATCCGAATGAATTTGCCGCCATCGGTCCAAGTGCGGGCTGGGTCAGCTTTTGGAGCTACGCAGGTGGCTGGGAGCCCAAGGATCCGACGCCGGTCGAGGCGATGCTTCGCCGCTCGATGAATCAGAGCGACACGCTCCTGATGCTGAACAATGCCTTGCCCGAGGATATTTACATTCTTCACGGGGACAAAGACGACAATGTGCCGGTCGAGCAAGCCAGATTCATGAAGAAGGCACTTTCAGACATCGGCAAGACCGTCGAATATCACGAGGAGCCGGGTGCGGGACACTGGTGGGGCGATCAGTGCGTCGACTGGCCCGCGATGTTCGACATGTTTTCCAAGGCGAACCTCAGTCGCAACTTCACGTCACGCTCAAGCTGGAGCTTTACAACCATCAATCCCGCGGTGAATGCAAGCTGCCGTGGCATCACCATCGAGCAGCAGCTCGAGTCCATGAAGCCGAGCAAGATCACGGTGATGAAGGACGGAGAAGTTCAGAAGGTGCAGACGACTAATGTTCAAATGCTCAGCTTCGCGATCTCCTCCTTTGCTCTGGACAAGTTTGAAATCGACGGGCAACGGCCATCCGGTTTTTCCGCGTTTAAGGAGCGATATTTCTTCGTCCGTGAGGGCGACCGTTGGGACCCCTGGACACCCAGGGAAAAGGGGAGCTCCTCGCCAACTCCGTTGTCGGAAGATGTCTTGAAGAAGGTCAAGCACGCAGGCTTCGGCGGACCGTTTAAGAATGCTTTTCAGAATCGAATGGTGTTCGTCGTTGGCACGCGAGGTACGGCCGAGGAGAATGCCTGGGCGATGAACAAGGCCCGGTTCGACGCTGAGCAGTGGTACTACCGCGGCAATGGATCGGTTTCGATCATGCGCGACACCGATCCCCTTCCGACCGACCGGAATTTGGTGATCTACGGCAATGCGAACACGTTCAGCAGGTGGAAAGAGCTGTTAGTTGCCTCACCGATTCAGGTGAACCGCAAAGGCGTGACACTGGATGGGAAAAACATCGCGGGGGTCGACCTTGCGGCGCTCTGGCTCTATCCGCAGGCCGGGCGGCTGCTGGCGGTGCTGTCCCCGACAGGCATGAAAGGGGCGAAGTATCTGGATCGAATTCCGTACTTCACTTCAGGCGTGGCACTTCCGGATTGGACGATCTCAAGGGCCGCGACTCTGCGTGAAGGCGCCAAGGCAGTAGTCGGCTGTGGCTTCTTCTCCAACGAGTGGAGGTACGACCCAATCAACAGCGCTTGGTCGGCTGCTCTAGGTGATTGATTCCCAGAACGGCTCGACAGCTCCTCCACCGTCCCGAACGTCGCCTCCTAAGGAGGAGGGAGCTGTTGCTGTCGACCCATCCCCATGCTGCCGATGGCGGACCAGAACGGGTTCTTCTTCATGGCCGCCGCCATTCGATCAATATCAGCCTGAAACGACGCCGGCAGATTGTTCATCTTGTAAGTAGTTGCGTCCTTCGGGATTCGGTCATCTTGCAGATTCCCGCTTTGGGCAATATCGGGCGCGACAAAGAAGTTGAACATGTACTTGGACCGAGTTCCCACCTTGAGCCCTTCGATTGTCGGCAGGCCGCCGCTCATCTCCGACATTTTCGGATCTTCTTTGAACATCTTCAGCAAGCCGAGTTCCATGGGTCCGAGTGTAGAAAATTCTCCCAAAGATGAACTCGACCCCGTCGGAACACCCACCGGCTCACTAGAGAAGCTCACCTGAATGTAACCAGAGCTTGGAAGTCCATTGGGCATGATTTCGGTTGGCTCGGTGCGATAATCTCCTCCGCTCGACCCGGGTCCGAAGCGGCTGATCTGCTTCATAATCATGCTTGTAAACGGATCCTCATCTTGCTTTTTGGCATTATCTGTAATTGAAAGATCGGTTTCTGGCCCAAAGAGCATCGTGGTGACCAGCGCCTTCTGGTTCGGCTGCAGCGATCCAAACGTCATGGGCGCACCCTTTTGAAGTGAGGCCTTCTGGGTGGCGCTCAAGGTGCCATAAAAGCGAAGGAGATTCCAATCCACCTGGCCCATCATGCCGGCTTGCATGGCTCCGGGTGCAAACATCATGATGTAGAGCGTACTGGCGGGAGCGCCCGTCATGGGGTCCTCATTCGATTGGGCATAGGCAGCAAGGTCATCCAAGGAGAGGTATCCAAGTGTCTCGACGGCATCGATCAGACGCTTGAGAGCGACTCGGTCAGTCCTCTCAGCTCGGCTCGCGATCGGATCGAGCGGCTTCACGGTCATCCACCCATTCTCTTCCGTCAGCGCGATGGAAGGCGCGAGGCTCTTGAGAAATGCCTTCTGAGTGGTCCCAGACTTCCTGAACATCCCTGCGAAGAAGGAGCTGACTCCGTCGGGCAGGTCGGCCACCAACTGCTCGTTTCTCGTCTTCGCGATCTGAAGAAGCGCCTCACTGTAGGTATAGGAGAGTGGATCGTAGTTGATCGGGTCTTGGAGCCGAGCTTTTAGGTCGTCGCTGATCTTCATCTGACCCGCCTGCATCGCTCTGATGCCTGGGGCAATACTGGAGAGCTCTTGAGTGAGCGGCGAAAACTTGATTTGTGGACTGGTGTCCGGCTCTGGCTTCTGATCTGGATCTTCGCTATCTCCCTCCATCAGAGCGGCAAATGGGGACTCAATCGCAAAGGGCAGATTATCTCGTGCGATCATCTTTCCCGTCGTATCGTAAAGTCGCAGTTCCAATGAGTAGCCCATCATTCCGCCTCGCTGCGCAATGATCAGAGCCTTTGAAGGCGCACTCGTGATGACGGTCAGCTTTGGATTGAACATCTTCAAGAACACATCCGCCCCTTCTGGAAGGTCTTGAATGGGCTCTTCGTTCTTTTGTGCAGCGACTCGCGCGTTGTAGCCCTTCACGTAATCGTCGATGTAGCCAGCGATGTTCACGGGCATGCGGCGCTGCATCGCGGTGGGACTCGTGCTGAATACCACGCGGCCATCACGTGGGACTGAGGAAAGATTGGAAGCTCCGATTGCGATTGCGATCTTGGACAGCGCGGTGTAGCCTGCCATGAACCTTGGATCGGGCATCTCGTCGGGCTCGGCCGCCTCTTCGGTTGACTTGTTCTTCCGAGGCTCCATCCTCGCCTGCATCTGCTTCAGAGACTTTGCAACGGAATCGGCAAACTGCTTCTGAGACTGAGTTTCTTCTTTGATTCGCCCGCTCTTGTCGGGAGAAAGATAGTAAGTGCCATCTTTCTCAGTCCATTCGCCAGAGGTGACCCTTGCAATTTGCTTCATCACCTCAGCGAGAGGCGCATCGTTGAGCCGAAGGATCAGCACTTCTCGATCCATGATCGGTGCGCTTTCCAGTCGGACGCCTGATTTGTCGCTCAAGTCTTTCAGAGCTCTCTTCACTGGCACGGCAACCGTTTCGTAGGTAACTGAACCCTGCTGTGCAGTGGCAAAACAGCAGACAGCAAGTGAAGCGATGACAAAGCTGCAACGAAGATTCACAACCCTATTGTGCGCCAACTGATCGTCGATTTAGGACTTATGCGCCAATCGGTTCGACCGGCTGACACCGTTAATGATGGCGAGGGCGGTGATCGCGCCTAACATGTCCAGCCCCACGTCCAAGATCGACCCTTCTCGGTTGGGCATCGAGTGCTGGCGAAACTCATCGTACGAGGCGAAAGCGAGTGCAGAAAGAAGTCCGGATTGGAGGGACGTTGATTTCGATCCACCATTGCTGCTCGACGCCAAATAGCCCGCTGCCCCGACCAAAGCGTAAAACGTGAAGTGGATGGTCTTGCGCAGGATGACGACAAACAACTCGGCCGATGCACGATCCAAATGGAAGGTTTGCATAGCCCACTCCAGCATTGGATCAGCAGCTCCATGAGTGCTGCTGAAAAATGAAACCAGCCACCCGAGGACGATGAGAAGGAGCGGCGCTCCGACGCGTGCCTTGCTTCCCCGCCGAAAAGCCGATCCTAGAATGATCAGAAAGCCCATGGCGGCAAGTAGTAAGAACGAGTAAACGCTCCACGAGTGAATCAACTGCCTCGCATCGATTTTCTGCGCCAGAGTTGGGAGCGGGCGATCGGACGCTATCCAAAACCAACACGCACCACCGACAAACAGGCAGGAGAGTCCACCCCGAGTTGCCGTCCTTTGGATGTTCGGCCATAGCGAGGAGATTCCAAAATAACAAAGCCCGGCCGCGGCCGGCAGCCAAAGCGATCCCCGATTCACCGCGTAGAGCGTGAAGGAGGCAAAGAAGAAGGCGAAGAAAAGGAGAAAACCAGAGCAGCCCAGGGCAATCTGAAGGGCTGTGCTTGGCTTGGCGGGCATAGAATTATTCAACCCGAGCCACGTGACGAAAGCTCCGAATCTTCTGCTTTCGGTGCAGTTTTCCGAAAAGAATGCGTTGTAAAAGACATGCGCATCGTCGCCTTGATCGCCTTCTTCTTTTCGGTCGGTATCGGGCTCGCCCAGATGGGGCCAAGCTTCGTTCCCGAATACATGCCCGCGCTCATCGGCATTCCCGAGGTGGCGAAAGAACTCAAGGTCACTCCCGCCCAACAAGCGAAGATCAAGCTGCTTCGCGCGGAAGCCCAGAAAGAGCTTGCTGAGATGTTGGAACGTTCGCAAAATAAGACACGGCCGAGCCTCGCGCAGGTCCAGCAGAAAATGGAGCAGGGGCAGATTAAGGCGCTTGTCGCCCTAAACAGCTCCCAGAAGGTTCGTCTCCACCAGCTGACGATGCAGTATTTGGGAGCATACGCGCTCCAGAGTTCGAACCTTGTGCGCGCTTTAAAGATAACTGGCAAACAGCTGCGCGAGCTCACGAGCGCCACCGCCGAGGCTTTGAAAAATGTTCAGAAGACCGCGCGACAAGGAGGGTCAGGATATCGCAATCTGCCGAACTCTGACGCCTCAAAACAGTATCTGAAAACGCGAATCGATTCGATCAAATCGCTCAATGCGAAGGCAAGCCAGATCCTGACCAGCTCTCAAAGTCGTCGATGGAAGGCAATGATGGGAAAACCGTTTCCGTTAGACATCCTTTACCGCCCGGTAGCGATCGGCTGAACGTAAAGCGTCTCCTTGGGCGAAAGCGGGGTAAGACATTCGCATGCGTTTCAGCGATCAAGTCGTGGTAGTGACGGGTGCCAGCCGAGGGATGGGTAAGGCAATCGCCCTGGCGTTTGGGAAAGAGGGTGCGCGAGTGGCTTGCATCGCCACCACTGAAGAGGGGGCGATGGCCACCGCCAACCAGATGGAGGGCGCGAAAGGGTACGCCTGCGACGTCAGCGACTCCGAGCGTGTGGACGAAGTTTTTGGCATGGTCGCCGCAGAGCTCGGGACACCCTCGGTGCTGATCAACAATGCGGGTATTGCCCGGGACAACCTGATGATGCGCCTTAAAGACGAAGATTGGGATCGGGTCATCGATATCAATCTCAAAGGGACGTACAACTGCATCAAGGCCGTCACTCGTCCCATGATGAAGGCAAGGTACGGTCGGATCGTGAATATGAGCAGCGTGATCGGCTTGCATGGCCAAGCGGGGCAAGTGAACTATGCCGCTTCGAAAGCGGGCATCATCGGGATCACGCTCTCGGTTGCCAAAGAGCTAGGGTCGCGCGGCATTACCTGCAACGCAATCGCTCCTGGTTTCATCGAAACCGACATGACCCACGATCTGCCCGAGGAATTCAAGCAGCGAGTGGAGAAGGATGCCCCAGCGGGGAGGCTGGGAACAGCGGATGACATCTCACCAGCGGTTCTCTTCCTTTCCAGTCGCGAGGCGGCATACATTACCGGACAGACCCTCACCATCGACGGTGGGCTGTTTTTATAAAATTGCCGGAACTGCCGCGCGCTGCGTGCGGTTTGTTATTGTTGGCGAAGGCAGAATGAGCCTTTTCCTCTCACGAAACAGGGCTCCGCATCCGCGGAGCCTTTATGCTTATGGCTCCGGCTTGGGAGCGAACTGGATTTTCGGTTCCGAAGAGTTACTGAACGAGTTTTTCAGAAATGGCTTCAGCGTCATCCAACCCGCTTGAGCTTCCTCGGCGCGCTGGGTGCCGATCATGGGAACTGCCACGCCATACCCGATGCTCTCGGCAAAGCCGACTTTGCGGAGCAGGCATTTCATGAATTCGCCCGTTCCGATCTGAAGTGCGCCGTAGCTTAGCATCGCCTGCAGGCCCGCATCCGAATCGAGGAGGTACTCGTCTCGAATTGCGAACTCGATCATCGGCTCCAGATCGGCAATCAGGTTGTCGATCAGACTGTCGTAATCTGATACGCTGATCATGCAGCGTTCCTTGATCCGATCACGGGAAATGGTGAGGGACATAGTTTCCTCCTATGAGAGTTCCAGCCGCTCGGCAACCCGTGCGAGGAGAATTGAATTCTCTCGCACGTTTGCCCCGAGTTGGTCCATCGCCCGCTGAAACTGCTCGTTGACTCGCTCCTGGCGATCGGTGGTCTGCTGAAGGAACTGCACAAAGCGATCGAGAATGGAACGGTTCTGGTTCATTGCATACTTCACGAGAGCAAAAGCAGAGGCAATGAATGAACCTACCAACGCAGCGAGTTCTGCGCTCATCGCTTGATCTTGAGCGCCGCTTTAACCTTCTCGAATGTCTCGCTTAGGGAAGCAAGGTCGAGCTCGAACGCTTCAAAGCTGTCCCGCAGGGCGAGGGAGGGGCCGTCCGACTTGTTGGAGATGTAGGACCGAAAGAGTTCGCGAAATCCGCTGAAGTCTGATTCCACTCGAGTCGCCGCAGTCATCATGGCTATGATCGCTCCGATCGCGCCTCCAATTCCGAGCAAGGCGGCTACTGCCGCAATTTGAGCAAATGACATGTGTTCTCCTTTTAAGTGTAAGTAGAGGCCGCCTGTCCCGACGCCTCACCGACGATCGCCATTAGAGTTGGCTTCCGTAAGCGGCCTGCCAAAGACCGTAACCGACGTTGTATCGAGCGCGGACACCGTAGTAGAAGCGATCACGCATGAAGGCCCCTTCCGCTCCGCTCGAATTATCCAGCGCGCTGAACTCGACCGGAACGTCGCTTCTTTGCTGAAGGATCAGTCCCTTGACGGGGCGCTTTGTATCGAGCAGGAACCAGTAGTCATCACTCGCGCCGCTGAGGAATGGAGAGACGATGAGGTTCAGCTTGCCTTGGAACACGTTTCGATACGCGCTCGAAGGTGCGCTGTCGCTCGCGTTGCCCTTGTACACCACAACCGGGCTTTCCACCAGTTCCATGGCCGACCATTGCAGCTTTGGCCCCACCACCAGAGTGTCCGGGACGATGCCGAGCGGTACGCCTTGGTCGTCCGGCACGAGCATCATCTGGTTCATCGCCGAGCTGAGGGATGTCGCGTCAAGAGCGCTCGTTCCCTTGTTGGTGTATGTCGATCCGTTAGTCGGATGAGCAGTGCCGAAGAAGCTCGTGCCGTCATAGGCATTCGTCGAAAATCCCTCGATGAGGGCCTGCAGCACGATCTGTTGCCGATGAGCCGTGACGCGTGCCGCCAAATCGCGAATTCGCAGCTTGATGAGGTCGAGTTGATCGTCCTCGATGGCCCGCCGGTCAACCGCAATGGTTGACTCGAAGACCTTATCCTCGATAGTGAGCGCATACTCGGTCATGCCAGAGGGGCGGCGTTCGTCCACGAATTCTCGCATCGGCGGGACCGTGCTGAGCCAGGCATATTTCTGCGCTGGCTGGGTGGTGTTGATGACGGTCGCGATCTTCTCCGCGATGCTGTTGTCGATTTCGTTCTTGTACGCCTGAGCGAACTCAGCTTTGAGCCCGGGCAAAATGAGGTCTGGGATGTCGCTTTTGGTTAACGCCATGATTCTCCTTTAGGTGCGGTCCAGCCGCGGTAAGGACGCCGTGGACGAAATGCGAGTCCTCGGCGAAGAGTGAGTCAAACAGTGTAATTGTCGATTCGAATGCGAACGCCGGAGGCACCGGTTGAGGTGCTCTCGATGGCGACAATTGTGCCCACCTTGTAGGTGTTCGTGAGACCTGCGGTGAGAATCTGCACCTCCCAGTCGGTGTTGGCGTAGACTTCCTTTCCGAGGTCGGCGATTCCGGGCGTGAAGCCGCTTGCCGCTTTGAACACGAACGAGCCGCTCTTGGTGATGTTCATGGAGCGGTCACCCGCGTTGCCGGCGCTATTATCGACGGTTTCGTTCGCGACACCGACGTATTTGAGCCCGGCGGTACCGTTATCCATCTTCACGATATAGCCGGAGCTGTTGATGCCGACGAGGGCGCCTTTGTAAATTTTGGCGGTGGCAAGCTTGTAGCTCACCACCAAACCTGGCTTTTCATATGTTTCGAGTGCTGCAGTCAGTGCTGCCATGATTTGTATCCTTCTCCTGCTGGGGCGCGGTTCGCGCCAGATTGGTGCCGCAGAGCGGCAAGTAAATGCAAACGCTCTAGCGCCGCTTGGCAATTTCGTCGAGGCTCACTCCGGGAAAATGCTTCTGATAGAAAGCCACTTCTTCCGGCATGAGCAGGTGTGACGAATAGTCTGCGGTGCTTGCCGGTGCTCGCTCGCCAAACATGCGGTGAGGCGGCTGGCGCTGAATGAGAGCCGAAAGCAGTTGGCCAAGCGGTTGCGACTCTCCATCGAAGAGGATCGCATCGTCGCTGCTCAAGAGAGCCTTTGCGAAGGGTGCTTGCGCAGGCGTGAGTTTGCCTTGGGAGACGAATTGCCTCACCTGCCTCTCCGCCTGCTCCTCCCGGCGCTCCCGGACCAGTTGATCATACTTTCGCTGCCAATTCTCGCCAGCCGGCTTGCTCTCGAGAGACGTGTCGAATCGCACCTCCGAGGAGAACATCTGGGCGCTTGCGATCCTTGGATTCCGTACGATGCTCACCTCGCGAATCTGCGAGAGATCGCTTGCGAGTCCCAGCGACAGGGCTTTGGAGCCGCTTCGCTCGACGAGTTGATTCGCTTCGTGGTTCAGCGAGAGGGTTCCAAACAACTCGCAGCCGACATGTTCGACGCTGGTAAGGAAGCCAAGCTCAAGGGGAGAGGCCGCATGCTCGATCAGGATCGGCACGGGAGCTTTAAAGTCTTTGGCGAGCGCGCTAAGGTGCTCGTGGGTGACGGTGACTCCCTTGTCAGGATAATCGCCCACCTCAAACAGCTTTGCCTTGCGTTCGATCCAGCCGTCTGCCATCGGTTCGCTAGCTTTGGTTGAGTCGCTCATTAACATCACTAAACTAGCAGACGAAGTTCTACATAAGTCAACCTGTGTGAATAAAAATTAGTAGCCTACATGCTGATCCTGACCACGAGCACCACGGTTGTTGTGCGCTTGCGGTGAGCGCTTTCAGGCGCCGGTGCGCGCCGGGACGGCATCGTCCTCTTGGTCAAAGGTGCTGTAGTAGTAGGGGGTGTGCGACTCGAATTCGCCTGCGCAAGTGTCCACCATCTTGAAGACCGGCTGGATCTTCTGTTTGGCGATGAGCCGATCCGCATCTTCTTTCTGGACTTCGTCCAGATTGCTTTTTCGGATCAAATCGGCAATCGAGTTGGATGAGTACCCGAAGAGGAACGCTTCCCCGATCAATTCTTCGAGATTGTTTGATGATCCCGCATGGAGAAGAGCCTGTTCGATTTCGACCAATTTCTTGATCTTTCGGAGGAACCACTTGTCGACTCGGCTAAGGCGATTGACTTCGTCGACACTCATGCCCTGTCGCAGTCCGGCAGCGAGCGCCCAGAGGCGCTCGTCGGTAGGTTTACGAATCGCCTCTTCGAGCTCCTTTGTGTCTAGCGCGTCCCGCGCTTGTGTGTTGTCGGCGTCTCGCCGACTTCCCGTCCACGGCCAATCGACCAGCTTTGCCCTGGCGGGATTCGCCAGCACGTAGTCGATCGTGCTTTCGTATTCTTTGGGGTCTCGGATGATGTGATCGTAATATTCCGACAACCACAATTCTCCATTGCGCCCGAGGAGTTTGTTGATCGCGTGAGCAGTGAAGGACTTCCAAGAATGCAAGATTTCAGAAAGAGTCTGGTCCGGCAGAGGCTCCACGACGACATGGACGTGATTTGGCATAATCGCCCACGCGTGCAAGTGGTATCGTGTGCCGTCGAAATGGCGTAGGCTTTCGGCAACGAGCGAAGCCACGCCTGCTTGAGCCAGCGTGCAATCGCCATAGCCCCGGTCGAGAAAGTTTTCGATCTTATCGGCTCTCAAGAGCCGAAGGCGATTGATCTCAGCAAAGGAGAGACTGCCGGAGGCGGCAATGCGCTCTAGTTCGGCTCTCTCGTTCTGCCAAGTAGCCGCAATATCTTTAGCCACCGCATCGGCCAGACGAAAAACCACGTGATAGACTGCCCCCTCCTGCGTCCAGTGCGGCAGATATGCCCCCTGGCGTTTGTCGATCTCTCCGTCCGAGACGGACGGAACACCCATGGCCGGGACGGCCATGACACCCCAGCGGTGGTGGCGGAGGTCCTTCTGCTTGACTTCCAATCCCCGTATCGCCTTCATCAGCGCCGCCTCGAACGACCGATCGATCGCCATCACTTCGCCCGTCGCCTTCATCTGAGTGAAGAGCGACCGGTCGCCGGTGGCGAACTTGTCGAAGGGCCAGCGCGGAATCTTCACGACGCAATAGTCGAGCGCCGGCTCAAAACAAGCCTTCGTCGTCATCGTCACCTGATTGTCGATTTCATCCAGAGTCTTGCCGACTGCGATCTTGGCCGCAACCCGTGCGATCGGATAGCCGGTCGCCTTCGAAGCTAGCGCCGACGATCGCGAAACCCTGGGGTTGACCTCGATAATGTAGTAGTCGAAGCCATCTGGATTCAGCGCCATCTGCACGTTGCATCCACCTTCGATCCCAAGCGCGTTGATGATCTTCAGCGCGGCGGTCCGCATCATGTGATATTCAAAATCGCTCAAGGTCTGGGAAGGTGCAACGACGATGGAGTCTCCAGTGTGAACGCCCATCGGGTCGAGGTTCTCCATGTTGCACACGGTGATCGTGTTGCCCATCTTGTCCCGCATGACTTCGTACTCGATCTCTTTCCAGCCGAGGAGCGAGCGTTCCACCATGATCATGCTGCGCATGGAGAGCTTGAGCCCCTTGTTGCCAATCTCCCATAGCTCTTCGGGTGAGTTTGCAACACCTCCGCCGGTGCCGCCAAGGGTGTAGGCAGGCCGAATGATGCATGGGTAGGGAACCACATCCAAAATGCCTTTCAAATCATCGGGCGAGCGAATGATCCAGCTCTCCGGAACCGGCTCCTTGATCTCCCGCATGAGCTCGCGGAACTGCTCTCGATCCTCGGCCTTGCGGATCGCGCTAAGGGGCGTGCCCAGCAACTTTACATTGTGTTTTTCAAGGATGCCCTGATCATTGAGCTCGATTGCGAGGTTCAACCCCGTCTGTCCGCCAAGCGTCGGCAACAAGGCATCCGGCTTCTCACGCGCGATGACTCGTTCACAAAATTCCGGGGTGAGAGGCTCGATGTAAAGGGCGTCGCTCACCCCCGGATCGGTCATGATCGTCGCCGGATTCGAGTTGATGAGAACGACCTGGTGCCCCTCTTCGCGAAGCGCTTTGCAAGCTTGGGTGCCCGCGTAATCGAACTCTGCAGCCTGACCAATCACGATCGGGCCTGACCCGATGACGAGAACTTTCATCGGAGGTTCAGTCTACCGGCTGACGCGGTTTAAAGCCGTGACTTTTACGCAAACCGGAAACTATTCGCCAATCGGTGTCCAGACATTCTTGACCTGGGTTGCATGGCGCATCACTCGGTTGGGATCAGGTTGAAGCCAGTCCATCGTGCCGTCGACCCACGTCTGCTTCAAGTTGCCGGTCGATAAGCTTTCAACTTCCGTGGCCAGGTCGCAGTCGAACGCCCAGACCGCGTCGACTCCGTCATGCTCGACGAGCGTCGGCACAAGCTCGGCACGAATACCGGTGAGGATATTCACCAACCCAGCCGGCACGTCGCTCGCCTCCAGCACCCGGTAGATCTCGACTGCGGGGAGAGGATTTCCCTCGGGAGCGATGAGCACGACCGCGTTGCCGGCAGCCATGCATGCAGCAATCGTCGCGCAAACTTCAGCGAGCGGAGACCGGTCTGAGCAGATTACGCCGACCACGCCCAGCGCTTCATTCGTGGTGTAAACCACACCTTTAAAAGGCGCGGGATGAACCTGGCCGTCGAACTTGTCGGCCTTGGCAGCAAACGTGAACAGGCTCCCGATCGCAGCATCGCACTCCGTCTCGGAAACCGTTGCTGCAACCGCCTCGCGCGCTCCCTCTAAGTTCTCCGCCAAGTAGTAAATCACCTGGGCTCGCACATTCGGCGTCACCGCTGCCCACGCTTTGGCGGCAGCAATGGCAGACTCGACTGCGTTGCGCACGTCCTTGCGATTTCCTCGGCTGACTTCTTGCCCCAAGACGTCGGTGCTCAGTCCACCATCGGGTCTGACCTGCTTTCCTCCGATAAACAACTTGTGGGTGCGGTCGATCGCGGGCCGTCCAACGGCATTTTTTGCATCGGGCGCTGGAGAATCGATTCTCGCTTTGGGGGCTGGCTTCACGTAAGACCAGAGCCCTTCCTTGCCTCCCTCACGCCCGTAGCCGCTTTCCCGGTAGCCTCCGAAGCCGCTCGCAGCGTCGAACTGATTCGTGCAGTTCAGCCAGATCGTGCCCGCTTTGACTTTCGCCGCAATGTCGTGGGCTAGACTCATATTTTCCGTCCACACGCTGGCGGCCAAGCCATAGGTTGTGTTGTTCGCCAGTTCGACTGCCTCCGCCGGCGTGCGGAAGCTCATCGCCACCAGAACGGGACCGAAAATTTCCACCTGGGCGACGGTATTCGATGTGCTGACGTTGGAGAGCAGCGTCGGAGGATAGAACCAGCCTTCGGTCGGGCAACCGTTTCTCGGCTGATAGATTTCCGCTCCCTCTCGGCAACCTTGTTGAACCAGTTCGTCGATTCGCGAAAGCTGAACGGGCGCGATGATCGCCCCAATGTCAATCGCCTTATCGAGAGGATCTCCAACCCTTAGCCGGTCCATGCGCAACTTGACCTTCTGAAGAAATTTTTCGGCGATGCTCTCCTGCACGAGCAGGCGTGAGCCAGCGCAACAAACTTGCCCCTGGTTAAACCAGATCGCATCGACTAGCCCCTCGACGGCGCTATCCAGATCGGCGTCCTGGAACACGATAAAGGGAGATTTGCCGCCCAGTTCCAGCGTAAGCTTCTTGCCTGATCCAGCCGTCGCCTTTCGAATCAGCCGTCCCACTTCCGTGGACCCGGTGAAGGCAATCTTATCCACGTCCGGATGGTCGACCAGCAGTTTGCCGGTAGTGCCGTCCCCAGTGACCACGTTCACGACGCCCGGAGGCAAGCCCACCCGCTGGCAAAGCTCTGCGAAAGCCAGGGCAGTGAGCGACGTGAACTCCGCGGGTTTGAGGATGACCGTATTCCCCATCGCGAGCGCTGGAGCGATCTTCCAAGCAAGCATCAGGAGCGGGAAATTCCAGGGAATGATCTGGCCACAGACGCCGACCGGCTCGTAACCGGGCAACTCTGAGTCCATGATTTGAGCCCACCCGGCATGGTAATAGAAATGGCGCGCCACCAGCGGAACATCGATGTCCCGAGTTTCACGGATCGGCTTCCCATTATCGAGCGCCTCCAGCACGGCAAGAAAACGGCTGTGCTTTTGCACTTGCCGGGCGAGCGCATAAAGATATCGGGCTCGTTGGTGTCCGCCAAGCGCCCACCACTTTGGCTGCGCCTCCCGCGCGGCGAGAACCGCGGCGTCGACGTCAGGCCGGGTCGCCTGCGAGACGTTGGCGATCACCTTGCCGCTCGCCGGGTTATGAGCTTCGAAAGTCTGCCTTGAGTCCGCGGGACGCCAATCGCCATCGATGAATAGATCGAAATGACGGCCGTGCTTCTCCAGCCACTCGTTCGCAGGAGCCGGAGATTCGGGCGCGGGACCCCACTCCATCGTGTGGAAAAGCTCGGTAACGCTCACCTGATTAGTGTAGCTTTTCCAGGGCGCTAGTCTTTCCAGGCATCGTAGCCGAGAACTCGCAGCTTGCCAGATCGATCGAACCCTAAGATGAGCGCCTTTGAAAACTCTTTCATTTCGGAAACCTTTGGGTCGCGCTTGTTGAGGTCGATAAAGGTAACCCCTTTAAAATCCTTCGCGATATCTTGAATGAAGAGGGTGCGGTAAGTTGGCGTCGGGCTCATACCTGCTGCGCGTACGGTGTTCTTGCTCCAATCGTTGGCTCCAATCTCTGTGAGAAATCCGCGGAGCGTGTTGCGGTAGGCCGGCCGCATCCCACCGTCGCCCTCGGTCGGCTTCGACCACCTGATTGACTTGTTGGCCTTCATCAGCTGCGGCAGGATCGCGTAGGACAGGTCGATCCGGTTTGAAGGATCGAGATAGTTCACCGTGAGCCCCGACGGGCCGCAGAGCTTTTCGAGGGTCGCCGATGTCGGCATGCGCAGCGACTTCAGAACCGTCTCCGTTTCTTTGGCGAAGGGGAGCGGTTTCGCCTGGCCGCCAATGAGCACGGTCACGAGGAGGGAAAGCATTGGCACCATTATGGGTGCAAACGAACAGATTTGGGGTCGAGAAGTCTGAATTCTTGCGGTTCGCGCAAGCGAGCCTTGGGAGAAAAACAATGTTGGAAGCAATTATTATCGTGCTGGTTGTGCTTTGGCTGCTCGGCTTTTTCGTCGTGCACATTGGCGGAGCGTTCATTCACCTCATTCTGCTCATCGCACTCGTGGTGCTCGTGCTTCGGCTGCTTCGACCACGGCCAGTGGTCTGATCTCGCTAACGGAAATAGCGCAGAAGATGTAAGCTTTATATGGGGAGTCCTGGTGACTCTCCAGTGATAAAGAAGGTAAAACGAACACCATGTCGCAGGACATTCTCAATCGCGTTAAAAAGGTTACTGTCGAAGAGCTCGGAGTCAAGGAAGAAGAAGTGGTCGAATCGGCATCCTTCCAAGAGGACTTGGGCGCTGATTCTCTCGACGTCGTTGAATTGGTCATGGCTCTCGAAGATGAATTCGGCATCGATATCCCGGATGAAGAAGTTGGCGAGATCAAGACCGTCGGGAACGCTGTCGACTACATCAGCAAAAAGCAGACCGCAGCCTGAATGACGGATCGACCCGCACCTTCGGGGCGAGTGGTGGTCACCGGTGTCGGTGCCGTGACTCCGCTTGGCACGGGCGTCGATGTTTTCTGGCCCCGAGTGATTCGGGGTGAGAACGGCATTGGCCCAATTACCCTGATGGATGCGTCCGAATACACCACTCGCATCGCGGGTGAGGTCAAGGACTTCAACGCTGAGGATTGGCTGGACCGTAAAGAGGCCCGCCGCATCGATCGATTCATCGCATTCGCGGCCGCTGCAGCGGCCATGGCTATGAATGACTCGAAAATCGAGTTGAACGACGAACTGCGAGAGGAGTTTGGCGTCTTGATCGGCTCGGGCATTGGAGGCTTGACCTTCTTGGGCGAGCAACATCGGCGGCAGATCGAAGGCGGTCCGTCGAAGGTTTCGCCGTTCCTTGTTCCCTACATGATTCCGGACATGGCGAGCGGCTACGTCTCGATCATGCACAAGCTGAAAGGCCCGAACACGTGTGTGGTGACCGCCTGCTCGACCGGTGCGAATGCAATCGGCGACGCTTATCACATCATCAAGCGAGGCGACGCCACCATGATGCTCGCGGGCGGTTCAGAGGCGCCGATCAATGAACTGGGTGTCGGTGGATTCTGCGCGGCTCGAGCGATGAGCACCAGGAACGACGATCCCGAGCATGCTTCTCGACCGTTTGATAAAGATCGCGACGGCTTCGTCGTGGCCGAAGGTTCGGCGGTCTTCGTGCTCGAAGATTACGAGCATGCGAAAGCGCGTGGTGCAAAGATTTACGGTGAAATCGTCGGCTATGGAATGAGCGGCGATGCCTTTCACATCACCCAACCGGACGAAAACGGCGACGGCGCCTTCCGCGCGATGCGCATGGCCCTTCGGACCGCCGGGCTGAAGCCGGAAGACATCGGCTATATCAACGCCCACGGAACTTCCACCTACTATAACGACAAACTCGAGACGCTGGCGATCAAGCGCGCGTTCGGCGACCACGTGCCGCCGGTGAGCTCGACCAAATCGATGATCGGCCACACGCTGGGAGCGGCGGGTGCGATCGAGTCTCTTGTTTGCCTGCTGGCGATGAAGGACGGCGTGCTGCCGCCCACTCGCAACTACGTCACGCCTGATCCGGAGTGCGATCTCGATTACATTCCGAACGAGGCGAGGAAGCAGCAGGTCGACTACGCCCTCTCCAACTCCTTCGGGTTTGGCGGGCACAACGTCTCGCTCATCCTGAAACGCGTAAGCTAGAAGTGATGTCGCTTAACCCTCCCGCCTAGGGGCTTTCGTCATTAGCAGTTCTCCCTTCGCAGTTTTTCTGGTCCACGTCTAATAGGCGGCGAGAGGGATGTTCGTCAACCCCGTTTTTCGTTTGTGAACCCGGTGCAAAGGGGCATGGGGGAGAGGAGTTGATCTGCGCGTGGTGTCCTGATGAGCCCCCAAGCCGTAGTTGCAAAATCGGACTAAGTATGAAGCGTCTTTATTCGGCTCGAAAGAGGGATGTGAGTATGACGGCTGCCTGTTTGCAAACCCGTGAACAGGCCGATCATGGCGGTTGCTGTTTCCGAATCCATTGCTGGCACGTAAACAAGTGCTCGCACGTCCAGATCCCTCCGTTCCGCGCCGCAGGGCGTCGCTTCAGTCGGGATGACGTGGGGTTCGTCATCCCGAGTTCGAGCCGTCCTCCGGCTCGAAAGAGGGATCTGAGCCTGACGGCTGCTTGTTTGCAAACCCGTGAACAGGCCTAGCAAGACGGCTGCTGTTTCCAAACCTGTTACGAGCCTGTAAACAAGTGCTCGCACGGCCAGATCCCTCCGTTGCGCGCCGCAGGGCGTCGCTTCAGTCGGGATGACGTGGCTCTGCTTGTTTGCAAAACCGTGAACAGGCCCGGGCATGGCAGCTGCTGTTTCCAAACCGTCGCCAGCCTGTAAACGAGTGCTCGCACGGCCAGATCCCTCCGTTCCGCGCCGCAGGGCGTCGCTCCAGTCGGGATGACGTGGCT
>JAEVZK010000141.1 GCA_023392285.1 Armatimonadota bacterium | reverse complement strand
CTTTGCAGCTGCCCGACAAAGTGCCAAACGATATCATTGGGAAGCACCTCGATTTTGCCCACTGCTTCTTGCAAGCGGCTCTCTCCGAAATGGCGCTGACCTGCTTCATACAAGGTTCTGATGGCCTCGACGGAGTGGGTCTTCGAGATGGCGACGAGGGTCACTTCGCGACCGGCTCGGGAGGCAACTGCCTCGACCGATGCTTTCACCCTTTCCCATCGCTGGATTAAAGCGTCCATCTGCTAATTCGCGGCTTCGTACTGCGTAATGATTGTTTCGGGGTCGCCTTCGGCCTCGATGCGCCCATCTTTTAGCCAGACGCATCGGGTTGCCACCCGGCGCACATCGTCCATCTCGTGAGATACGAACAAAATCGCACCGCCCGACTTCTTGAATTCGTCGATTTTCGCAAAGCATTTGCGCTGGAATTCAAAGTCACCGACGGCTAGCACCTCATCTACCAAGAGCACTTCTGCGTCAACATGCACGGCGATGCTGAAGCCCAAACGGGCGAGCATGCCGCTCGAGAAGGTGCGCACGGGCGCATCGATATGCTTCTCAAGCTCAGAAAAGGCGATGATGGAATCTGTGCGGTCCTTGATCTCGCTCCTGCTGAGACCGAGAATGATGCCGTTAAAGTAGATGTTCTCGACGCCGGTCAAGTCTGGATGAAAGCCCGCTCCCAATTCCAACAAGGGCGCAATCCGCCCCTCAACCGAGACTTGGCCGCTGGTTGGCTTATAGACGCGGGCAAGGAGTGAGAGGAGCGTGCTCTTTCCGGCCCCATTTCGGCCGACAACGGCAACGCATTCCCCCGGTTCGACGGTCAGGTCGATGCCGCGCAGTACCTCAAGGTTCTCGATCGAACGCTTTTTCCACCAGAGCAATGCGCTCTTCAGCCCCGCCGCGCCCGAGTGGGACAGCTTGAACTGCTTGCGCAAATCCCGGATAATGATCGCGCTCAAGGACGTTCGACGAACCTCCACTTCAGTCGATTGAAGAGGTGATAGCCGAACAGCATGATCCCGATCGACACGCACGTCGCAAAGGCCAAGTGCTTCCACGACAAGCCAATTGGATCGTGCGAAATTCCGTTTACCGTCACGGGCTGGGGATCCAGGATCACTTTGCGATAAGCCGTACTCATCACCGCCACCGGATTGAGGTTGTACAGTTTGTACCAGATCGGGTTCTCCTGGTTCACCTTCGCCCAGAACACCTGTTCGCTAAAATACATCACAGGACAGATGAAAAATAGCAAATAAAGGCTCACCGATACGATGTACTTGACATCTTCATAGAACGTGTTCGCAGCGCTGATGATCAAGGACCAGCCGACGCAAAGGCAGAAGCTGACTACCATGAGAACAGGCAAGTACACGATTCCAGCATGGAAAGGAAACTTGCCCGGATGAATCAGCCAGTTGACGAGAAGGTAAGCGAAGAAGACAAGTAAGGCGAGCGCAAAATGGATGAAGTTGCTGATCACGCTTGCCAGTGGCAGGATCTCGCGGGGAAAGTAGATTTTCTTGATGAGCTGAATGTTCGCGAGAATTGTCTGAGCGGAATCCAACAGACAAAGTTGGAAGAACATGAAAGGCAGGTACGCCGCCAAGATGTAGGCGCTCAGATTCGGAGTTTCATTCTCCAACACGTACTGGAAGATGACCGTCATGACCATCACGGTCACGAGCGGGTTGAGCAGTGACCAAACAAACCCCAGTGCGCTATTTTTGTAGCGAATCTTTAGATCGCGCTGAACCATCGTGAACAGCAGCTCCCGGAATTTCCATAACTCCTTCAGCTCCGCTAGCACGCGACGATTCTACCTATGCCTTCCGTTCGAGCAGAGTCACCTTCACGACGAGCTTCTCGTTCGGCGAGATCACCTTGGGAATACCCGCCGCGCCATAAGCCCAACGAGCAATCACGGTTGCAGTTCGAGTCCCGCCCAGCTTCATGCCCCGCACGATCTTGTCGAGCAAGGGATCGTTTCCCTTTTCGCCCACCTTAAATCGATAGGGAAGACCGCGCTTTTTTGAATTCGCGTATTCGTCACCGTTTGGCTGAGAGACGATGAAATGAACGACGACGACGTTGCCCGGTGCCACTGGAGAGCCATAGCCCGCGGGTTTATCCGTAAACACCGGCTGCTCCAACGGAGAAGGCTTTCCAATGGGCGTCGTGACCTGAGCGGCGGCGACGCCCAGCGCCAGGACGATCATTACCAAGCTTCTTATCAAACTCTCATGCCTCCGAACGCCGCAAACGGACCGTTCTTATGAAGGACGTCGATCTGAGAAAATCCGACTCGCCGGAGGGCTTCCAGCTGTGTCGTCAGCGGCAAAGGCGTGTCCTCCTCTTCGATATACGCAAAGACCTTGTCCCGATATTCTTGCCCTCCCAAGGACTCGAGGTAGTGGCCGTAGCGCTCCCACATCCTCGCTCCCACAGCCCCAATCTCGTGGGTCAGCAGATCAAAGATCCAGAACGATCCTCCGGGGCGCAGCCATGCGAAGATGTTGCGAAACAGGCGTTCAAATTCTTCTTCAGAACGCAAGTGGTGCAGGACCGAAGCGGCGAGAATCACGTCGAAGCTCTCTTCTGCAAAATCAAGTTCGCGCGCATCTCGCTGGATGGTGACGGCGCTCTTCGCTCCCGCCTCCATCATCCGGTCATGCGCCCGCTCTAGCATCGGAATACTGATATCGACAAGGGTGGCATCGAAGCTGCCAGCCTGCTGCAGCAGCCGCAATGTGTAGTTGCCCGCGCCGCAGCCGATATCGAGCACACTCTTCGGATTCGGGGTGGCGACCGCTGCCGCATGGGTCACTAATTCCATGGCGAGAGCCGCATCCATGGTCGAGGTCTGCCCGGTCTGAAGATTGGAAAATCGCTCGACGTCGGCGTCGAACCGTGCTCGAATCTGGTCTATCGAGGATTTTCGCATGGGCTAAGTTTACATGCGATGCCTTTGCGGTTCGGAAGAGGCCCGACTCGGCCAAGTTGACATGCGTCAATACGGGGGTAGCCAGGGTTTCGTGCGGGTTGCAGTCCAAGTCTTGAGGCTCTCCGTCGCACGCAAGTAATCGAGTCCTGCGCCGCTGACACCGCACGTGCTTGGAGTCGTCCACCCATCCAACAGTAGGAGTGGGAATCACATAGCCTCAAGACTTGGCCCCGCGTAAGTTCTCCAGCCAAGACGTCTCCCGTCTTGAGGCATGTAGAATTCCCCAGCGAGGCTCATTATTCCCGTTGCGGAGCTTATTATTCCCGTGGCGGAGCATATTATTCCCTTGGCGGAGCATATTATTCCCGTGGCGGAGGATATTATTCCCGTGGCGGAGCATATTATTCCCGTGGCGAAGCATATTAATCCCGTGGCGAAGTATTTTAATTTCGCTACAGAGCATATTCATCTCCCTGAGGAGCCTATCGGATCTGTGGCCGACGCCTTCGTCACTGCCTCAAGACTTGGCCCCCGTGAGATCGCCAGCTCAGACGCCTCCCGCTTTGAGGCATGCAGAACCTAATATTCCTCAAGACTGTGCGGCTAGAGGCTCGTACGGGCTGCTACTCGGGTCTTGAGACAGGCATAAGCGGATTTGATAGAGGGCATGCTCAGCAAAGGAGCAGTAGACTGCCAAGCATGAGCGATCAGGGCAATCATTTTGAGACCATCGTGATTCATGCAGGCATCGAGCCGGATGAGCAGACCGGCGCGGTAATGACCCCGATTTATCAGACGAGCACCTATGCTCAGGCCTCGCCCGGCGTTCATCAGGGATACGAATACAGCCGGACCGACAATCCCACGCGGTCCGTCCTCCAGCGCCAGCTGGCCGCTCTTGAGGGAGCGGAGCATTGTCTCGTGTTCAGCTCCGGCATGGCAGCGATCGATGCGGTCTTGAACCTCCTGCAGGCGGGTGACCACGTCGTTGCGGGAGACGACTTGTATGGGGGAAGCTACCGAATCTTTACCAAGATCGCCGTACACCGAGGCATCACGTTCACCTTCGTAGATCCCAATGATCGGGAAAGGTTGGAAGCAGCGATGACTTCCACCACTAAGCTCATCTGGATTGAAACCCCCACCAATCCTATGATGAATCTCATCGACATCGCTCAAGTTGCGGAAGTGGCCCACGCCCACGAAGCACTGTTGTGCGTGGACAACACCTTCATGTCCCCCTTCAACCAAAGGCCGATTGAGCTGGGCGCGGATATCGTGATGCATTCGATGACGAAGTACATCAACGGGCACAGCGACGTCGTCATGGGCGCGCTGATGTTCAACGATTTGAAGATGCGAGCTCCGAAGCGGATGTGGACTGATCCGAATTTTTCCGCACCGAAAACCCTTTATGCCCGACTTAAGTTTCTTCAGAACGCGATCGGTGCCACCCCGGGGCCATTCGACTGCTTCCTTGTGCTGCGCGGCATCAAAACCCTCGCCGTCCGTATGGAAAGGCACAATGCAAACGCGATGAAGATCGCGACTTTTCTGGAGAATCACCCAGGGGTGGCATCTGTTCGCTATCCAGGGCTGCTTTCCCACCCAGGTCATCAGCTTGCTCTCAAGCAGATGAGAGGCTTCGGCGGGATGATGACGTTCTTCTTGGAAGGAGGGTTGGACGAGTCTCGGCGTTTCCTGGAGCACGTGAAGCTATTTACTTTGGCCGAGTCGCTAGGTGGCGTGGAAAGCTTGATCGAGCATCCGGCGATCATGACTCACGCATCGGTGCCGCCGGATGTGCGCGCTTCGATCGGGCTTACTGACACTCTGGTCCGTGTGAGCGTCGGATTGGAACATGCAGATGATCTTATGGCCGATTTAGATCAGGCGCTTTCAAGTATCTAGTCAGTTTGGGGTTGAAGGGTGATCGAGCGCGGCGAGAACTCGCTCCCAAAGCTTGACTCGTTCACGATGACGGCCATTGCCGATCGCCATGAGCGAGTAAGCGGCCCATCTCAGCCAAGCACCGCATCGATTGAGGAACCGGCAGAAACCCGCTGAGCCAGGGCCTCGGTGGATGCGAAAATAGAGCTCCTTTCCCTGGTTGTATCGGGCGACGGCCCGCCAACGTTCCTCTCCCTCGCTGCTCGAACCGAGCTCATGGATAAAGCGGCTGGATGGATCGTAGAGAATGAGTCCCTTCTTCCTCAGTCGCACGCAAAGGTCTGAATCTTCGCAATATAGGAAAAAGCGCTCGTCGAAGCGATCATCGGTGTTGAACATCAAGCATGCGCCCATCACTTGATCGACCGGGGCCGCTCGGCTGATGCGATCACTTACCCAGTAAGACCGGAAAATCCTTTCTAGGCCGAATTGCTCGCAGAAAACCACCCAGAGTGAGAGATCGTTCGCGGCCGATTGCTGTAGCGATCCATCAGGATTGCGCAAGGCGCCTCCCGCCGCCACCACGCGCTCGTCCGCGAAGAGCTCGGCCAGACTCGCGATCGCCCCTGGATCTGCGTAACAGTCGCTGTTGAGAAGCAGCTTTAAACGGCGCGTCGCCAGCGCGAGTCCTTGGTTGTTCGCGGCACCGAAGCCCCGGTTCTCCACATTTCGGATCAGCTTGACGTCGGGGAACTCGCTGGCGACCATATCCGCTGAGCCGTCGCGGGAGGCGTTGTCGACCACGATCAATTCGTGTTCCCTCTCAACCGCGAGGAGGCACCGGCGCAGCTTGTCACGCGTGTTGTAGCTCACGACAACTACGCTCACCCCATTCATTCCTCCGATGCTACAATATTTGTCTTATGTCGAATGAAATTCAGGTCACTGCGGAGGGTCTAGCGAAGATGAAGGCTGAGCTGGATGATCTGAAGGGTCCGACTCGAGCTCGCATCGCGGATGCGATCCGTGAGGCCAAATCTCACGGAGACTTAAGGGAAAACGCCGCTTATCATGAAGCAAAGCTGAATCAGCAGCGCCTGGACGCACGCATTGCAGAACTGGAGCACGCGGTGCTGCGCGCAAAGGTCGTAGAACGCCCGGCGGGCCAAACCGGTGCCCACCTTGGATCTCAAGTGACTCTGATCGATACGGAATTCGACGATGAGTTTGTCGTCGATCTGGTCGGAGCTTTTGAAGCGGATGCTGCCACGAATAAAATTTCCATCACGTCGCCACTTGGTGAAGCGCTCATCGGAAAAGAAGCTGGCGATTCGGTTCAAGTAGACGCTCCCGCGGGGCGTCAGCATTATAAAATTCTGAAGGTCGAATGATCAACAAATTGTGGCTCGCGGCGGTTGCGTTGCTCGTAGCGGGCTGCGGGGAGCAGAACGCCTCTGCACCCGCTCCTGCGAGCCCTGAGATTCCGGCTACGGTGGCGGCAATGCCCCCGCGCGGTCCTTTGCCGGCTCCAGACCTCGAGGTTCATCCCGATTTCGGCATCGCCACTCGACGGGGCATTCTTTCGATCGGACAGTCGCTCGATCAGGCGTACTCCATTTTCGCCGAGCCGCCTGGTTCATTCGAACAGTCGGAGTTGCCGCCGAGCATTTCGGCTCCGTTTGAGGCGCGAGGTTGGCAGAAGCAGGGCGAAGGATTCGGGGCGATTTTGTATAACGGCCGAGTGGCGGGTGCGCTCTATCAACTCGACAACGTGAAAGGAGATCGCGTAGACGAATTCCTCACTTTACAGCGCAACGCATTCGGAAAGGAGGATCGCCCTCTCATCTCCAAGCACGTCAGCTACTGGTTTTGGAACCGCGGGAAGAATGGCCAGCCGTCGCCCGATGTGCTGATGGTGTGCGCGAGCGAACTCTCTCCAGGCCTCTATCATCTCTCGATTTCCACCGGCACGCGTGCGGTGATGCAAGCCCTCGGCATGAGCGAAGATGCGGCATCCAGAGATTCGAGAAGGACCGGAGATCTCCTAGAAAAGCAGAAAGGCTAAACGGCGAACCAAAACCGTTCTCCGGCGCGTATAGATAGTTACTCTACGAAAGAGGAGGTGGTGCAGAAAAGTATGATTAGCGAACGTAAGCACCAGGGAGGTTGTGGGTTTTAGCTAACCCGCAACACGTCTGACCGGCGGGTTC
>JAEVZK010000015.1 GCA_023392285.1 Armatimonadota bacterium | reverse complement strand
TCACGATGAGGAGCTCCATTAAGGTGAATCCTCGTCGCTTGCTATTGATAAGTGTTCTCATTGAATTAACCCTCACAGTAAATCTTCGGAATCTTTTAGCTTGCTTTATAGCCGTTTAGGTGAAAATGTTAGAATTAGTAGCTGGAGTACGGCTGCCCATTACTATCGTTGCCAGACGCCGACGAGGTCACCCGCCCGACCGTCGGAGATGTCAGAGAGTAGGAAAAGTCGGTGCCGGAAACCGGATCCGGATTGATCGTCTGGATGTAGGGCCCGTGCCAATCCGCCGCGCTGATCACTCGGGAAGATCCGTCCCGATCGACTCCAGCGGCGGGAGCGGTCTCCTTGGTCAAGTCGCTCAATTGGGCCGGATAAGCTCCGGTGTCATTCGCGAAGCTTTCGCTCGCGCGTCGAAGTTCACGCAGGTGTCCTCTCAGTGACGCCTCGCGACTTCGTGTACTTGCATTTCCGAATTTTGGCAACGCGATCGCTGCTAGCACCGCGATCACAACGATCACGATGAGCAACTCCATCAGCGTAAAACCGGACCTGCACAACTTCTGATTAGTTATCATCTTTGGACTATTCCTTCGCGTCTGATGACGCTATTTGATGCTCTCCATCAGTGAGTAAATCGGAAGAATGATCGAAGCGGTGATCATGCCGACGATCACGGCCATCACCACAATCATCAGGGGTTCGATGATCGAGATCAGCGCCTTCAATCGGCTATCGACATCCGTCTCCATGTGCTCGGCCGAACTTGCCATCAAGGTGGGAAGCCGCCCCGTCCGCTCACCTACGGCAATCATTTGGATGAGCGTTTGCGGAAACAGAGGAGAGGCTCCGAGAGAATCGGAGAGGTTGCCTCCATGTTCGACTTTGCTGCGAGCCTCGTTGTAGGCTTGCTCGATCAGCGGATTACCCGCGACTCGCGCACCATGTTCAAGTGCCTGAATGATGGGTACGTTTCCAGATAACAGCGTTCCAATCGTTTGTAGGGTGCGGCTGATCGCAATTCTCGAAAGGAGAGGCCCTAACACTGGAATCTTGTTAAGGATCATGTAGACCTTTCGTCTAGATTTCGGATTGAGCCAGATCATTCTGGCCAAGAAGAAAAGACCGACGAGAACCGCAATCACGGGCAGAGGATGGGTCTTTACCCACGTGCCCGAGTCAAGCATCAGCTTCGTCGTGACCGGCAACTTCGCACCCATTTTGCCAAAGGTCTTGGCAAAGCTCGGCAAGATGAAGGTGACAAGGAATACAACCGCTAAGATGGCGACCGACGAGAGAACCATCGGGTACATCATCGCGTTCACCACCTTCTTCTTCAGCTCAATTGAGCGCTCCAAATAAGTGGCGGCGCTATTGAGTGCTTTGTCGAGTCGTCCCCCGTCCTCAGCGACTCGAACCATGTCGCAAACGATGGGAGGAAACAGTCCTGGCGCTGATTTCATGGCCGCCGCGAGGTTCTTTCCCCCGACAACTTCTGCTCTTAAAATTCTCATGCCAGCCATGATGCGCGGATTGGCTGAGCTGGCGGTAACCGCATTGAGCGACTCGATGAGCGGCACGCCCGTTTCTGCCATCACAGACATATTTCTCAGGATGCCTGCGATCTCTTCCACCTTGACGCGGGACCCACCGATCGTCTTTGAAAGGCCCTTCTTGGCGCCCTGACCGCTGGTAGATTCGACGCGGCCTCTCTCTTTGAGAATCAAGGGAACGATCGAAATGATCGTGACCTCGCCTTCGGCGAGACGGTTCTCGACTTCTTCGATTGAACTGCCGGTCAGCTCACCGGTGACCGTCTGTCCCTTCGAATCGTAGCCCTTGTACTTGTAAGCTGTCATTGTTTAGCTGCCATCTGAGGTCACTCGAACGACCTCCTCCACGGTGGTGCGTCCAGATAGGACCTTCTCGATTGCGTCTTGGCGTAGCGTTCTCATTCCATTTTCGGCAGCGGCACTTTGAATTTCAGTGGCATTATTGCCAGCTAATATCATCTTGCGGATGGAGGGAGTTACCTCCAGAAGCTCATAGATTCCAATGCGTCCGCGATAGCCAGTCTTCGTGCAGGCCTCACATCCAACGCCATGCACGTAGGGATGATTGAACGGCAGATTCAGCCGATCTAGGAGGTCCGGGTCTGGCTGATATTGAGTTGAACAGTTCGGGCAGTTGAGACGGAGCAGGCGCTGGGCCAATGATGCGGTGATCGACGCTCCGACGAGGAAAGGTTCCACTCCCATATCAATGAGGCGCGTGAGGGCGCCGGCCGAATCGTTTGAGTGAAGCGACGTTAAGACGAGGTGACCGGTCAATGCCGATTCGATCGCGATCGACGCAGTTTCGGTGTCGCGCACTTCTCCAACGAGGATGACGTCGGGATCTTGTCGAAGGATCGAACGCAGGCCACCGGCGAAGGTGACACCCGCAAGCGGATTCACGTTTGCCTGGGTAATGCCGGGCAACTGGTATTCGACCGGATCCTCAATGGTGACAATGTTTCGGTGAACCGCATTAAGATAGTTCAGGCCAGCGTAGAGCGTCGTAGTCTTGCCCGAGCCGGTTGGGCCGGTAACCAAAATGAGACCCTGAGGCTCGCTGATCTTCAGCTTGAGCTTCGCAACGACGTCCTCTGGCATGCCCAATTGCCCCATATCGATCCGAACCGAGTTCTTGTCGAGAAGACGGATCACGATTTTTTCGCCGAAAACGCTGGGGTAAGTCGACACACGAAAATCGAATTCGCCTTGCGGAGACATCATGGTGCAGCGGCCATCCTGGGGCACGCGCCGCTCGGCAATGTCTAATCCGGCGGTAATTTTGATTCGGGAAACGAGCGGCCTTTGGTATTCCTTTGGAACCGTCATGATCTCCTGCAGCAGACCGTCGATTCGAAATCGGACCCGAACCGACTTTTGCATGGGTTCGATGTGGATATCACTCGCTCGAACTCGTACCGCCTTGTTGATGATGGCGTTCGCCATCTTAATGATCGGCGCGCCCTCGACCTGCTCGCGCAGCTCGATTACATTGACCGCGTCTTCGTCTTCCTGCTGCTTTGCCTCGATCTGAACGTCTTGATCGAGTCCTTTCGCGGCTTCGGCGACGAGGTCGTCCAAATCGTCGTAAGCGCCGTAAACTCGGGTGATGGTCTCTCGTAAGTCGTCGGGAGCGGCCCACATCGGGTCGATATCCCGATTCATCATCTGGCTCAGCTCGTCGATCGCGGTGACGTCGAGTGGATTCATCATCGCCACACTCGCCGACAGTTCGGTACTTTCCACCGGGATTGCGGCTAGGCGGTAGGCAGTGATTTGATTGATTAGATGAGCCGAATCCGGATCGATTTCAATGTTGGTGAGGTCGACAAACGGCAGCCCGCTTTGGAGGCCGATGCACTTGAGCCTCTGCTTCTCCGAAATGCAGCCCATCCGCACGAGGAGATCTCCGAGCGGCTCGGTGGTATCGCTACGCTGCGCAAGGATTTCATCCAGCTGAACCGGACTAATATAACCTTCCTCGATGAAGATGTCGGCTAGTGATCGATCAAGATTCATTTACTTGTTTCCGGGTTGGCTCAACACGATTGGAGTGATGCTGATGATCACTTGGGAGGCGGCGCGGGTCGTCTTTCGATGCTTGAACAGCTCACCGAGAAGAGGAATTTCGGATAGCAGCGGCACCTTATCGATCTGAGTGAGTTCTTCATCTCTCATGAGGCCGCCCATGATGATCGTCTCGCCACTCTTGACCCGAAGCGTTGTTTGAGCTTCGCGAGTTGAAATCTGGGGATAGCTCGCTCCGTTCACGTTCAGATAGCCACTGACGGTCGACACCTGTGGATAGAGGCTGAGCGTGACATAGCCATCGGGTGTGATGCTGGCGCTGACCTGCATGTAGATGCCCACCCTTTCCTCTTGCCGATCGAAGATTGGGGTGTTCGCATTCGTATAGCCGATCAACTGAGGAAAATTAAGACGACTTCCAATGAGGATCATCGCTTTCTCCCCGTCCAGGACGGCAATATTCGGCTCGGCAAGCAGCTTGGCCACATTTTTCTGTTCCAGCGCGCTGATGGCAGCGTTGAAGCCGAATGGAGAACGGTCGAATCGGCCGAAGTTGAAGCCGGTTCCTTTGTTCTCCGAGATTCCCACATTGGAGAAGCTCCACGAGAGACCAAGATCCTTGAGAGCGTCGTTCGATATGTCATGAACTCTCACCGCAATGGACACCTGAGGCTGAGGCCGATCAAGCTCCTTCGCCAGCGCCATTGCCGCATCGACTATCGGCTTCGGTCCTCGAACCAAGATCGTCTTGCCAGCGAGACTCGCGCCTGAGCCGCCTCCAGAAGTTGCGGAATCGGTTTTGATCATCGACGCAGTCGCACCGGTCGAGGAGGTTTCCGCATTGGCAAGGGAAGGCACCTGCTGCATCGGGCCGGTTACGACCTGAAGATTCTGATCTTTGAACAGCTTTGAGAGAGTCTCAGCGATTTGTGAGGCGTTCACGAAGGAGCAGAGGTAAATCTCGTGGGCAGTTTCGCTCATCGGGTCGGCATGAACGGGATTCGCCGACGCCCATTCGACCGGATAGGCTGCTTTCAACTGCTCTGCGGTCGCTACCACATAGGTGCCATTTGACTTCACGTAAGCCATGCCGGACACTGCGCAGATGTGTTTAATCATCTCGGCCAAGGAAATATCGCTGAGGCGGATGGTCAGCTTCTTGTCTGGATTGGAAAGAGCGATGACATTGACGTTGGTCTGTTGACTAAGCACGCGAACGACCTTTGCCAACTCCCAGTCGGCAACGTCGAGCGAGCAGATGGTGGTATCGCCTCCATTCACCGAGGTATGAAGAGCGAGCAGCGGGCTGATTCGCGGACGAACGTAGCTGACCGTGCTCCTCTTTGGAAGCTCAGGAGCAGCGATGTTCATGGCCGCAGATTTCATGGCGGCGATTCCGGCTAGAGTGGTCAGTATCATAGTTCTCCCTGCTGACCCGTTCTAAGAGTCAGAGTGTGTTTAGAATTCTTCAGAATGACGCTGTCGTCATTAATCATCACGAGCACAAGATCATCCTTGATGAGATCGCCGATGTGAAACGGCCTTGGGTCGCTGCCATCGATCTCAAGGTAAGCGGTTCGCTGATCGACTTTGAAAATCGCTTTTAAGGAGACCTTGGTCGCTGGCTTGGCAACTGGAGTTGGATCCTGCCCCTTCGTCGAGGTGTGGTCACCTGGTGTCGTGGAGGTGGGCCAATCTGGCGGCGGAATCTTCTCGATGCTCGTTCCTCCGCCTTCTGGCACAAAGATCGGTGCATAATCCGGGGGATTCGTTCCCTTTGACCCAGCGCCCGCTGGATTCATGTCTGGGGTTGTCTCATTGCCAGGGAAGTGCGGCGCGAGTTTTGGATGTGAAAATGGATCGGTCCGAAGCTGCTCCGGCACCGAGGCCATAAGATTCGGCTGTCCAGACGGCTCGGAGGCAACCGCTCGCCTCAGGGCTTTTGGAACGTCGGCACGCAGAGCCAGAACGCGCGAGCCGAGAAATCCGATCGCACCCACCGCGACAATGCCAAGCAATACGGTTTTCTTAGGATCTCCTACTTGCATCGTTATGCTCCTCCTGCGACTGTCAGAACGCGAATGGAGACGTTGGCGGTCACCGTAGCTTCGCCCGTCGGTGAGGCTTGCGTTCGACTCATCTCGACGCTGCTAAACTCGAACGGAATTCCAATATCAGGCATGTCTTGCAGAGTTCCGACGACAGCTGACGTTGTGCCCTGGAGGTTCATCTTCGCCTCGACCTGGACCCAGTTGCCATTTGCCTGCGCACCGACCGTGAATGTGGAAATGTAAGGATTGGTCTGATCGGACGCTTGGAACTGCGCAATCGAGCAGCCCCTCGTTCGAGCGATCTTGGTCAGACGGTTCTGGAAATCGCCAATCGCCGCGAGGCCTCTTGGAACGGTTGAGCGGGTCTTTGTCCCTTGGTCCCTCTGCTCCTCGGCAGTTCGTATCGCTTCCTTCGTGCGCACGATCTGCTCTTTTGAATCGGTGAGAGCGCATGAGTTGAGGTAAGTGGTGACCGCCAAGGCCGCAACGGCAAGTCCGAAGACTCCGCCAAGGATCATGAGCGTCTTGTTGACCTGTTGAAGCAGCTTAGGTGAAAGGTGTTCTCCGAGGTAGTTCATTGGCTAATCCGCACCTTCTTTACAAATTGGAATGAGACTCCATCATTGGCGAGGACATCACTGCGAGAGGTAGATACAAGCACCGCATTGCTGTGCTTGGCGGGATCGTTGTTGCGCTGAATAAAATCGTTCGCGCTGAGATAGTTTTCAGCGTCCGCTTGGCCGCTCTGCTTCACTTCTCCTCCGAGTACGTCCTGCTTGAATGAGCTAAGCGCCATCGACCCAGACGAGTTATTCATCAAGGCGATCATCTCGCCTAAAAAGCGCTGTCCATAGCTCTGGGTGAGCGCCGTCGTCTTCACGATTTCAGCCTCGCTTTCCCCAGCAGAGGCGGCCGGAGCCAACTCCGCGTAGTCTTGGTTGAGGACTTTCAGGCGCTTCTCCAGAGGCTTAACTTCCGCGGCAAGAGCGGTTCTCTGAGCATTCAATTTGACGATCGAAGCCCCACCAACCACGGCGATTACGGCGATGGCGGTAAGTCGAATATGCAACTGCTTGCGCAGCTCACGCCTCTCTTGCAGCCAATCTTGGAGAAGATTAGCCTCGACGTCGATTCGTTTTTGGGTGCTAGGCGCTTCGCGCCCAGGCAAAGTCATGGTTGACATCTGCTATCTCCTCTTGTTCGTTAGTAACAATCTGCGACAGGGCCAAGCCCACCGCGATGGCGAAAGAATTCTGATTGTGCGAAGCCAGCTCAAAAGCGCGGTTGTCGATATTTAGGGTCATCCCTGCGAATGGCTCGATAGGTTCGATCCGGACTCGCAGCTGCGCTGCCAGGTACTCCGGCAGACCAGCCAAGTTGGCGAGTCCTCCGCAAAGCATCATGTGGTCGAGGATTCCGGCGTAGCTTCGCTCAGCATGGAGCGAGCGGAAATACCGCATGAGTCGGCTGATCTCCTTCACGAGCATGTCGACTTGATCACGAATCTTGACCTTCACCGTCTGTCCCTCATACGGCAGGCTGAGCATGCCATCAAGATCGAGCTTGCCGAGTGGATTCGCCAGCATCTTGTGACCAAGCGCCTCCGACACGCCCATTTCGTCCGCCACTACGTGAGCGATTCGTGCGGTTCCGAATCTCACCGAACGGATGAATTGCAGCTTCTGGTTCTGAACGACATACATTTCTGTGTTCGTCCCACCGATGTCGACGATCGTCATCGAAGCGTCGCGAAGAAGCGAGTTCCGATGCCCAAGGTTTCTCTCAACTATTCTCAGCAGCGCCTGCGCCTCAAGTTCGGCCGCCACTGGCCTAAGTCCAGCCCGCTCAACAGCCAACGCCCGTGTGGAGATGATGTGACGCGGAACTGAGATCACGAGCGAGTCCCCGATGCCGTCCTCGTTCATCACCTGGACGGGAGACGTCGACAGATACGCATCATCGATTGGATAGGGAAGGTGCTTCTTCACCTTGAACGCAGCAGCAACCCGGTGTTCTTCCTCGCCAAGTTGTGGCAAGCTCACCCAACGCAACGTTGCGGAATGAGTTGGAATCGAGATTGCGGCGTTCAAGGAGAGCACGCCTTCTTCGGCAAGTGCAAGCCGCACCGTCTTGGCAAATTCTTTCCGATCTTCAACGGCCCCGTCGAGGATGATTCCTGCTGGAATCCGAATTTCCCGGACGCTTTCGACGGCCACGCCACCCACGCTAGTGGATAGCGTGACCAGCTTAACATCTCTCGTCCCAATATCGAGGCCAACGGCCCTCTGCGGCGCAGCGCTTGGCATCTTAGCTAAGCGACCTCCTTGCGGCCGTCCTGTTTGCCAGAGCTCGGATAGAGATCTTTGAGCATGCCGGTGCTGTGCAGCAGCTTCAAAGTCTCGACGACGAGAGGATCGTAGTGCTTGCCAGCGTAGCGGCTAAGTTCTGAAATGATGTGCTCGATGCTAAGAGCATCTCGGTGGGGACGCTTGCTGATCATCGCATCGAAAGAATCGGCAACGCACACAATGCGAAGCGAAAGTGGCAGCTCGCCACCTCGCAGACCGTCGGGATAGCCGCTTCCGTCGAGCTTTTCGTGGTGGTTGCGAATGATCATCATCACCGCTTCAGAAAGTCCAAGCCGGTTGCAAAGCTCAAAGCCTTGGACGGTGTGCTGCTTCAAGGTCTCGAACTCCAGATCCGTGAGCGGTGTGCGCTTGGTCAAGATCGAATCAGGCACGTAGACTTTGCCGATATCGAGGAGAATGGTTCCAAATCGCAGCTCATCCAAAGCGTCTTTGTCGAACCCAAGCTTTTCAGCGATTCGCTGACTCAATTCGCTAACTCGAAGCGAGTGGCCACGGAAGAATTTATCGCGCGCTTCGAGGGCGGTCGCTACCTTGGAAAGAGTTTCGACGATGCTTTCCTGCCGCATCGAATCCATCCGCGTGTTGGTGAGCGCCATTGAGACCTGGGCACCAAATCCCTTCAGCATCTCGAGCTGCTTCTTGCTGAATGGCTTGTTGCTGACCGTGCTGAGCAGAGTTAAGACACCTAAAATCTTGTCTTCGGCGGCTTTGCCGCGACGGCCCGCGGTGCGCATGATCACGGGGGTCGAGGCACCTGACTTCACGCCCTCGGTTACTCCGTCGTAAAGCTGCTGCTCGCCGTCGGTATTGGCAATGGCGACGGTTTGTCCCATTTTGGCGACGAAGCCGCTGAGCCCGACTCCAAATTCGAGCCGGTCTGGAAATTCGATTGGTCCGTCGGCACTGTAGGCAACCTCGGCCCGCAGGAACTTCTTGCCCTGAACCTCATCCACGAGCATCACGTACCCGCACGAGGCACCGGTTGTCTTGATCGCCGCCTTAAGGGCGGTCAAGAGGCCATCTTTGAGATCGCTGCCAAGGCCAAGCTCCGATGAAGAGGTGAGAACCGCCTTCAAGCGGTCCTCTGCCGAGGGCAGAACCACCTTTCGTCGTTTGCTGGGAGCAATCTGTAGCGGCGAGTGCTTGAACAGTCTGATCATTCTAAAGCCCGTAACTTGGCCACGGTTCTGTCTAGCTGGGTTATCTGAACAGCCAAAACTAGCGCGTTCGCGCGGCACAGTAGATTTGTCGGGATTTCGCTGGCAAATCTACAGGGTTGGCGGGAGAAGGGATTCAGAAAAGGTGGACCGACCTTCCTTTTCAGCCTGATGCAAGCAGAGGACGGACGCACGACGGCGTCTTTTCGCGGACGGGAGAGCCGCTAGCCGGAAATAGGCAGCGTCATCTGCGGAGCCGGAACTTGATGATCCGCTCTAGATTCGACGACCGATGTGCCAACCGCGAAATACTCGATCACGTGGCTGTCCCAACCATGTGAATTCTCTTTGACTTGGCTGCCGACGATGCCGATTGCGCCATCACGCTCGGCTTCCGCCTGCATCCGCGAGAGCGCCAACTCACGCGCGTCGTAGAGCGCCTGAGTGTAGTTCTGCATCTCCATGTTGCGGCCGACTTGCTTGAGAGATTGCATCAGTCCTTGGTGGGCGACATGGTACACGCATGTTCCCATCGCTAAGCCCAAAGGGCGGTAGCCAGTCTGCAAAAGAGTCCAAAAGTCTTGCCCGCTTAGATCCGAGGTAAAGGGTTTTCCATCAGCCGCTCGCCAGTTCCCGCCATCGCGAGCTTTGATCGCGGTGCCGACCGCCATGAACTCCGCCATTTCCGCTCCCCAAGCGTAGCGGGTGACCTCAAGCCGCACCCCCACGATCCCGTCCGCACCCAAAGCGTCCGCCTCTTCTTCCATCCGAGTCATCGCCAACTCGCGGGCGTGGTACATCGCTTGAGTGAGGATGTCCAACTCCATGTTCTGAAAGACTCTTCCGAGCTGGAGGCCCACATGATAAATGGAACTTCCCATGACCAGTCCCACGGGATCGAAACCCGCTTGCTTGGTCAACAAGAATTCGTTGATGCTGAGATCGCTCGTAAAGAACTTTCTCTGAGCCATCTCCTGCAAGCGCCTGCGGGCATGTTCGGGAAGACCTTCTCGTGATCCTGCAACAAATGACATGAACTAACTATATACCAAGAGCGCGGGCCAGTGCATCGCGGGAAGATGAATTTCCCTCGACGTGGCGCTCCAATTCTGCCGAGATCTCGGCAAGCCACTGGTCCACTGGCAGATCCTCAGTCTTTAGTGAGATGCCGCGCACAAAATGGCTCTTCGTCGCCGACAAGGAAGTGCGCGCGCCCTTGCGGATCGCGTACAAGTTGTCGCCCAGCCGGATCGACACGCCGACCAGCTCCTTCTTGCGCAAGAAGCCCCCTTCGAACAGGAGCTCCGCCTGGCTCGGAAAGGCAGAGGAGAGCGCGTTCGCAAAATACTGCACGAACTGCGCGTGATCCTGCTGCAGCTCCCGGGTCAGCGCACCGGCAACCCCAATCTGCACCAGGGGATTCTCCTCCATCTCGTCCACCCAACTATCATACTGCCGCGACCAGCCGCCGCAAATGCGGTAAACAAGAGCAGTTTCCGGGATCTGGGCAGCTACTTTGCCCCGTAGTATCCTCGGCGTATGAAAATTATGAGTAGGCAAAAACCACTTCTTAAAGCCGCTCTGATCCTTTCTGGAATCCTTGCAATCGCGTGTGCTTTCGCGCAAGACGTGCCAGAAGATATCAAAGCTGCTCTCAAGCGAGCCGACGACGGCGTCGCCAAGATTATCGCGGTCCCCAAAGCGGAACGCAACTTCGACAACACTCTCGGCGCACTCGACGCGATCAATGTCCGCCTCGATGACGACACCTCGCTCTTCATCTTTATGCAGAACGTGTCGCCCGATGCAAGTGTCCGCGATCAATCCAGAGCCGCCGACGAACTCGTCACGAACTGGGCGATCGATCTCGGCAAGCGCGAGGATCTTTACAACGCGATCAAGGAATATGCCGATTCCAAGCCGAAGCTCGAAGGAGAGCAGAAGCGGCTCCTCGATTTCACCATGCGCGACTACCACCTCGCTGGCATGGACCTGCCAAAAGACAAGCGGGACCGCCTCGCCGAGATCGAAAAGGAGCTGAACAAGCTCGGAATTGAGTTCGGCCAGAACATCGCCGACGACGAGACCACCGTTCCCCTCACTCCCGAAGAGCTCAAAGGCGTCCCCAAAGACACCCTCGATCGGCAGACCCTCTCCGATGGCATTTATCTCGTCCGAGTCGACGGGCCGACCTACATCAGCGTCATGGAGAACTGCCCGAACGCCACCACCCGGCAGAAAATCTGGACCGAGTACCGTCGCCGAGCCGGGCAGAAGAACGTTGCCGTCCTCGAGCAGCTCATCAAGCTCCGAGACGAGGCCGCCCATCTCCTCGGGTACGAGAATTCGGTCGATATGGTCCTCGCCACCCGCATGGCCAAGAACTCGGCCAACGTCGCCAAGTTCTATGCCGACCTCGAGCCCGTCGTCCGAAAGAAAGCCGAGATGGACCTGAAGGAATTCGAGGCCGCCAAGAAGCAAATCGATCCCAAATCCAAAGGGTTTATGCCCTGGGATTACGCCTACGTCAAGAATTATCTGATGAAGAAGAAGTATGCCGTCGACTCTGACAAGGTCGCCGAGTACTTCCCGATGGAGCGAGTTTTCCAAGGGTTCTTCGATGTCACCTCGCAGCTCTATAACATCGAATGGAAGGACGTTACTGCCGACGCGCCAAAGCTCGGCCTCCCCATCTGGCACCCCGATGTGAAGCTCTGGGAGATGCGAGACAAGAGCGACGGCAAGCTCCTCGGCCGCATCTACACCGACCTCTTCCCGCGCCCCGGCAAGTACACCCACGCCGCCTGCTGGGGATTGCAGCAGCGCAGAGTTTGGGATGATGGCACGGTCCAGACGCCCCTCGCCGCACTCGTTTGCAACTTCACCAAGCCGACCGCCGATAAGCCCTCGCTCATGCCGCACGATGAGGTCGAAACCTTCTTTCACGAGTTCGGGCACGGCTTGCACCAGCTCCTCACGAACACTCATTACGGGCGATTCTCAGGAACCGCAGTCGAGCGGGACTTCGTCGAGGCCCCGTCCCAGATGATGGAGAACTGGGTTTGGGAGCCGAAGGTCCTCAACATGTTCGCCAAGCACTATAAGACGGGCCAGCCGCTCCCTGCCAAGCTCCTCGAAGGGATGCAGAAGGCGCGCACCCTCGGCAGCGGAATCGAAACCCAGGGTCAGCTCTATCTAGGCGAAATGGACCAGGCATTCCACACCGCAAAGGGAGGAGTAGTCGATACTACTACTGTTGGAAATGCCATCTACGAGAAGAGCACGATCTATAAGGCCGTGCCCGGGACGATGTTCCAAAGCTCGTTCACCCACCTCGTCGGATACAACGGCGCGTATTACGGGTACCTCTGGTCGCTCGTCTATGCGCAAGATATGTATCAGCGCTTCGAGGAACTAGGCGTCACCAGCCCCAAGGCGGGAGAGTACTACCGTTCGAAGATTCTCGCCCGCGGAGGATCGATGGACGCGATGGACATGCTCCGAGATTATCTTGGACGCGAGCCCAATATGGATGCGTTCTATAAGCATCTGGGCCTCACGCCGGACAAGAAATAGACAAAAGCTCGGGCCGAATGGCCCGAGCTTCCCAGCGCTTGTCCAGGTGAATTAAGCAGCCTGCGGCAGCTCGACCGTGCTGCTGTAGAAGAAGCCGAAAGGCGCCGATGGGGCACTCTTCGAATTGCCGCGTACGGCGGTCACGCGAAAGGCGATATATTGGCCGACCGGGGTGGAGGTGTCGAACTTCGTCTTCGTCGTGGTACCGACGAGGCTCCACGGGCCGGTTGGCGAGCTCTGCGATTCGACGATGAAGGTGGTCGGATAGATATTGCTGCCTCGGCTCCAAGTGAGCTTGACCGCTCCGTCGATCTCGATGGTGCCAGCAAGGGAAGTAGGCGAAACTGCCGGAGTCACAACACCAGCCGGCGTATGCGGCGCGACATTCAACAAGGCGAGCAGACTATCCGTAATCGTCAGGTCGCTGCGGAACTTGCGTACGTACTTGCAAACCACGGCCTTGCTGGCCGCTTTCACGGCCTCCTTGTTGACGATTGCCTCGTGATAGGCCTGCTTGGCGGCAATAACGGCCTGCAAGGCGTCATTGAAGTTGGTTGCCGCGGCCTCAATGGCTGCCATATCGACGGCCATGAGGTGAAGATCGGTGGATTTGGCGGTGCAGGTCGTTGAGAAGGCAGGGTAGGCGATGGCGATCTCTTCGTCGTTTTTAATCTCGTTTACGTACATGTCATAGTCTCCTTGTCTCGGATTTTCCTGGACGATGGAGCTATTCCATAGGAGACTGAGCGGAAAACCCGGTAGATCTGCCGGAAAAACCCCGGCATTGAGGCGAACTATGCCTTGGTTTCTGTCAGCGGAGACTTCCTCGCTGGGAGTTATCCCTTGTTAACTCACAGTTTCCCCTTCCTTTTTTTCGTCGAACCCTTCGTTTTTTTCTCCCAATTCGTGCTTCGTCATTTAAATGCCTTTCTTTTTCTCTTCTAACCCTTCCTTTTTCTCTTCCAACCCCTCCTTTTTCTCTTCCAACCCTTTCCTTTTCTCTTCTAACCCTTCCTCAATGCGATCCGGCGCTACGCGCCTAACTCGGCATTCGGCGTTGGGCGTTCGGCGCAACATGTCGTTGCGACTACAGGCGCTTCGCTCCTAGGATAACGCGATCAAAAAAGTCCACCCTGATCCTGCCCTTTCGTCGTATGATGAATGTAGAGTAGAAAGGATGGGAAATAGGTAATGCTTTTGACATTAGTGGCGGCCGCCTTTATCTTTGGCGGCGGATCGGATGCGGCGATGGCCGCATCCGTTTCGGCTGCGACGGGGAAGAACCTGGTGGTTCTCGCCGATCCGGACAACCGTTGGCCCTCGGTGCACGTGGACTACCAGTCCCCGATCGAGCTGGAGACGATTATTAAGCGTCGCTACGACGTGCGCTTCTCAAAGGGTGTGAAGGGGGAGCCCACTAACGCGATCTGGAGCGCCGGGCGATATCCCTACTCTTTTTTCCATAAGCAGAGTCTCTTCGACTATGTGAGGCTGCCGCAATCTGAGGCGAAGTTAGACCGGACGTGGCCGTTGACCATTCCGGCTGATCCTTCGGGATACCTGACGATCGAGCAGCTGTGCGCCCTCACCAAAAAGCCAACCAAGATTCATTGGTTCTATCAAAAGGCGCGCCTCGCGGTGGCGGTTCAGAACTGCTCCGAGTCGGAGCTGATGAATTTGATCGCGGCGGCGGTCGGGGCTCGCCTGGTTGAAACCGCGACCGAGCGGCGGTTCGATCTCAACGTAGACGAATTGCGGAAGCGGGCGACGGCACTATTTGATTGGAAAGTGAACCGAAAGTTCAGCCAGTCTGACGTCAAAGACGCCTCGTACATGCTGGCACTCTACGAATGGCTTTCTGATGCGCAGCTTGCCGATCTGTACTCGGCTCCTGAGCATGTGGTGAGGATTGCGATTCCGAGAAATTCACGTTTGGAGAAGCTGGCGGCGGAGCGACTGTGGGACATCATGGGTTCGCCCGACGCAGACATTAGGACACTCACGCAAGAGCAGATCCGTTCGAGGCGGGACATGATGGGAAGGATCGACTTCTCTCAAGGATTTCAGGCGGCGCTCTACTCTAACGGCAATCCAGCGTGCCGGGTGCCTTTTAAGAACTCGGACATGGGTCTGGTCTACTGATTCTTCCATTCAGTCCAGCGCGAATTCGGCCCCAGAAAGGGGGAAGACCCCGGCCCGAATTCGCGCCGGAGACTTGGGATGATGCGGGTTTTCTAAACTTTCCCCCGAGTTGGGCGTACAATAAAAGTAGAAATGGCTATTCGAGAAGAACTCACCGAAGGCGCGACAACCAGCCCGATTACCTTAACCGCAAAGGCGGCTTCCGAGCTGAAGTCGTTGATCGAAGAAAACAACAAAGGTGGCGCGGCTTTGCGAGTCTGGGTCGCGGGCGGCGGCTGCTCCGGCCTGCAGTACGGCATGGCCTTGGACGACGCCGAACCGGAGCAGGGCGATCAGGTGCTGAGCGATCAGGGTGTGAAGATCTACTGCGACGACATGAGCTTGAAATATATGGTGGGCTCGGTGGTCGATTATGTGGACGACGTGCTGGGCGGCGGCTTCAAGATCGAGAATCCGAACGCAACCAAGTCCTGCGGCTGCGGCTCTTCTTTCTCGACCGACGAGGAAGGGATGTCCGGGCTGAACAACGGCGGCGGCTGCGGCGGCTGCGGCAGCCACTAGGCTTCCGGCTTCCTCGCGGGCGCGCGACTTTGTTAAACTGCGGTCATGTCTCAAGGGTCGCTTTCTCAACTCGCGCGCATCGTCGACGCTCGCAGCAAACGCATTTCCAGTTATGACCGCTCGGGCGGCAACGACGACTTCATTGGGATCGCCCCCGGCGAGACACTTGTCCTAGGCTCCATCGGGGGCGCGGGGATCGTCAAGCACATCTGGATTACGGTCTCGACTCAGGATCCGCTGTTCCGGCGCAATCTCGTGCTGCGGATGTTTTGGGACGGGCAGGAGCACCCCAGCGTCGAAGCGCCTTTGGGAGATTTTTTTGGAAACGGCTGGGGCATGAAATACAACTTCATCTCCCTACCCTTGGCGGTCGCTCCGAAGGAGGGCAACGCGCTTGTCTGCTATTTCCCGATGCCTTTTGGAAATGGGGCACGCATCGAGGTGGAGAACCAGAGCGACATTCGCGTCGACAGCTTTTACTATTATCTGGACTACGAGGAGCACGCGTCGATTCCCGATGAAATGGGGCGGTTTCACGCCTGGTACCACCAAGAACTGACGGCTCCTCAGTCGGATTCCGGCGATGTGGAGAACGAGTGGCAGATATTTGAGTCGTTTGCTAACAATCCCTCAGATGGGGACAACTACCTTTTCTGCGAACCCGAGGGGCGCGGGCATTTCGTCGGGGTGAACTACTATATTAACTGTCCGACTCCGGTCTGGTACGGCGAAGGCGACGACATGTTCCTGGTGGACGGGGAGCCGTGGCCGGGTTCCGCGCACGGCACAGGAACTGAAGATTATTTCAATCAGAGCTGGTGCCCGGACGAGCACTATTGCCACCCTTATTTTGGGACGGCTCGCGCTCCCGGTCGGGAGAATGATTCGCCTCGCTTCGGTTGGCTGGGGCGGACCCACGTGTATCGGTTCCATCTGGAGGATCCAATTCGGTTTAAGAAGTCGCTTCGGGCGAGCATCGAACACGGCCACGCGAACTGCCTGACATTGGAACTGGCAAGCGTCGCTTATTGGTACCAGACGCTGCCTTCCAAACCGTTCCCGCCGCTGCCCAGCGCTTTAGAAAGAGTGCCGCGGCCGGAGATTGGCGTGGTCGACATCCACCGTTGGCGCGATGCTTGGCGATCCTCGCGCGGCGGTGGGTCACTGTGGGGAAACGAGCGGGAGGTGTAAGCACCCTTGAGGCCATACGTTTGATCAATATAGGCTTCAAATCCGTCGCAATGGACTACTACGTCCCGGTGCAAAAGAAATTTTAACGCAAAATCCAAAACTCGCGTTATAATTCAGTCATGATCGGGCCGGGTACCCCGTAGTGTGCATGATCGAGTTTTGAAGGTCGCCATCATTCTTGCTTTTCTGTCGGCTCTTGCAGCCTGCGGATGGTATTTAGACCAGTTCCTACTCAGACTATGATGATTAGAAACTCTCTCCCTGTGTGGCAGCTATTGATTGCTCTCGCTGCGTGGATCTTTACTGATATTGCCATGCATTTTCTCAACTGGTGGTTCTTTGCCGCAATTTCGGGACAAACTCCAAACCTATCACAAGTGCAGTTCGGAGCATTCGTAGGAGACCGAGTAGGTTGGGCGGGTGTTCTTCCCGAGGGGACTTCACTGGCAGTACCGCCCATTCTTCTCGCATGCTTTCTCCTGAGTAATCGATCTGCCAAATTTCGCTTCGCCGTGTATGCCGGAGTTGCAATCGCCTCGGCACAATGTCTCGTTTGGATGATCGACTTGGCATTTTTCCGGCACTTGGCCCCTTTGGCCGCTGGACTGCAATTTTATGCGTCCCGTTTCGTCGTCTTGATACCTGGTCCGGTGGCTGCTTGGGGAATGTTGCAAATCAGGTTTGGAGAGCATTATGAAAATGCCTAAGGGCCGCGGCAATGGCTTTACACTCACCGAACTGCTGGTCGTCATCGCTATCATCTCGGTACTCGCGGGACTGATTTTTCCAGTTTTTAAAAAGGCGAAGCAGCGGGCGCACTTGACGCAAGACGTGATTCAGATGAAGCAGATTTATGTGGCGGTGTGCCTATATGAAGACGACTCGGACGATCATAGCCCACCCTCTCTTGTCAACACGCTGCCTTATGTCAAGGCCAAAGAGGTCTACGTCTCTGACGCCGATCCTTTTCGAGGGGGCATTCCAGGGAAGAAGGATTTTCCGGCAAACATTTCAAGTTATGGAGACGAGGCCAGAGCATCTTTCCGGATCAGTTATGCCTATCTCTACCCGATTGCCCATCACCTTGGCTTGGAGGACGCATGGTTTTATGACATGAGAACGAACCATCCAGAGCATGGCCTAATTTCCCTTTTTATGTACAACGATCCGTTCTGGCAAAATTGGCCGAGTGAGTTCGATGTATGGCGTCAGAAAACTGTCAATTACCGAATCGCGATGGATGGCAGCTTCAAGACGGTTCATGGGGATCTTGGCATCACCGATGGTTGCAGCCTCGACTTCTGCTTTGGTCCTTTTGCCATATTCAACTCGGCCATGGTAAAAGCGGCGCGAGGGCCCAATGTCCAGCAGCTTCCAAGACGAGTGGTGTTGCGCTCTCAGGTACGTTAAAATTGCCATGTCCTGGATCTTAGCTCTACCATTCTTGGTCCCTTGCTATGTGAGCCAACCATCAATCAACGCCGATGCGGCACAAGTTAGCCAGTTTCTCCCCCAAATCGCGTGCAACAGGGAATATCTGGCCATGGCTCGCGACAAGACGGCGAGCGTTTGGAGTTTGAAAGATGGTTGCTTATTGCGGAGCTTTGCTGGCCACGGCGAAAAAGTTGTGCGTGTGTCACTTAGCCCTGATCGCAAAAGCCTTCTCAGCAGCTCCTTTGTCTCTCCTAGCTCCGAGATCAATACGAAGTCTGCAGATGATAGCATTCGACTTTGGGCGATCAGGAGCGGGCGGCAGATCCTTCGCATCGACCATGCCACTCATGGAATCTTCAGTATGGACGGCACCAAGATTTTTGGATTAGTCCAGCGCAAGATGAATTACGGTTCTGTTGGAGGCTTTGACCTCGCAGCTTGGAATGTGAAGACAGGAAAAAGGCTCTACATCGTCTCCCTTCCTAATGATGGAGCCAGCCCAGAATACGCATTCAGCTTGCAGGAAGCGAGAACTTCTAGGCGATTGCTGTTCGCTCAACATCGGACTGCAATCGTCTGCGACTCGGCTTCGGGTCAGATAGTAAATGAGAATATCTCCTCTATGCAATATAGCAACAATACATTTCTAAACCCAAGTGGAAGTCGGTTACAAATGGCCAATTACGCCGGTGTCAGCTATATCTCGGTTCCAGAGAGCAGGACGACAGAGACGATCGATTACCCCGGCGACAGCCATTGGGAAGTGGGTTGGGAACCGAGCGGCCTCGGGTTTGCGGCTGTGAACCTCGATGGGCTGCTTGCCTGGAAAGGACCCCAAGGAAGTTACAGCCAAGCGAAGACTTCCGTGGCGATTCCTCGTCAAGTGGAGGTCTTGCCGGGATCGGCTGGAATTCTCGTTAACTGGGGCGGCGGAAACATAAGCCCGTTAGGGTTCGTGCCCCAAACGGTCAGCGCCTTCGACCTCCGTTGTCAACCCTTGTGGCACCGAGCAGGTAAGGCAATTAGACTGCAACAAGGGACTGAGGTAGTCGTTCTGGACGGCTTGAATCTCTCTGTTGTAAATTTTTCAAGTGGATCAATTCTCCGAAGAATCACACTCGCCGGGGCTGGACCAGAGCCACTTTGACCATGCAGACGCATTTCACAACCGAAGCTTACTTCCAGGACTTCGCTTCGATCCGGTGGTGGCATCGTATCAGGCTCTCGCCAGAGATCATCACCCCTGGTGAAGTGATGCACGGCCCCGACGACGGCGATTGGCCGACGACCCGCTTTGGTCTACCAAACAATCTTCGGGGAAAGTCTGTCCTCGACATTGGCTGCTGGGATGGCTTCTTCTCGTTTGAGGCCGAGAAGCGGGGGGCTAGCCGGGTCGTTGCCATTGATGTTCCTCGATCCTCCGGCGGAAACTGGGGCGGCACTGCCGGATTTCACTTTGCAAAGAAGGCTTTGCGGAGCAGAGTCGACTTTCACGAAATGAGCATCTACGATGCACCGATTCTCGGCCGTTTCGATGTCGTGCTTTGCTATGGCCTGCTCAACCATCTGACTGACGTGCTCGGTGCAATCCGTTCTCTTGCTTCGGTTACCGCGCCGGGTGGGGTTTGCTTGATCGAATCCGCAATCGCCCTTGGTGAAGCTAACTACCTGGAATATCGTCCCGGATTTAATAACGATCCCACCAACTACTTCTATCCGACGCTCAACTGTCTGCGAGCGATGTGCGAAGAATGCGGCTTCTCCCCGCCCACAGTGGTATGCCAGACGGAGCTGCGGGCGACGATTGCCGCCTCGATGGCCAGCTCTGAGCGCTAGATCCAGGTCGATGCGCGGCGGAAGATTTTATCGGTGACGGGACGGCGAATATGGCCGAAGACGAAGTTCGGCCAGCCGCTCATGAAATCGAGCTCATAATCATCGGGAACGGCAATCAACACCAACGGGATGGCGTTTGCGGTGGCGGAATCCATTTTTGCCGCAGCAAAGTCTTCGTAGCCAGCAATCTTGTGCGGCTCTTTCAAAGTGGCGATTAAGTCCACGAAGAGCATATCGGCACCCTCGGCTTGATCGAGGGCTTCCTGCCAGCTGTCGAAGACGACAAGCTCGTCTGAGGGATGAAATCCGCGCCGGGCCGCTTCTTCAAGCTCTTTCTCTTTGGTGATCAGGAGAAACTTCATAGGTCTTTTGGCAGTCAGCGAAAGTAGCTTACTAGCTCAGAAAGCTGTCGGCACAATCTCTATACATACTGGACATATTTGGGAACGAAAAGGGTTTCCTATTTTGTCTAAAAGATTGCGAGATAAATAGTTGACAAGTCAACGAATCTTGAGGCAAAGTAAATACTGAGGAGAGAAAATGATTGCGGCCGTTGCGGAAAGAAGAGTCATCGGAACTGAAGAAGAGGAGAGGCGGGCTTTCGAGCGATTGATGGGCGAAACCGAAAATCGCGCATACTCGATGGCCCTGCAATTAACCCGGAACAAGTTCGATGCCGAAGACCTGGTTCAAGACACGGTCGTGAAAGCTTGGAGGCGATTCGATTCCTACTTGCCGGGCAGACCATTTCTCAACTGGCTTCTACGCATCATGCAGAGGACTTACCTCGACACGCTGCGACGGAACAATCCGATTCGAAAGGCTGAATCGCTGAACTCGATGATTTCTCCTTCGGACGGGGAAGTTCAGGAGATCCAGATCGAGGACAAGTCTCCCACCGCTGACGCGGAGACGGTTCACAAGCAGCTTTCGGAAGGAATCCGCGGAGCCCTTTCTAAGTTGCCGGATCTTTATCGAGTGGCGATCGAGATGTGCGATTTCGACGGGCTGAGTTATGCGGAGATCGCTGAGCAGCAGGGCACGACGATCGGCACGATTCGCTCCAGAATCCATCGGGGACGCAAGATGTTGCGCGAGATCATTCTTCGCGATTATCGCGATCTTGTCGATGACGGAGAGTTCTAAGCAGCTGGCGCTGAGGTAAGGCCCTCAGCGCTCAGTTCCTGAGCAAAAGCGAGGCGTGCGCTCGGGTTCGTCTTTTTCTTCAACAAAGTCAGCCATCTTCTCACCAAGCCAGGGAGCGAATTTGAATCCGTGCCCGCTGCATGCGGATAGCCAAAAGCCTCGGTCTTGGTGATGCCCCCAACGGAAATCCCGATCTGGCGTGTTCGTGTACCAGCACTCGTGGAGGCTGGCCCCTCGGGCATGGCCGAACCGTCGCTGCGCCTCCATAAGCAGGCTCGCCTGCTGCTCGGCTTCTGTCGCTCCAGGTGCGTGATAGCCAACCTTCACCTTCGATGATCCAGGTTCGGAAGGGAACCCGTAAAAGAGTTCCGGACTGTCGTGGATCCAGACTGGACCTTCGAGCGGCGATTCAAGTTCAAAGTAGCCGTAGACCTGTTTCGAAGGGGTGACAGGCAATTCGGGGACCCAGTCCGAAATCCATCGCCCGGGGCAGAGCACGTAGCGGTCGCAGTGAACGAGATCAGCGGGATCGTAACGAATCTCATGTACCGAGTCGCGGAGGCAAGCCATCACTTGAGCCGCATGAACCCACCCGGCTCTCGGTGTGAAGATGCCGACCTGATTCCGATCCAGGCACGGCCCTGCGAATCTCCCAGCCTCGACCAGCTCGTAGGGCTCGTCTACGCCCTCCAGACCAGCCAAAACGTCGGCGAGATTTTTGGAATCGCGTTCACCAAAGTAGAGGAGCCCGCATTCAAAGAGAATCTGCGTCTCAAATCGCCTCTGAAATTCTTGCCAAAGCGGATAAGCGTCCGCCATGATCTCGGTGTAGAAGGATTCAGGATAGGCTTTCCGGACGATGCGCGAATTGCCGTGCGAACTGCCGTTCTCGTGGCCCGGAGAAAATTGCTCGTAGACCGTGACTGAGTGCCCCCGCCGTTGCAAAGCGTGAGCGGTTGCAAGGCCCATGATGCCTGCGCCAACGACTGAAATCTTCATAAAAACGCCGATAACCTTGCCCTCACAAGGTTACCGGCGCAGCTTGATATCGGACTCGCTATTGAGCGGGCGCGTCAGCCTTTTTCGCCTTAGGTGCGGCAGCCTTCTTTGGGGCGGCCTTAGCGGCACCTTCCTTCTTAGGGGCAGCGGCTTTCTTCGGTGCGGCGGCCTTGACGGGTGCAGGCTTCGTTCCACCTTCACCGTACTGGGCGCGCAGCTCTCGCGCGGCGTCTTTGATCTTTTGCTCTTTGCGGTGGCGTCGAGCTCGAATTTCCTTGTTCTTAACTCTCATAAAGGTGGTCGGAAAAGCATACCCCGCCAGCTGCGATCATAGTTCTCGCAAGGTCTTCGCGGTCACCTCCGGCAAGGTGTCGTTGATAAACGCTCCGGCGGAGGCTTCGCTCCCTGCGAGATACTTCAGCTTCTTGGCCGTTCTGTAGGGCGGTAAGAATTCCACGTGAAAGCGGTTGAACTCATAACCCTTGATCGCAGGCATTTGATGCATACCCATGATGTATGGCATCGAAAAACCAAAGAGTCGATCGAACCGTTTCGTGACGTCGAGTAGGATTCGGGCCAAATCATCCAGATGCGCAGGAGTCATCTGTGCCAACGAAGAAAGGTGTTCCTTGCTCGTGACGTGCACTTCGTAGGGGTAACGGGCGAAGAAGGGGACTAGCGCGACGAACGTGTCGTTCTCGCAGACGTGCCGCTCACCGGTCGACTCAACCTTCAGCCAATCATCGAACAAATTACGTCCAGTCGCCTCGAGGTGCGCCCTTTCGTTCGCCAGTTCGGTTGAAAGGGTCGGCGGTATGAAGGGATAGGCGTAGATTTGTCCATGAGGATGACTGAGCGTCACCCCGATCTCCTTCCCCTTGTTCTCGAAGATGAAGACGTAATCGACGAAGTCGAGTGCGGCAAGGGTTTCGTAGCGGTTTTTCCAAACTCGTGTGAGCTTCTGAATTTGTTCGAAAGGTAGAGTCGCGAGGGTTGCGTGATGATCTTCGGTATAGCAGACAACCTCACACACGCCGTGACTTGGCCGTACTGGCATCAGTTCCGATCCGATCACCGCGGGCTCGGGGGGATTCGGGCTGAGTGAGGGAAATTTGTTCTGAAAGACGACGATATCATAGTGCTCGAACGGCACCTCGGTAGGGAAGCCACCCGGCTTAGTGGGGCACAACGGGCAATAATCGTCTGGAGGCAGGAACGTGCGGTCTTGGCGGTGAGTCGCGGTTGTGACCCATTGCCCGAGGAATGGGTGATAGCGGAGCTCCGACATTACTGGATCCTCTCGTATTGGTCGGGATCGCGCTGGATAAGCTCTTTCATAAAATCTGGAATCGTCATGGCTTTCCTCGAGTCGCCGTTCATCACCACGTGCCAGGTGTAACCTTCAGTAACTAACTTGCCGCTCGTCTCGTTCACCACTTCGTATTCGAACTTCATGGCGGCTCGCTTTGTTTCGCTGACTTTGACCCTTATGGTGATCCAGTCATCATATTTGACCTCTCCGCGATAGCGAAGGTGCACTTCGACGACGGGAAGAAAAACGCCACGTTCCTCTAGACTCTTGTAAGTGAATCCTCGATCGCGACACCACTCACCGCGGGCCTGCTCAAACCAGTAAAGATAGTTCGCATAATATGCGTGCCCCATCTGATCGGTTTCGCCATACCGGACGCGAATACGCGCTTCCGTCCAACTCATCATGCCAGCTTACACCGAACACCTTTTGCGGCCTCGTCCAGGATGAACGGAATCTGCCCTGGATACGTCCACTGCACATGCAGAAATGTTGTCTTGCGCTCGTTCTAGGTCTGCTTACGTCCTGTGGTCTAGCTGACACCTATCTGACCAAGCATGTGGCTCCGTCTCGACTTCTTGCGAGGCTCAGTTCATCTGCTCAAAAGAGCATCTTTCACTGGGAGCCGCGAACTTCGGAAAGTTCCTTCATGCGGCAGAGCGTGGTTATGGATGCGAACGACCGTACCGGTGAACTCGAAGTGGTTGGGGACCCGGACGAGGTTAAAGAGGCTCTCTCCATTGTCGAGCTCTTCGACGTTCGCCCAGCCGAAACTCAATTGAAATTGATTCTGTCAAACCGTTTGGCAACTAAAGAAACGCGGTTGACGATGAGCAATCTAGCTCCCGTTAAAGTTGGAGACGATTTTTTCGGAAGCTACCTGGAACTGGTGAGCCGCATCAATGAGGACGGCACGATCACCTTGACCGTGAAAAGCCTAGAAGATGGTCGCAAGGAAGCTTCCCTCGTCCTGAGAGTCAAGCTCCGCACCTTAAACGAAGTGTATCTTCAGGATGGCTCCCTCTTCGCCGACAAAGAAAAGCTCAGCGGAAGCAGCAAGCATGACCCGGTCAGAATCAAATTTTGGTTTGATTTAAAAGATCCCGAAGCGGACAAACTCTAGTTGCATGTTTACCGTGAACTGGATCGGCGGGGTGGCGTTTGAGGCGCAGCCTCCAAGTGGCAACAAATTTGTAATGGACTCGCATCCCGACTTTGGCGGGAGGAATCTGGGACCCTCTCCCCTTGAGCTGCTGCTCGGCGCGATTGCTGGTTGCTCCGCAGTGGACGTGGTTTCTATTCTGGAAAAGAAGCGGCAGAAACTATCCAGCTACCGGATCGAAATCGAAGGAGTGCGGGTGCCGCCGGGTGAGTTTCCGCGCCCCTACACCTCAATCACGATTCGCCACATCGTCTCGGGAGAAGGCCTCGATCCTGCAGCAGTGGAGCGTGCGGTGGAATTGAGCGACAATAAATATTGCTCAGTGATCGCGACCTTGCGTCAATCGCCGGAAATCATTTCCGAGTGGCAGATCGAAGAACACTAAGAAAGGGTTCAAGCTCGCAGCTTGAACCCTTCTGTACGTAGAATCAGACCGCTTATCGGAAGATCTTGAATCCGAAGATGCCCTGGCGAAGCAACTGGTCGACATAGAAAGCAGAGCTAATCACGCCACTGATTTCACCGATATCGGGAGTGTTGGTCGAGGGAATGTAGACAAAATCGCCTGCCTTGAGGAGAACATTTTGTGACACCACTCCTTTGGCCACGAAGTCGACGAAGTTGGCCTTGATGCGGATGTACTCGTCGTCGGTGCCAGGAATCGCTCTCGTAATCACGATTTGGCTGAACTTAGTTTGACGCTTGATCTCGCCACCGGCTTGAGTGATCACATCGGAGAGCCTCATGCCCTCGCGGAATGGGTAAATACCGGGCCGCTGAATCATTCCGAGGACGGAAATGCGATTGTCAGTTTTGACAGGAATATCGATCGAATCGCCATCCTCCAAAACATAGTTCTGGGAGAGGTCACCTCGCATCAAGAGCGCGAACAAGTCGAGCGGGATGTATTCGTTTGAACTCTTTCGCTTCAACTTAGCTCGGCGAAGGTCGGCCGATAGGTCACCGCCATCGGGGATCGTTCCGCCAGCATTGGCAATGAGGGTGAGAATGGTGTCTCCCGGCCGGAATTCAAATTGACCCGCTCGCTGAACTGCGCCAGTGACACTCGCACGAAGCGATCGAAACGTCGCAAATGTGACCGAAACTTTGGGATTTTTTAGCCGAAGGCGCGCTTTATAAGCTTCAGTCAGCTCGGACTCGAGTTCTGAAGTGGTTTTCCCGGCTGCGGCTAATGTCCCGACGAATGGGGCGCTGATGTTTCCACGCTCGTCGACCGGAACTTCCACATTGACTTGTTGTTCCCCATAGACTTGAATGCGTAGAACGTCATTGATCTGAATCTTGTAGCCAGTTGTCCCTTGATCTTGCCCAAAGGCACAGACCAGCGACAAAACAAAGATGAAAATTGCGACAGCGAATCCTTTCATTGACCAAATCCTTTGGTAGCGCGCCGTGATTGTACCACTGAAGCAAAATCTCGGCTAGCTCTTACGTGCTCCTTCAATAACAATTGTGACTTCACCTTTAGGTGTAACTTCATTTTCGGTCGGCAAGTTCGGCAATCTGTTCCGATAGACCTGTTGGTGAAGCTTTGTCATCTCTCGGCAGATCGTGTAGCGACGTTCTCCGAGGACTTCCCCTGCGGTTTGAAGGAGTTGCCGAATCCGAAAGGGTGATTCGAAGAGCACCAGTGTCATGGGTGAGGCTTCGAAGGGTGCAAGCTCCGAGCGAATTGAGCCCGCCTTGCGACCCAAGAAACCAAGAAAGCAGAATCGCTGGGCATAAAATCCGCTCAATACAAGAGCATTGATCGGCGCACTTGGCCCGGGAATGCTATCAATTTCAATTCCCATCGAAGCGCAATCGTCGCAAAGCTTTGCTCCGGGATCGCTGATCACAGGCGATCCGCCATCTGTGACAAGCGAAGCCGACCCGTCCTTCATGTCGTCCAGGAATCGTTTGATCTGAGCCTCGCTCGTATGCTCGTTAAGCACGCGCATCGGCTTGTGAAGGTTGAAATGGGCCTGCAGCTTCCCACTCACCCGAGAATCTTCCACGATCCAAAAGTCTGCCGCCGCCCGCCCC
>JAEVZK010000049.1 GCA_023392285.1 Armatimonadota bacterium | reverse complement strand
TTCGCACCCGCATCATTCGGGTCGTGTGGATGCTTGTGACGGCTTGGGTCGTCGCCTATTACTTCATCGAGCCCTGGTTTTACAGTCAAGTCAACGATATGATCCACGCGAGCGTGGTCCCGATGTTGAAGGCGAAGAACATTCCTTACACGGAGATGTTCACCAATGCCACGGCTGCCTTTATGCTCAAGCTGAAGCTGTCCTTCATGATTGGCTTCATCGTCGTTTTTCCTCTAGCCCTGTTGCAGGTTTGGGGATTCATCGCGCCAGCCTTGAAGGTCAACGAGAAGCGTCCATTTCGGCAGATCGCGCCCGCCAGTCTGATTCTATTTCTCATTGGTGCTGCTTTTGCCTGGTGGCTCATGCCAAACGCGCTCAAGTGGTTCACGAGCTATGTTGAGGAGTTTCCCGGTACGGCGCTCTTTCAGGAAGCGGGAACGCTTATTTACTTTGTGCTGAAGATGATGCTTGCGTTCGGCTTGGCATTTCAGCTTCCGGTGGTCGTTTACGCTCTTGGGGCAATTGGGCTTCTTTCAAGCGCTACCCTGCTCAAGTACTGGAGGCAGGGCGCGGTCGCAATCTTCACCATCAGTGCAATTATCACTCCAAGCAACGATGCGTTCACGATGCTGATGATGGCGCTTCCGATGTGCGTCCTGTTTATCATCAGCGTGTACGCAGTGAAGTTCACGCAGCGTAAGAAGGAACGTGCCAAACAGCACGAAGAATAGCATCGAAAACGAGTATCCGGCCCTTCATGGCGAACTCATGGGATCGCAGATCGCGCACACCGCGACGTTTGATCCCAAGTCAGCTCAATACGGCGAGCTTGATGCTCCACTCCATCCTCAGCTTGCAGAACGGCTACGAGCCCTGGGCTTAGATCGGTTCTACTCGCATCAGGCGGCTGCTTACAACGCGGCTATGGCCGGAGAAGACGTCGCGGTCGTTACCGGAACGAATAGCGGCAAGACGCTGTGCTACAACCTTCCGGCCCTTCAATGGAGCTTGACAGAGCCTGCGGCACGCATGCTGTACCTCTTTCCCACGAAGGCGCTGGCTCAAGATCAGCTTGGCAAGCTGGAACTGCTCTCGGTTGGGCCGCAGATCAAGACCGCCACGTATGACGGGGACACTCCGCCTTCGCAGCGATCGAGTATTCGACGCCTCGCGCACATCGTCCTCAGTAATCCCGACATGCTTCACGTCGGGATCTTGCCGGGTCATGAGAACTGGACGAAGTTCCTGCGTGCGTTACGGCTCATCGTCATCGATGAAATGCATGTCTATCGCGGGGTGTTTGGCTCACACGTAGGGAATGTCATCAGGCGGCTGCTCCGCCTGTGCGAGTGGCACCACTCTCGGCCTCAGATCATCGGCTGCTCGGCGACGATCGGCAATCCGGCGGAATTATTCCAAAAGCTGACGGGCAGGAGCGCCAAATTGATCGACGAGGATGGCGCGCCGCGAGCCAAGCGAACGTTCATCTTTTGGAATCCGCCCTCGGTGGGAGAGAATCAGAAGCTCAGCGCGAATGTGGTGACATCGGAGCTTTTAGCCACGAACATGGAATCTGGGCTGCGCACCCTCGCGTTTAACCGTGCGCGTATCTCCACGGAGCTGGTTCTTCGGTACACGAAGCGACGCCTGAAGGAAAGTGAGGTTCGACCAGAAAAGGTTGAGAGTTATCGCTCCGGCTACACGGCCAAGGAACGACGCCAGATCGAGCAAGCCCTGTTCAAGGGCGATTTACTGGGGCTCTCTGCGACCAATGCCATGGAGCTGGGGGTCGATGTGGGAGGGCTGGACGCAGTCATCATGAATGGGTATCCGGGCAGCATCTCCAGTTTCTTTCAGCAGGCGGGAAGGGCAGGCCGAGGTACGCGAGAGGGACTCGCGATCATGGTCGCTCACGACGATCCTCTGGAGCAGTTCATCACTCGAAACCCCGATGTGGTCATGCAGGGAACTCGCGAATCCGCAGTTCTGAATCCCGAAAATCCAAAGATTCTGGGACAGCAGTTACTCTGCGCCTCGCATGAGCGGGCGCTGACGCCAAGCGAGCTTGAAAATTTTGGATCGAGCGCCATCGAAGTGGCGGAAACGTTGGACCGGAGTGGCGAACTCTGCTTCAAGAACGGCCTCTTCTTCTATCCGTCGCACGAGCCGCCTGCCCTCTCGGTGAATATTCGGGGTGGCGGCGGGGATCAGATTTCGCTTGTGTTGGATGGGACCGTCCTGGGGACGATGGAGCGGTGGCGTGCCATGCAGTCCGCTCACGATGGTGCGGTGTATCTGCATCGCGGCCAGGGATTTGTAGTTCAAAAGCTGGATTTAGACGCCATGCGCGCCGAACTTGCCAAGCAGGAAACCGATTACTACACCCAGCCCATTCTCCAGTCGGTGTTAGAGCCAGGGCCCGCGCAACTGCAGAAGCAAGCGGGTACGCGCACCGTTAGCGTGTGCCAAGTGAAGGTGACGTCGAGCGTCGTAGGCTTTCGGAGGAAGTCCCTGGATGGCGATAACGTTCTCTCCATCGAACCTCTTGAGTTGCCGCCCAACACGTATGAAACGGTAGCCGTTCGAATCGACCTACCGGCATTGAATTCGGAAGAAGATGTCACGCGCCAACTCGGAGGCATCCACGGCTTAGAACACTCTCTCATGAGCGTGGCACCACTCATCGCGGGCTGTGATCGTGCCGACCTTGGCAGTTCTTGGTACAGCGCGTTCGCCGATACTTTTAGGCCGGCGGTGTTCGTCTATGATCAAACTCCCGGCGGAGTCGGCTTCTGCGAAAAATTGTTTCAGAACTACGGCAAATGGACGTCAGATGCGTTCGATCTGCTGAATACCTGCGAATGCGAGGGCGGCTGCCCCGCATGTCTCATGAGCTCTCGATGCGAGGTGGCGAACGATGTCCTCGACAAGCGGGCGACCCTCGACCAACTCCAGAGTCTGTCCCCTTAACGGTCTGCCTTAAACTTTTCGCCAAAGAGGCTTTGGAGCGACTTCTTCTGTGCATCGGAAAGCACTGCGGCGATCGAATCGTCGGTCTCCTTGTTGATGGTGTCCAGCATGGCCGGCAGGTCGTCGGACCTCACTTGACGCCTTGCGACTTGGGTCTGAAGCTGGTTGATTTTCGCGCTCTGCTGAGCTTCGATAGCGGTGAGCTGGGCCTTTTGAGGCTCGGTAATCTCGACCTTTGCTTGAACGTCGCTCATGAATAGGGCACGATTCCCCATCAATTGCAGTGAGATCTGCTTCAGGCGGGCTTTCTGCTCCGGCGTCAGCAGCTCATCGATCTTGGCCTGAGTCTCGGCGCGAGCCTTTTCCTGTGGCTCAGCAAGGGCTCCATTTCGATTCCTGCGATTTTGCCGAACCGCTTCGGCGATTTCACGGACCTGCTGATCGTGAAGGTTGTCGAGCTTGTTGCGCTGACCCAGGTCGAGCTTTAGATCCTTTTGGACGTCTTGCCGATAGATCAGCTCTAAGGGGTCGAACTGCTTCGCCTGCAATTCGAGAGCATTTTGCACGACGCTTCCAGCACGTTGCTGAATGCGATCTTGGGCGTTCTGTCCTCGGTTGCGCCCCTGCGCTGGAGCCGTCGCGACTAGCATCGTGGCAGCGATTCCGACGAGTAGAATTCGATTCAAAGTAAGACCTCCAGTAGGGTTTCGGCGATAGCAGCCCTGACGGTTTCTACGCCAGATTGTTCACGGACTGGCCGAGGAACGGGTTGACGAAACCGCCAAGATCGAGTACAAAACCACCGACTCCGGTCCTAGCCCATTTTTTGAAATTGAAGCAACAAATCCCGGGAAAGCGTCTTATGATGGGTAGGGTGTTGGCGTTCCAACACTTTTCACTAAAAATCTAATGTCTCTATACGCAGACGGGCTGGACCAACTTCTCGTAGTGTTGCCGACCGAGGTGCGACTGCGCCTCGAGCAAGCCAATGAATTCGAAAGCCTGATTGAAATCGTGCTCGACTACGGTCGACCGGCCGAAGCCAGATACCGAAACAAGGTGGTTCGGATGCCTGATCTGATTGTGAGCGGCGACGATCTCGAGTTCGTGACGCGCAATATTGGGGAATTCGGCTCTGATAATCGAGCGGGCATTGAACGTACGCTGCATCGCATTTCGGCGATTCGGAATCGGCACGGAAAGGTGATCGGTCTCACGTGTCGAGTAGGTCGGGCCCTCGAAGGAACGATCGACATGATCGACGATATCGTGCGTTCGGGACAGTCCATTCTTCTTCTCGGCAAGCCGGGCGTTGGCAAAACGACCAAGCTGCGTGAGGTTGCGCGCGTGCTTTCCGACGAGGTCGAGAAGCGCGTGGTCATCGTGGACACCAGCAATGAGATTGCTGGAGACGGCGATGTGCCGCACCCTGGAATCGGCTCCGCGAGGCGGATGCAGGTTCGGGTGGCGGCGGAGCAACACAACGTGATGATCGAGGCGGTTGAGAACCACATGCCGGAGGTCATCGTCATCGACGAGATCGGCACCGAGGCGGAAGCAGCGGCGGCTCGCACGATCGCGGAGCGCGGCGTGCAGCTTGTCGGCACGGCTCACGGGCAGACGCTGGAAAATCTGATGTTGAATCCGACTCTGTGCGACCTGATCGGTGGCATTCAGGCGGTGACCCTCTCCGACGCCGAAGCGGCTAGGAGGGGGACTCAGAAGACGGTACTGGAGCGAAAAGCTCCGCCGACGTTCGATGTGGTCATCGAACTGCTCGATTATGAGCGCCTCGCCGTTCACAACGATGTGCAGAAGACGGTCGATATGATCTTGCGCGGCGTGCCGCCTCGGCCAGAGATTCGGGTTCGCACCGGAGCCGGGGAGACGGAAGTCGTGCAAAAGGAGCAGACCGCTGAACTGGATGAGCCTGGGTTCAATAAGCGGTTTCCCGCCTTGGCTCGGCAGGAGCGGGCGGCGGAAAGTCCGGCGCAGAAGGTTGCGGCGAACGGCGGAGAGGCTAGCGAGGCGGCTCGTCAGGCAGCGCAGCATCTGATTCGAATCTATCCTTACGGGATTGCTCGAACTCGTTTAGAAAGAGCGATACGCGAGAAGCGCGCGCCAGCTTACGTGATCAACGATTTAAGCCAGGCGGACGCGGTGATGGCGATTCGTTCCACCTACCAGGCAAAACCAAAGAAACTGCGCGACATCGCGGGGAAGCCGATCAATACGGTGGTCGTGAAATCGAACACGTTTTCGCAAATATCGGATGCGCTCGACACGATCATTCGTCATCAGACGGAGGGGCCGGACGTGGACGACAAGGCCTTAGAGGAAGCCCAATCAGGCATTGAGACGGTGCTGCAAAGCAACAAGCCGTTTGAACTGTCTCCTCAGCCTGCTCCTGTACGCAAAGCGCAGCATCAAATGGTGGAGGCGAGACGGCTCGCGAGTGAGTCGGTCGGAGAAGACCCGAACCGTCGAATTCGTATCCTGCCGACGCGTCTTTAAGATTCGCTAACGGGCGGCAACGATTGTGACAGTGGCCACGGGACCGCTGCCATCGAGACGAAAGCTATAGCTTGTGCCGACCACGGCGCGAGGAAGATCGAACCATGCGCGGCTGCCAGCAGGGATAAGCTGAGTGAGGCCTTGCTGACCCTGCCAATCGATGCTGTGCGAGATGGAGTCGGTGTTGATAAAGGTGACCCGTGCTTCGCTCAATGCATAGGAGTCCATGGGGGCAAACTTCGGTCCTGGCTGAACCTGGATATAGATCGAACTGAGGAAATTCGTCGTTCCGTCTCCACCGCAACCGGCTACGACAAGGAGCAATGGGAGGCTGGCCATCCATGAAGCGCGGGACGCGAACACGGGGCCAAGATTACGAGCACTAAGCCCACACAGACGAAATTTCATCGCAATAATAGCAGGAGGGCTCATCTTACTCGAAAGGTTCTCCGGTTGACTCAGCGCGGGTTTTTCAAGCACAATAATGACTCTGCGCGGCGGATATAGCTCAGGGGTTAGAGCGCCTCACTGTGGCTGAGGAGGTCGTGGGTTCGAGACCCATTATCCGCCCCAAACCCTCGCATTAACACTGGATTTTGTGTTGCATCCCGATGATTGCGAACTTAGTCCAGTATATTTGCCCGCTACTCGCGTGAACATTCTGCCGCTATGCTAAATCGTGATTCTCGGGGTTGCGCCAGGAGAGCACAATGGAATCTGTCATGAAGCGACCGCAGGAAACCGTCCAATCCCGGCTCAGCCGTTTGGAAACCCTCCTCAAGTCGGGTCGAGCGCAACAAGTCATTCGAGAGTCGAGAGCCGTTCTCCGAGAGGACCCTCATCAGATTGGGGCCCTTGAGGTGCTTGCGAAGGCACAGTGGCAAGCTGGTCAGTTTGCACAACTGAGCAAAACGATCGAAACGCTCATCAAGCTGAACCCTTACGAGCCTGGGTACTTTGAGCTGCGAGGCTTCGCCTGCCAAGCTCTTGGGCAACTGGGAGAATCGATTCGCAGCTTCGCACGGGCTAGGGACAACAGCGCCGCCGCGCGTGCCGCGGTAGAGGATTTGAGGGCGTTTCAGGTTGGAATCGTTCTTGATTTGATGAAATGCGATGCCACGTTCCGGATCCGATATCGCCGAGACGCTGGCGATGCTTGCCGAAGCGTTGGGCTCGATCTGCTGCCCGACGACGAGGTCGCCGAAAGCTGGATCGCGTCACCCTCGCTGGTTCAAGCACGCTCCGTGCGACCTAGCTGAAGCAGAGGACGGACGGGTCGGCGTAGGTAAAATAGAATAAGTTGTCACTTCCTAAGCCGACCCTTGTCGGATTGGATCGGGCGGAGTTACAGCAAGTGCTCGCCGATCGCTCCGATGCTCGCATGCGCGCGAGCCAGATCGCTCTCCATCTTTATCGTAAGGCGGAGCATGAATGGTCAGAGTTGGCCGATTTGCCCAAACAGCTTCGCGACGAGTTAAGCGAGACGTACAACCTTCAGCCGCTTCAGGTCGCCTCTCATCGCACGTCCACCGACGGCGTCGATAAACTTCTAGTTCATAACGGGGACGGCCAGGTGTACGAGTGTGTCCTGCTCCCTTACTCAGATCGGGTTAGCTGCTGTATCTCCAGCCAAGTGGGCTGTCCGATGGGGTGCAAATTTTGCGCGACCGGTCTTGGCGGCTTTGATCGGAACCTTACTCCTGGCGAGATCGTTGGGCAGTATCTGATGCTGCAGCGGATATCCCCAAAACGCATTTCTCACGTGGTGTTTATGGGAATGGGCGAACCCCTGCTCAATCTCAAGAATGTCGTGAAAAGCCTTCATCTTCTGCATGAAGAAGTGGGTCTCAGCTACCGCCATTTAACCGTTTCGACGGTCGGGCTTGTGCCGCAGATCTACGAACTAGCGAAGGAAAAGCTGCCGATCCACTTGGCTCTGTCGCTGCATTCGGCAGTGGACGAGGTGCGCGATCGCCTTATGCCGGTGAACCATAAGTGGCCGGTCGCCGAAGTGATGAAGGCGATGAGGGATTATCAGGCCGCCACCGGACGCAAGATCACGCTCGAGTATCTGCTGATCAAGGGAGTGACCGACACCACCGACCAAGCGCAAGAACTCGCGCGGGTTGCTCGGGGCGTGCCGTTGGTTGTCAACCTCATCCCCTTTAACTGGGTCGATACGGAGCAGGGTTTCGCCCGCCCGGAGCCTTCAAGAATCAAACTGTTCCGGTCAATTTTGGAGCAGAAGGGGATCAACGTCACGCAACGCACGGAACGGGGGCACGAAATTGCGGCGGCGTGTGGCCAGCTGGCAGGCCAGCATCAAGGAAAGTTCGCGAGGAGGCCACTATCCGTTCTGCCTACTTCGGGTTAGCGATCTCAGCCGCTCTCCTGGGGATGGGATGCGGCGCAACCAAATCGACGAGTTCCAAACCGCCCGAGGTGAAGCCGCTTCTGGAGAAGCCGATTGCGGTTCACGCCGATCCTGGGACGGTCGAGGTGCGCAGCCCAGATAACCTTCAGGAAATCCTCTATAAGATTTCTTGGCAGAAAGCGAGCTTGACGATCGGTAACGAGGGGCCATTCGCGAGCGATATGGAGGGAGTCAGCGGCTCGATGTTTGCGGGTGGGAAAGAGGCGAGTTCCTTTCAAGCGGAGAGCGCTTCCGCCAACAAAGAGAAGCAGCTGTTGAAGTTATCTGGCGGCGTGGACGTCCAATCCAATAGCTATAAGATGAAACTGCACTGCGACAACTTGGAGTATCGGGCGAAACAGAAGCTGATCGTCGCGAAAGGACATTTGGTGGTAAGCGGAGTGAATGGCAGTTTGTCCGGGCCGGATGAGATTTGGGCTACTCCCGATCTTAAGGTGATCGCCACGCCCAAGGAGTTTAAGCGTCCTTGAAAAAGCTTGTTGTCGTGCTCGCCATGCTGCAGGCGATTCTTGTCCATGGGCAAGTCCTGAACTACAAGAGTGAGGATGGTGATTGGAGCGTCAATGCCGGAGGCGGTTCGCTCAAGTTCATGGGGCCGAATCGGTATCAGTTCACGCTGAAAAAATCGGGCGGGAATGTTTACATTCGCTCGGCCCGCCAAGGTCTGGAGCTGTGGTCCCCTTCCCTGGTTGCGATCATCGATCAGACGAAGGGTGTGAAAGATCCGGTTCAGAAAGTGACCGCTCAGCAGAGCTTACGCATTCTTCGCAAGGGTTCCGGCGACACCTCGGAACTCACCGGATCAGGGGGAACGTTCGTCGGCAGTCGATCGAGCGCAGATGTGACGATCTCTGGTCCCGTACGCCTGGTGAATTCGAGAGCGGGGAAGGAAACGCTCAATGTGACCGGCTCCTCGGCCACTGCGCACCTGACCAATTCCGCACAATCGCGTCCCCTGCAGTCGGCGACCGTTTCTGGAAATGTGCGCGTCAGCGTCACTCAGGCAACGGGCGGCAACATCAGCCTCCGAGCATCGAAAATGACCTACGGAACCGTTGGCGGAGAAGGACGCATCACATTAACCGGTAATGTTAAGGCAGAAGGCGGAAAGAGCACGAGCACTTTCAACCTGGAGACCTCTAGGGCGACCCTCTATTTGAATAAGGATGGCGCTGTTTATAAGTTCGATTTCAGCTAATCGCATGACTAGGTTATTGAAGGCGCTCAGTGTGGGGTTCGTGACGGTTTCGCTTCAGCAACCGCACATCAGCGTTACCGGTCGGGCCGGAAAAATCGATGTGACGGCGGCACAGATCACCGCATCGGTGGTCGAAAACGAGGTGGTGGCGAAAGGAAATGCACTGGTGCAGGCACCACACCTGGGAATCACTGTTTCCGGTTCCACTATTTCGGCTCAGATCAGCCGCGACGCAGACGCGGAACCATTCCTGAAGCGGGCCAGCGTCGATGGCGAAGCCCTCTTCAAGTTCGCCGAGTTGCAAGCGGGTGGACCGGTTTCGGCTACGGCTGAATTCTCAGCCAATTCGTTACTTTATACAGGAACAGAGCGCGTCGGACACTTGCATATCGAGAATCGATTTCGGGGCGTGTTCCGCCAACCGGACGACGTGTACTTGATCACAGTGGAAGGCGGAACGGCTGACTTCGACCTGTTTCCGGGAGCTCCAGTATCGCAGGACTTGATGTCTTCGGGAGAGGTCTCCGGTCCAATCAAGATGTCGATGAAGATGCGGCGCACCGATAGCACGGTATCGCTCGAAGGATCGGCGGACCGCGCCTTGATGAAGCTGATCGGATCAGATCGGACCATCACGTTGAGCGGGCACGTCCTTATACAGGGTGATGGTTTAGGATATGTGGGCAATGCTTCTGGGCAAACGGCGATCCTCTCCCTCGGACCTAAAAATGAATTGAAGGACATCAAGCTTCTTGGCTCTCCAGCGAAGGCCGAGGCCCGTCCTCAGGGGGGTGGCGGCTCATGAGGATTACGGCGACCGACCTTCACAAGAGCTACCGCGGGCGGCAGGTAGTCAAGGGTGTCAGCTATAACATTTCGCAAGGCGAAATTGTGGGGCTGCTCGGTCCCAATGGAGCCGGGAAAACGACCACGTTCTACATGACGGTAGGTCTGGTCAAGCCGAATAAAGGAAAGGTTGAATTCGATCAGACGGAAGTGACTCGCTGGCCGATGTACCGGCGCGCTCGTCAAGGGGTTGGATACCTTCCGCAGGAAGCGAGCGTCTTCAGGAAACTGTCGGTCGAAGACAACCTCAGGCTGGTGCTCGAGCTCGCGAAGCGGAGCCGCAAAGAGCAGAAGGAGAAGATCGAGCAGCTTGCGGAAGAGCTTCATATCAAGCACATCCTGAAGAGCAACGGCAATGTCCTCTCTGGAGGTGAGCGGCGGCGTGTCGAAATTGCTCGCGCGCTGGCAACGGAACCCAATTTCATCCTGCTGGACGAGCCATTCACTGGCATCGATCCCGTGACCATTGAAGAGATTCAGGAGATCATCTTCCGGCTCAAGCGGCGCAACATCGGCATTCTCATCACCGATCACAACGTATCGGCGACCCTTCGGATCACGGACCGCAACTATATTCTCGTGGACGGCGCGATCATCGCAGCAGGCTCTGGGCAAGAAATCGCAGGGAACGACCTGGTTCGCAAGCACTACCTCGGCCAACAGTTTGGAACGGATACCTTTGCAAAGTCGGAGATGATGGACGCCGGTATTCCTGGGAGCGGCGTGGAAGATCAATCCGACGAAGACGATCAAAAAGACGATCAAGAAGAGGATCAAGAAGGGGACCAGAACTCCTGATGAAGCGATTGGATCGCCTGGTCCTAAAGGAATTGATTGGGCCGTGGCTTTTCGGGGTGGCGATGTTTACGATGCTGCTCATCGCGGCGACTTACTTGGGCAGGATCGCGAAATACACCGTCCAAGGTGTCTCGCCCGGTACGATTCTTCATCTTACGCTGCTGCTCCTTCCGGCCATCCTGGTGCAGACGTTTGCCATGGCGCTTCTCCTCGGAGCGATGCTTGCTTTCGGACGCCTAAGCGGTGACAGCGAAATAACCGCTGTTCGCGCGGCAGGGGTTAGCCTTTACCGCATTGTCGCTCCGGTCGCAGTGTTCTCGCTGCTGGTTGCCGGCCTGGCTTTCTTCCTTAACGAAAATGTGGTCCCGCGGGCTGCCCAAGATTCGATTAAATTGATGTCGAATATAGCCCAGCAGGCGACGAGCACGGCTTCACAGCCGGTGGTGCAGAAGTATGTGAAGGACGGGCGGCTGGTGGCGCTGTTCGGGGCGAAGAACTTCAATCCGGGTGGGGTCGGTTTAGGGGCGCCGACTCTGGACGGAGTGTTCATGCAGACATATGATGCGTCGGGCAAAGAGAGCTACATTCTTTACGCTAAGGAATTCGAGTTTCTCGGGAGCCTGAACAAGTGGCGGATTCGGGGCGGGGCTGAATTAGTCAGCCGCGACGGGACCTCGCGGATCGAGATCAAGGGTGATGTCTGGCCAACCCAATACGTGCCGGAACTGAGCATGTCGCCGGAAGATATTTTGGCTTCCACCAATAACGACATGACCGTGTTCAGCATGCAACAAATTCAAGAACTGATCAAGAAGGGGGAGGAAAGCGGCAACCTGACTCCGGAGCAGCGCCGGAACTACGAATATGGGTATTGGAACAAGATCGCTCTTCCTCTTGCGGCGTTCATCTTCGGAACTCTCGGGGCGACTCTCGGCATAAGGAATCATCGGACGGGCAGCGCCACTGGCTTTGCGATTTCAGTTGCGATCATCTTCAGCTACTTCACTCTGGGGAATTTCATGAATGTATATGCGCAAGGAGGCATTTTCCCGCCTTATCTCGCGAGCTTTACGCCGGTTGCTATAGGACTTGTCGCGAGTGTAATCGTCATTTGGCGTCGTAATCGGTAAGAGAAAAAGTAAATGGATTTTTTGTTGACAGCTTGGTTAATCGTGTTCGTCCTGATGGGCGGAGCGATTGCCCTCGTTGCCGATAATCTCGGACGGAAGTGGGGCAAAAAGCGATACACGTTCCACAAGCGGATTCGGCCCAAATATGCGGCGATGATCATGGCGGCGGGGGCAGGGATGCTCATCACGTTCCTGACGATCGTCTTCATCGGGATCGTCAGCTCGGATATGCGGACCGTGCTGCTCCAAGGGCGAAAGGCGCTGGCTGAGAATGAGGGCCTGATTCGGAACAACAATGCGTTGCGTTCCGAGGGATCCACTCTTCGTCAACAGAACAAGGATCTTTCGACGAGCAACAAGGAACTCGAGAGCAGCAACTCCGAGTTGCAGAAGAAGCTGGCGGCCGCGAATCGGCTACTCAACCAGACGGAGGGCAAACTTTCTTTAGCCAACACGGATCTGGTTGAGGCTCGAAAGCAGATTGCGCCATTGAGGACGATCCTAGAATCGACCAAATCCGAGCTGGCCTCCAAGAAAACGGCGCTCGATGCAGAGAAGGCGGCACTCTCCACTGCAAAGGCGTCTCTAGCCAAACAGCTTGCCGAGTACAACAAGTTGAACGGCAACTATACGAAGCTGAACACAGACACGAATGAGTTGAAGAGCTACAACCTCGAGCTCTCATTCCAGATCGACGAGAAGCGCAAGCAGATCGATGACCTTCAAAACCAAATCTCGAAGCAGACGGCTCTGATCTCCAAGCTGGAGACGACTCGTCAGGCGCTAGAGAAGACGGTCGGTGACTTGGAAACGGAGGTTCGTCAAAAGGAGCAGGAGCGGGATGCGGCGATCAATGCTGCCAATCTGATCCGCAATGGTGCCGCGGGAATGATTCAATCTTCGCGTTATCAGCCGCTGATCCTCTCCAATGGACAGGAAATTTTCCGCATCGACATTCCGGCCAGAAGCAGCAAGCAGGACGTCTTGACGAGCATCGATCGAGCGCTCGCTACCGCAAACGTGCAGGCTAAGGATCTTGGCGCAGGCGAGGACGACCAGATGCGTTATGCGAAGCTCTTCGAATACATCGGCCCCAATGGGATGCCAGTTTCCGAGCAGAGCCAACGCGATACGATGGCCTCGAGCATGGCGGGCGCTCCAAACGATCAGGTGCTGATCATTTATTCTCGCTTCAACACTTTTCTGAAGGAGCCAGTTTTATTAGGACTGGACAAGCGAGCGAACCCAGTGATTTATCAGCCGGGCGAGTTTCTCGCGGAAGTGCGAATTGACGGACGCAAGGATAAGAGCGAGATTGTGAAGATGCTGGATACCCTTGGAGCCAAGGTTCGAACGAAGGCGCTGGTGGATAAGATGATTCCTGCGTCGTCCCAAGAGAACAGCTTTGGAGCGGTGACCTCCGAACAGATATTGAGCCTCTATGACGAGATTCGCGAGCACAATCGCGAGGTGCGAGTTCGTGCCGTTGCAAAGGGGCAAATTCGAGCAGCCGACCCACTCGCGGTGTCGTTCGTTGTACGCTAGGCACCATGTCGAAAACGGTGCTTGCTCTTGACCCTGGATCGAGCAAAGTGGGGATGGCGTTGGCCCGACGAGAGGAGGACGGCAAAATTACACTGGTCTGGCGGGTGATCTGTCCCCGGGAGCAGGTGGTTGACCATGTGAGCCAAGCGTCCCAGATCGAGGCCTACTCTCTGGCTGTGGTGGGGAGCGGAACCACTTCGGGCCCGCTCATCCAAGAATTGCGTGAGGCCTTTCCCAGCATGGCGATCCTAGTCGTCGATGAAAAGAACACGTCCTATGAGGCGAGGGAGCGATACTGGGAGCATCATCCACGAAGAGGGTGGCGGCGAATTGTGCCCTCTACGATGCAGATTCCACCAGAGCCGGTCGACGATTTCGCTGCGTTTATCCTGGCGGAACGAGTTCTCGGCGAGCGCTAGCTGATGTCGAGAGGAAGGTGGAAGATCACGGTGAGGGCCGAGAAGATGCCGAGTGCCAAAAGGCTGCCTGCGATGACATGCAGAAGGCCGCTATTAAAAATGCGACCCGCGATGGAAGTCGATCCTGATCCTTGGGTGGCGAATTTCTCCAGAAGCAACTTGCCTGAACGGATGCCTAGCGCAATCTGCTTGTCGTTGGGCTCCTTCGTTGTGACCCAATACTGAAGCCACGATCCAAGGGGACGCCAGAACGCGAGGGTGGCAATCCCGGCGATCAGAAATCGAAATTCCTGAACTGGAATGAAATCCGCGTTGGATAGCCCGATGAAGAGCGATGCTCCAGCCGCGATGTTCGTGCCGCACCGCGGATGCACTCTTGGCATGCGGCGCACGACTGCCGGTGTGAGCTCTTCTCCCCGCTCGATGGCATGGACTACCTTGTGCTCGGCGGCATGAATACCGCTCAGCGGGATCAGGCGCATGCCGATTGCAAAAAACAGGAGCGGCAGGAAGGCCTGGAGCGTGGTGAGGATCCAGTTCGCTGGATGAAATCGGTCAAGACCATTCACAATCGCCCAGCCAAGGAGATTTCCGATGATCAGGAGGGTGAACATGACGGCTCCCGTCGAGATGAGCGCCCAGTGACTAACTCCGGCTCTCAGGCCTCCGGTGGTTAGGTGAACACCGAAAGGGGTGGCCATGCCTCCGACAAGTGGAGGGCGCGGCGGAGCGGTTCGTTTGGAGTAGAGATCTATCGCACTTAGGATGCCAATTACGCGGCCGTTTTGGTCGATCACGACGAGCGTTTGCTCTCCGCCTTCCTCCATGAGCCGCAGGGCCTCCGCACCGGTGGCGGAAGGTTGGATAGTCAGGCAGCCATGAGCGACTGAAGAGACCGGGCTGCTGACTTCGACTCCAGTTGCCAGAGCCGACACAAGGATTCGTTCGCTGACCACTCCGGAAAAGGCACTGTCTTCCACGATGGGGAGGAGGGTCGAACCATTCTCCCTGAGCTTCTTGACAGCGACTTCGATGCTCTCAAATGGCTCGACTGTGTAGGTGCCACGCATGAGCAGGCCGACCGGAAGAGCTAGAGGCGATGAATGGTTCACTTCGCTACTTCCTTATACGCCAGCGGCAAGAGATAGAACAGTTCCGGGTTACATTCCAGAGAATGTCGCGACTATTGGTTCATTTCCTTGGCTTTTTCGAGATCGAGCTCGGCCGGCATGCGGAACCAGAAGGTCGATCCAACGCCGACTTCGGACTCTGCCCAGATCTGACCCATGTGGACTTGCTCTGCCAGGTGCTTGACCAAGAACAGACCTAGACCGGTGCCATAAATTTTGCGGTTGTCCTCGTTGTCGACGCGGTGGAAGCGCTCAAAAACCTTGGACAGGTGGTCTTTGGGAATTCCCATGCCCTGGTCTTGGACGCCGAGCAGGACGGTGTCTCCTTCATTCTTGGCGTGGACGATCACGTCTCCCCCGTTCGGTGAATACTTGATTGCGTTATTCAGCAAGTTGGTGAGGATCTGGTCGAACTTGTCGGAGTCGCCCACAATCGTCTCAGGGAGGGGGTTGTGAATTTGAAGCAGAACCTTGTGCCGGTTTGAAGCCTGTTGCTGAACGGCAACGACCTTCTCCAAGAGAGGCTTGAGCTCAAAGCGGCTGTAGCTGGGCTTGAGAGATTCGCCCGACTCGATGCGGCTGGTGTTGAGAAGATCATCGATCAGGCGTCGCAGACGATCGCATTCGTTCACAACGATCCCGAGGAATTCTTTCTGCTCGTCCTTGCCGTACATGTCGTAATCGACACCTTCCAGCAAGGTGCTGGAGAAACCCTTGATGGCCGTGAGAGGAGTCCTCAGCTCGTGTGAGGCCATCGCAACGAAGCTCGACTTCATCTTGTCGATATTTCGCATGTCGGTGACATCGATCAGGATCGCGACGACGCCGACTTCTTTGCCGTCCTCGTTTTTGACAACGGCTGCCTGAGCTTCGTAGATGCGATCTGAGGAGCCCGCGAGCGTGACGTGGAGTTCCTTTTTCGCGCCTTCGGCACCCGACCTCGCTTCGTTGATCAGGGCCTGAAGATCTTCGTGTTTGATGACTTCGGCGACGTTCTTGCCCACGCTGTCGTTCGACACGCCGAAGATGGCTCGGGCGGTGGCGTTCATCTGGCTCAGGCGTCCTTCTGGGGACACCAGCAGCAGACCAGCGGTCAGCGATTCGAAGGTCTGGAGCAGTTCTTCCCGCTCTTGAACGACTTCTCGGTATAGCTGGAGGTTGGCAATGATCGACCCGACATTCCTCGCCATTCGTTCGAGCAGTCGAACGTCCTCGTCGTTGAAATCTTCTCCGTGTCGCTTGTTAAATGCGTGAAGTACGCCGATCGTATTGCGTTCGACGACTCGGTTTTCCTCGTCCCGCTTTTCGATGATCAAGGGAACGGTGATGCCGTTTTGCGCGTGAACGAGGCTGAACGGGTCTCGCTGCGCCCTCGGGTCTGCGATCGCGTCGAGAAAGATGACGGGTTCACCCGTTCGGAACACTTCCCCGGAAATCCCCTGTGAGGCACGAACGCGGAAATGCGCAAGATGCTCTTCGTCCACTCCATAGCTTGGTGGAATTCCGATCAACTCGCCGCGCTCGCGATCGTGGAACATGATTACGATCTTCTCGCTTTGAAGAATCATCGCAATTCTCTGCACCAAGCGGCGGAGCGTGACATCCGCTTCATTTATGGGGGCAACCGGATCGTTGGAGTCCATCCCTGCTCGTGGCGCTCCCGCTTGCTCCGAGCCGGCATTCTTGTCCTTAAGCTCCTGATTCTCAGCCTGAAGAGCCTCAATTCGCTTGTTGGCATCGTCAAGCTGGCGTTTTAGCAGTTCGAATTCGTTTGTCTCGCCGTTGCTTTCGCTCATCCTTTCAGGAACTCCAAATGACACCTTGAAAATCTACCTCGGTTTAGGCCCTAAACACACTGTTTCTGCCGCTAAGTTCGTATGACGGGCGTACAATCAAGTAGGACATGGCTCAAAATCTCGAGGAACTGCCACTGTTCCCGCTTGATGCGGTTATCTTTCCTTACGCCGCTTTGCAGCTCCATATTTTTGAGGAACGGTATCGCGAGATGGTCCGAAAATGCTTAGAGTTCGATCTTCCTTTTGGGATTGTACTCATTCGCAGCAGTTCTGAAATCGGAGACGAGCCTTATTTGGTTGGCACGGTTGTCCGCATCACCGAGGTAAAGAATTATGACGACGGGCGGATGGATATCCATGTGCTCGGTGAGCGGCGTTTCCGAATTCGTGAACTCGACGACAGTCATTCTTATCTTGTGGGGCGAGTGGAGCCGGTCATCGAGCATGAGATTCCCGACACTCCTCAAGCCACCGAGCTCTTGTCTCAGGCGCGGCTAGAGTTTGAAAATCTGATGCGACGGCTTTTCGAGCGGCAAGATTTCAATGTTCAAGTTGTTTTTCCGCCTGATCCAGTTGTGCTCAGCTTCACGATGGCAAATTTCGTGAGCATGAATAATTTGGAGAAGCAGCGGCTACTCGAAACGACCGACACCCTCGAGCGTGTCTCCGAGATCATCCCCATTCTTCAAATGCAGAATTTGGAGTCGAGCCCTAAGTCTTTCTTCCAGATTTCCAGCGCAGACTTGCAGGAGTGGATCACTCCTAATTGACCCCCGCCGAGATGCGCGACCTGTTACGGGAAGACGTCGTGGCGGCTGCCCGTGCCCTCTTGGGCTGGACTTTGCACCGGGGAAGTTTGGCCGCACAGATCGTCGAAACAGAAGCATATCGATACGACGAGGCGGCTTGCCATGCTTACGGCAAGACCAAGATGAAGAATATGGCACTCTTCGGGCCTCCTGGGCGTGCGTATATTTACTTCACGTACGGCTGCCACTGGATGCTCAACATCTCTGCGCTTGAGGAAGGTAGCGCCGCTGCCGTTCTGATTCGTGCGGCGATGCCGCTTTCAGGTCAGGAGACGATGGCGTCTCGCCGGCCCAAGGCGGTGCGGGAGACAGATTTGCTTTCGGGCCCGGGGAAGCTCGCGGCAGCGTTTGGAATCGATGCTCGGCAAAACGAACTCGACCTTCTCGAACCCAATGAAGATCTCTTCTTTGCACCCGGCGATGCGGCGACTGACATTCTCGTGGGTCCACGAGTAGGAATCGCGATCGGGAAAGCGCACGACTATCCGTGGCGATTCATTGATCGCGGGCTGCTGAAATGGGCATCCAAGCCGTGGCCGCGCAGTGGGCCCTAAAAATGGCCGTTGTGATCCCAGGCGCTCGTTTGCCAATTATCTTTTGCGCCAGGTGCGGGAGTCCAGGCAGGCAGGACGAAGAACAGATCTCTTGCCAGGCCGACGACATAGCCTTCATATAGATCGAGGAAATGAGACATTTTCTCGGGTCGGTCGGATCGCAGGATGATCCCGAACTTAGCGAGTCTCTCTCGAATTTGTGATAGCTCCTGCTCATCGGCGCGGCGGACCACGTGCTCATCCGGTGGGACGTCCAGAATGTAAGCGAGATCGACAATCACATGCCGAGCCATGGTGAAGGTGGCTTTTGCTTGAAATTCCAGCGGCTTGGCCCAAATGGTCTTATCGCCGCCCTCGAAGCCCACGAGGATGAGTGAGCAGCAGTCGAGAATACAAGTCAGAGCTTTCAGCCACGATTGGTCATCATGCTGCGAGCGGTAATAGGCCATAACCGGATAGGAGAGGAACGTCTCAAGCTGCTGCGCAGACCATATTTCCCATTCCTTCAGCAATACAATCAGTTCAGGCATCGAATCTGCCTCGGCATGCCGCTTGAGAAGTTCACCCGCCGATGGCTCGGAGCCGGCCTTCGAATCGAGGAGGGTGATCAGAGTCTCCCGCCTGGAGAATTCTCCATACATGATCGGCAGGTAACCAATGACGACGGCTAAAAATCCAAAACCGGTGCCTGCTTCGAACACGGAAAGAAATTTGCCCCACTGGCTGCTGGGGACGATGTCACCATAGCCGAGGGTGAAGAAGGTGACCCCGCTAAAGTAGAGATCGTCGAGCAAGTTGCCGTGGCTCAGCGTGTTCAAGCCGAAGTGAATCAGCGCAAACGACATGATGAGTGCCGCCGCCCAGAGCGCGATGAGGATCAGCAAAGTTAGTGGCCCGAATGAAACGAGCACCGCCGTTCGGAGTTCGCCCTTTAGTCGGCGGACAATCGATGACCAAAGCATCCAGGTGACTCGGAAATAGAAATTTGACAGCCGCCAGCGACGCCGGACCGTCTTCGAAAGCACGATCGTTTCGAATGTGTCCCAGAGAACCGCGAGCAACAGTATCGCGCCCAGGGGCAAACATAAAATTTTCAACTGGCAGCCTCGGGAATTCCGAAGAATTTCCTTGCGTTTGCGGTGGTACGCGCGGCGGCTTCATCCTCGTCGATGTCGAACATCTGGGCAAGGCGGCGGTTGATGAGCGGAATATTGGCAGGTGCGTTAGGCTTGCCGCGCAGCGGCTCCGGGCTCAGGTAAGGGCTGTCCGTCTCAAGAACGATGCGGTGGAGTCCGAAAGACCGAACGCTTTCACGAAGTAGGTCGTTTTTTCGATAGGTTATCGGGCCGTCGACGCCGATCATCGCCCCCAGCTTCTGGGCTCGTTCGGCATCTTCGAGAGAGCCCATCCAGCAGTGGAAGAGGTATGGGTGGGGGGCACGCCTTTCTAAAAGGGTCAGGAGGCGATCATACGCCTCTCGGCAGTGGAAGACGACGGGCTTCTCTAATTCATGCGCGATGTCGAGCTGGAGTTCAAGTGCGGTCAACTGCTGTTCGAGGATTGCATAGTTCCAATGGAAATCCAGGCCGATTTCGCCGAGGGCAAGCACTTTCGGCTCTCGAAGCAGCGTTCGCAACAGTTTGAGCGATTCTGACGTGAACGCCTGCGTATAGTTTGGATGCCATCCAACGATTGCGTAGAGCGAGGAATGCTCAGTTGAAAGTCCAACCGCTCGCTGCCAGGATTCTGGCTCGACCCCCACGACGATCATCTGATCGACGCCAGCTTGCTGGGCTGCATCGAGGGCAACTTCTAGGTCTGGAAACGCCGTTTCGTCGTTCAGGTGGCAGTGCGTATCGATCAGCATTCGAAATTAACTCAATTTCTCCTTCACAATCATACATGTCCGCTATGTTAAAGTCTGCACTGACCCTGTTCGCCCTTACGGCCCTAGGCGCCCATGCCCTCGGCCAAGATGTTAAATACGAGAAGTACGTTCTCCCGAATGGCATGAAGGTGATCCTGCACGAGGATCATTCGCTTCCCATCGCGACGGTGAACACCTGGTACTACGTGGGTTCGAAAGACGAGCCGCCCCATCGCAGCGGGTTCGCGCACCTCTTCGAGCACCTTATGTTCATGGGGACGAAGCGGGTGCCAGGCAACCAATTCGACGTGATCATGGAGAGCGGGGGTGGCAACAACAACGCCAGCACCAGCTCCGATCGGACGAACTACTATAGCTTTGGGCCCTCGGCGCTCCTGCCTACGCTGCTGTGGTTGGATGCAGACCGATTGGAAGACTTCGGCAAGTCGATGGATCAGAAAAAGCTGGACCTGCAGCGCGAGGTGGTCAAGAACGAGCGGCGCGAGAACTTTGAGAATGCGCCCTACGGCATGGTGTATCCGGCAATCGAGAAGTCGATGTACCCAGATGGACATCCGTATCAGATCGACACGATTGGATTGCCGGAAGACTTGAACGCCGCTACCGTCAAGGATGTTCAGGATTTCTTCTCCACTTTCTATGAACCTAACAATGCGTCTCTGGTCGTGGCGGGGGATTTTGATTCGGCTCAAATCAAGCCGCTCATCGCTCAACTGTTTGGCACGTTGCCGAGAGCCAACGATCCGATTCATCGCACGGCCTCGCCAGTCGAGCTTCATGAGGTGCAGCGATTGACCTTGACGGATAAGGTGCAAGCAGAGCGAACCTACATGGTTTGGCACAGTCCGGCCTATTACAAGCCGGGCGACGCAGAATCCGATCTCCTCGGCGATGTTCTGGCGGGCGGATTCGGATCTCGGCTCTATCAGCGCCTCGTCGTTAAAGATCAACTGGCGAGCGATGTCTCGGCAAGCCAGAATTCTTCGTACCTTCAGTCGCTCTTTGCGATCTCCGCGACGGCAAAGGAAGGGGTTCCGCTCGATAAGCTCGAAAAAGCGATCGACGAGGAAGTTGAGAAACTGAAGCAGGAGGGACCGACCGAGAGCGAGCTGGCGCGATACGTTACACAACGAGAGGTGCAGAGTCTCGATAGCCTTCAGAGTCTTGCGTCCAAAGCGGACCGACTGAACCAGTACGAGTTTTACTTGGGAGAGCCGAACAGCTTTAAGTGGGATTTGGACCGCTACCGCAAGGCGACACCTGCGGATGTGAAGAACTGGGCAAACAAGATTCTCGACCTAAACGGCCGGCTCATCCTTCGGGTTGTCCCGCCGAATCCGGTACCCGAACAAAATCCTCGCGACACCCGACCCGCGGCCGCGCCTGAAGGAAAGTTCACGCTGCCAACGCCGACCGAGTTCACGCTTTCGAACGGAATCAATGTGTTCTATTGGGAGCGGCCACAGCTGCCGCTTATGAGCTTGTCGATGTTGCTCAAGCGGGGATCTGCCAGTGATCCGAACGACAAAGTGGGCTTGAGCTATGCGATGACGGACATGTTGAGCCAAGGTGCGGGGAACTTGTCGGCAGAAGAGTTCAACAACCAGATGGAAATGCTTGGAGCCTCGTTTGCGGCCGCTCCAAGCGTCACTTCCACCTACGCGAACTTAAATGTGCTCTCCGCAAACTTCGATAAAGCGCTCCACCTGTACCGCGAGGCTTTGCTGAATCCGAAGCTGGACGCCGGGGACTGGGAACGCGAGCAGAGTCTGATGTTGGACGATATCAAGCAACGTGCGGATGATCCTGGAACCGTGGCTCGAATGGTTGCTTTGCGGGAGTTCTTCGGAGCAGAGAACGCGTACGGCCGACCCACGAGTGGAACGACTCAAGGCATTTCCAAAATTTCGATAGCAGACATCAAGCGCGAACAGGCTGCACTTGTGCACCCTGCAATTGCGACCTTCTTCGCAGCCGGGAGTTTGCCTGCATCATCTGTTCGGGCCAGTTTAGAGAAAGAGTTCGGCAAGTGGAAGCCATCTGCCTCGGCACTGCCTGAACCCTCCTTTGCGCCAGCTGCCAATCAGTCGTTCCGGGTTGTGATCGTAGACAAACCGGATGCCGTCCAGACAGTGATCCGATTCATCCTTCCCGGGTCTGCGTACAGCGATCCAAACCGCCTGACCCTTCAGGCGCTGGGCACCCTTTTCGGCGGCACGTTTACCAGTCGGCTAAATCAGAATCTGCGTGAAGATAAAGGTTACACCTACGGCGCAGGATCGAGCTTCATTTTTGAGAAGCCGCTGGGCTACTTCGTCGCCTCCTCCAGTGTCCGTGCCGACGTCACCGGTGCTTCACTGAAGGAATTTTTGTCGGAGTTCAAGAAGATCCAGGGTGGCGACGTGAGTGAGGAAGAAGTGCTGAAGGCGCGCACGAGCATGCGAACTGATGAAGTGGCTAGCCTTGCCTCGCTCGACGGGATTTTGAGCGTTGCTGAGAATTTGTACATCAACGATCGAGGGCTTTCATCGATCACCGACGAACTGGACGCATTGTCCAAGCTCCGTGCGGACCAAGTAAATGCACTGGCGCAGAAATCGCTTGGGCTAGGGCGCGGAGTGCTTGTGCTCGTCGGTGACAAAGCCTCGATATTGAAGCAGATCGAGGGGATGAATCTGCCTGCACCGGTGGTCGTGAAAGGTCTTGAGTGAGGATTTAGGCACAACTAAAAATTGCGCGCGAAGGAGCAAGAAACTTATAATCAAGTAAAAATACTAGTTGCATATCTTGCGGGCCATGGAGCAATATAGATATGTACTCGTTGATCGAAAGAGAGGCGAGACTCAACAGTTAGAACAGAAGCCGAGCCGCATCTTGGGAGAGCGTGCGGTTCCGGCGAAGAGGCGGGATCATCCGCTTTTTCAACAGCTCTCCCCTGACAGCAAATCGCAGGAAGGGGAACATGAATAGAGTACAAGCAGAAGACGGTATGTTGATCGAGCGAAGCCGACATGGCGATCGCAAAGCATTTGACCAACTCGTAGCCAAGCACCAACAGCGCGCTTACCAATATGCCTACCGGCTCACTCGCGATCCGGAAGAGGCATCTGACATCGTCGCCGAATCATTCATCAGAATGTTTAAGGCACTCGACAACTTCAAAGGCGACAGCGCCTTCACGACGTGGATGTACCGCATCGCCACCAATTGCTTCCTCGATATTCGAAAGAAGAAGAAGAGCAAGCCAGCGATCAGCCTCGAAGCGACCGTGCAAACCAATGACGGCGAAGTGTATTACCAGTTCGAGGACAAGGGAGCAAGCCCTTACGAAGAGGCAGAGCGCAATGAAACGATGGCCGCCGTACAGCGTGCAATCGAGCAGTTGCCCGAATACCAGAAAGCGATCATCTTGATGTATCACAGTGAAATGCAGTCTTACGAAGAGATCGCCGAGTCGCTCAACCTTCCGATCGGAACGGTGAAGAGCCGACTGAATCGGGCTCGATTGAGCTTGAGAAATCTACTTGAGCCGGCGGGACTGAATCCAAGCCAAGTTCCTTCGATGCAGCAACCGATTATGGCGTAACGATCACGACAGAACCCGTTTATACGGAAGCTCCAATGTGACAACATTGGAGCTTTTTCTTTGTCTTCTCCATCGGTAGACTTCATGTCTATGTCAACCCTCGAAAATTTATGGGATCACGAGTTCGCATCGAAGCTTGATCCGATAGGCCAGCTAGTCTATGCTTCGAATCTGTTGGGCTCTGATCCTCGCATCACCAATTTTGGAGGGGGCAACACAAGCTTCAAGGTGGTGCAGCCCGATCCCCTGACTGGCGAGCCGGTGGAAGTCTTGTGGGTGAAGGGCTCTGGAGGCGACCTGGGAACGGCAAAGCACGAGAGCTTCGCCTCGCTCTATCTCGACAAGGTGATCGGCCTTGAAGGGAGGTACGTCAAGTCTCGGAAGACCGAGCCAGGAAAGCTGACTGAAGACGAAATCGTGCCGCTTTACCAGCAGTGTGTTTTCAACCTAAACCCGGCCGCGCCTTCAATCGACACCCCGCTTCATGCGTTCGTACCTTATCGAGCGGTGAGCCATCTGCACAGCGATGCAGTGATCGCGATTGCTGCGGCCGAAAACTGCAAGCAACTGACTCGCGAAGTATTCGAGGGCCATATGGGTTACTTGCCATGGAAGCGCCCCGGACTCGAACTTGGGCTGATGCTACGAGATTTAATCGAAGCCAACCCTGGAATCAGCTCTGCGATGATGGCTTCACACGGGTTTATCTGCTGGGCCGAGGATTGGGAGCGATGCTACGAGCTAAGCCTTGAGATTATTAATCGGGCGGAGGAATACATTGCCGACCGCGGCGAGGGCAAACAGCCGTTTGGAGCAAAGGTTGTCGAGAAGGTGAAGAATGGCCGCTCGAAGCTGGCTGAACTGATGCCCAGCCTGCGGGGCGCCGTGGCCTATCAGGGTCAGAAGCTGATTGGACAGATCGATGACAGTGATGAGGTGCTTAATTTCCTTTCTCGTGAGAAAATGCCGCAGCTTGCGAAGTTAGGAACAAGCTGCCCAGACCATTTTCTGCGAACCAAGATCAATCCGCTCGTTCTCAACCTGGACGACGACTTGGAAGAGGCTCTGGCGGGTTTCCGCGAGCGCTATGCCAGCTATTACAAGCGGTGCAAGCAGCCGAACTCGCCTTCTATGCGGAACCCGAATCCGAGTGTTGTTCTGATTCCGGGTGTCGGCATGGTCTCCTTTGGGAAGAATGCCCAAGAAGCCAAGGTAACCGGTATGTTCTACCGGAATGCGATCCGCGTTATGCAGGGTTCGGAATCCATTTCGAGCTACACCGCGCTCCCGGAGCAGGAAGCTTTCAATATTGAATACTGGCTGCTCGAGGAGGCGAAGCTGAAGCGTATGCCGCCCGAGCGGGAGTTGTCTCGCCAAGTGGCCCTCATTACAGGAGCGGCAAGCGGCATTGGACGAGCAACGGCCTTGCGCATGGCGAAGATGGGAGCCCATCTCATCCTGCTCGACATCAATGAACAGGCGCTGCAGGATGCAGTCACGGAGGTTGAGAGTGCGGCGGGACAAAAGGGGTCGGCCAAGGCATTCACTTGTGACGTCACCGATCAGACGCAGCTGAACCACGCATTTGCCGAGGCGATTCTCGCCTTTGGGGGCGTCGACATTGTCGTCGTGAACGCTGGCAACGCCCGTCGGGGCTCGGTTGCCGACACGTCGGACAAGGATTATGAGTTCCTGAGCAATCTGCTCATAAAAGCTTATTTCGAGACGATGTCGATGGCGACTCGCCTGATGGTGAGGCAGGGTACCGGCGGCAGCATTGTCGTGGTCGGAAGCAAGAACGGCGTCGCCGCGGGTTTAAATTCTGCCCTCTATTCGGCCGCCAAAGCTTTCGAGCTCCATCTCATGCGCTGCACTGCACTGGATTTCGCAAAGCATGGAATACGATGCAATGCGGTGAACCCGGACGGGGTGGTCGTTGGCTCCGGCATTTGGTCGGACGCATGGAGGCAGCAGACAGCAGCTTCGCTTGGAATCGAACCAAGCCAAATCGAGGAGCACTATCGGAAGCGTTCCTTGCTCGGCAGGACCGTCACGCCGGATGATTGCGCGGAGGCAATCTGCTGGTTGGCGAGCGAGCGAAGGAGTTCACGGACGACGGGGGCGGTGATCCCGGTGGATGCCGGCAACAAGGAAGGCATGCTCCGGTAGGCCCGGCGACGGGCGGAGACTTCCCGACGTCATAATAGGTTCATGTCCCAAGCTTCACCCAAGGTCAAAATCGTGACGCTTGGCTGTGCAAAAAACGACGTCGACTCGGAAGAAATTGCTGGTGTTTTAGGCAATGCAGGCTTTGAAGTTGATGGCTCTAGCGAGACGAGCGATGTCATTGTCGTAAACACCTGCGGATTCCTTCAGGCGGCCAAAGATGAGTCGATCTCGGCGATCAAAGCCGCGGTTCAGGCAAAGGAGGAAGGACGCGCCTCGAAGGTCATCGTGGCAGGATGTCTTGCTCAACGACTTGGGGCGGACTTGATGAAGCTTGCTCCTGGTGCGGATTCTTACGTAGGTGTCGGTCAAATGGGTCGATTTGATGAGATTGTCAAATCGACTCTGCGCGCGCGGGAGCAAACCTTTGATGTTGCCCCACCTCATCATCGATGGGCCGACGTGGCCACCCGGGCCCGAGCAGGCAAGCCTTGGAGCGCCTATCTCAAGGTGAGCGAAGGATGCGACCACAAGTGTACGTTTTGCACGATCCCAAGTTTCCGGGGGCGGCATCAAAGCAAGCCCATCGAGCGAGTGGTCTCGGAAGCAAGACACCTGGCCCGGATGGGAACGAGAGAAATCAACCTGATTGCGCAGGATGTGACTCAATACGGCTACGATCTGTATCGCGAATTCACCCTTCCAAGGCTTCTGCGAGAGTTAAATGCGATCGACGGAATTGAGTGGATTCGAATTCTCTACTTCTATCCTAATCGCCTGACCGACGAAGTGATCGAAACGATGGCCTCCTGTGAGAAGGTCGTCAATTACATCGATATCCCGCTTCAGCACGCGCATCCGGACACGCTTCGTCGAATGAAGCGCCCTTGGGATGGCGAACGATACCTGCGAATCTTCGACAAAGTGCGCCGCGCCATGCCGAACGTCGCCTTCCGAACGACCTTCATTATTGGTTTTCCGGGCGAAACGGATCAGGAATTTGAGTATCTCTTGCGGTTCGTTCAAGACGCACAACTTGATCGGGTGGGTGCATTCCTCTTCAGTCGAGAACCATCGACACCTTCTTACGAAATGCCAAACCAGGTGCCATTTCGGGTGAAGCGGCAGCGATTTGACCAATTGATGACCCTGCAGCAGGGCATCTCGCTGGCTCGAAACCAGAGCCTGATTGGAACGACTCTGAAGGTTTTGGTAGAGGATAACCAGGACGGCTGGCTTATCGGGCGGTCCTATCGCGACGCGCCGGACATCGATGGACTAGTTTTCGTCGACGGGGAGGCTGAGCCGGGGGAATTCGTCGAAGCGCGGGTGAGCCAAGCCGAACCTTACGACTTGTATGCGACAGCCAAGTCTCGTGTCAAAGCTTCTCGGAAACTGGTGGCTCTTCGGCAAGCGCCACCGCTTGCTCCGAAGTAGCTCTACTTCATAGAATTGCTGACGATATCGATGAGAATCATCAGGGCCATGAAGGCGACACCCAGCGCGAGCGTCCATTTCGACATGATGTCATCGAAGCTCGCTTTACCCTTGAAAGTGGTTCGAACTCCACCGCCACCGCCCGACATCGCGTCTCCCTTGCCGGTCACGAACACGAGCACCGAGAATAGGATCGCGATGAAAAGCCCGAGCCCGAGAAGAACGTTGTAGAAGGTGGCCACGACGAACTATTATACCGTCGCAGCCACGATGCATTGCTCTAGTCTTCCTTCTTGAGGAAGCGCTGCCACCAGCGGGTGATCTCGCCAAGTCGATGCAACCGCAGATCGGGAGGTCCCGAGCGTGACATCCCGTGTGATGTGCTGGATGGATATCGGACGAAGCGTGATTCGACTCCTTGCTGCTGGAGTGCGGTGAAGACCTCCTCACTTTGCTCGATATTGCACCGCAAATCGCCCTCACTGTGGATGACAAGCGTTGGAGTCTGAACGTTTTCGAAATAGGCAATGGGAGATTGACGCCACAACTCTTTGATGGAGTCGAGATTCCCCCATGCCACTCCTTTGAAATATCCGTCCTTGTTGAACGGGAAATCGCTGTTACCCGCCATTGAGACCATGTTGCTGACGCAACGATCGGTGATCGCTCCCGCAAAATCGTCGGTATGGCCGATCACCCAGTTGGTCATATAGCCGCCGTAGCTGCCGCCCATGACTCCCATCTGGCCAGGATGGATATAGGATTGATGTTGCATCCAGCGGGTCACCGATTGCACGTCATCCCAATCTTTGTTGCCCCAGTCGCCTTGGATCGCTTGGCAGAACGCCTCTCCGTACCCTTTCGAACCTCTTGGATTGGAGTAAACCACCACGTGCCCTTCGGCCGCCAAGACTTGGAATTCGTGGAAAAAGGCCCAGCCATACTGGGTATGGGGTCCGCCGTGAATCTCCAAGACGGCGGAATATCGTTTCGGTGCCAAGTAGTCGATTGGCTTCATGACCCAGCCATGCACTTTGACTCCATCGGTCGATTCAACCCAGAACTCCTCTGGCTCGCTTAGCTTGATCTCGTCATGGAAATCTCGATTAAAGTTGGTTAGGACCTTGGCGGTCAATTTGCCGGTTGCCAACTCTGGCAGAATCGCCGCCACCTCTGGGAGCTGAGTCGCGTGGCCCCAAGTGGCGGCAAAAATTCTCCCGTTCCTCGAAACATTGCCGACTCCGATGCTGTGCGCCCCTTCTGTCAAAAGGGTGGTTCCCGAACCGTCGAGCGCGACCTTGCCAAGCTGAGTCTCGCCATGCCATCCGATTTGAGAGTAGAGGCAGGAGGAATCCGGCGCCCATTCGACTGCTGCGCCAAAGCCAGCTTCCTTGGTATCCGAGAGCGTAGCCACCGCCATGTCGTAGTCTTGGTGACCCGTTAAATCTTTAGGCTTGCCGCCTTCGGCGCTGACTAAGTAAAGTTTCGTGTTTCGGGTGCCCCAAGGGTCTTCTTCGTCGATGTCACCCGCATAAGCGATCCAACGGCCGTCCGGGGACCAGCGAGGTTCCGCCTTGTCTCCCTTTGGCAGCCCTTCCAACTGGACTGCTTGACCGCTCATGTCCACTCGGTAGAGCTGAACATTGGGAGGATCGACGAACGGCCGTTTAGAAGCAGTATGTGCTACTATCAGCTCCTTTGAGTTTGGATTCCAGTCATAGCTGTAGGCTCCGTCTGCGGCATTCTCATAGCGGAAAATAACCTCACCCGAATCGGCGCTAAGCACGCACAGGTGATAGCGCTCGTTGCCGAAGTAGCCATCGCCGTCGAGGCGATACCACACGGTATCGATCTCCCATGGAGGGGTGCTGCCGTTCTCCTTTTCACGCTTCTCCTTCGCCTCCTCGGTCCATGCGGCATTCTGCGGACGGAAGGTGAGGGCAATCTTCGAACCGTCGGGCGAGATCTTAAAGTCTCCGATCGAGCCTTCGGGCAAGTTGGTCAGCTTCTTCGCCTCGCCGCCGGATGTTGAAATGGCGAAGATCTGTGACGAAGGCTTTTCGCGCCCGGAGATAAATAGGATGGATGAGCCGTCGGACGTCCACCTGCCGTGAGAAGCCCCGAGGTCGCCTTGAGTCCATTCCGTGACCTTGCCGTCTAGATCGACGCTGCAGAGATTCGTGACATATTTGTTCTTCTTGATCACCTTCTTCGTGAAGAGGATCTGCGAGCCTTCGGGATTGATTTGGGGGTCGCCGACGAAGACGATTCTCAGAAGATCTTCGGCACGAATTGGGCGCTTTGGCATGCGACAAGGTTACCGCCAAGCGCCCAACGATTAGAGTGCGACGGAAGCGAAGCTGTTTGCCGAAATCGGGACTCTGATTTTGCCGGACACGGATTCGAGCGGGCGAACGGGACGCTCAAGCAAGTCGAGCAATTGTGGACCCTCCAAATGTTTCAAGGCTTCATCGAACTGCAGTTCAGCGGTGATCTCCGAGTCGGAATAATTGGCGAGGCGGACCACGGTGCAGTTGCCCTCCTCCGACATTTTCAGACCGGTGACGACGACGTCGGGAGTGAGACACTCCAAGTAGCCGTGGTGAACCGGAGATTTGCCATGTTGCAGGAGAATCGGCAGCACTGTTAGCGGTTGATTCCAAGACGCAGCCAGCTTTGCGCAATCAGCTTGCGACGGTCTCTCGAAATGAAAGACTGCTGACGCGCGCATGAAGGATTCGGCGACCTCTGGGGTTGGATCGGGAAAGTAGGTCGAACGCAAGACACGAAAGCCCAAGCGTCCTTCCTCCGACACGACGCCGTACTTGCAGTCGGTGATCAGAGTTATCCATCCTGCGCCTGACTTGAAGGTCACGGTGTTCAGGGTCGGCAAATCGCCGGGTGAGAGTGCTCGATCTACAGTTCCAAAGGGAGTGTCGAAGGTGGCTTCGTCTGCGTCGGTGGATGTAATCCAGGTCAATCCTGGAATTCCAAGGGCATCACTTCCAATCTCTCGCCAGTCGATTTTTGCGCTCCAGTCGATTCTCCTCCCTTCGCCGCTGACGAACGTCGTCAGGTTGACTGAAGAACGGGTGTCGGGAACGATGAGTTCCTGGCTCGCCACCACCGCGAAGTTGCTCCCGCTCCGCAGGGATGTTCCTTCATTCGCTTTGCAGCCGATCGTTCTAAACTTCCGAGATTCTAAGGTCCGAGGCGGCTTGCGGTAGATGGCGCCAGCGTCGCCTCGGTTTCCACCAAGCAGCCAGGCGGACATGCCGGTCGGCCATTCCTCCACGGCATGGAACCGACCTATCCAAGCACCGGCGTCCTGCCCTGAAAAGTGAGCCGACTCTAAACCGCCGCTGAACTTGTCTAAACGAAATCGGAAATCTTTGCCCTGTAGTGTGACTTCATCGACCTGGCTGACTTGGGGCATTTCGACCGTCGCTTCACCTTCGCAGAATAGGAACACCCGATAACCGAGAGCTGGAATGTCGCTAGCGTGGAACAGCAGATCGGTGCGTCGATGCCCCCAGTCGTGGGTGCCTCCGATCGCTCCGGTCACGTTAAGCGTAGGGTGTGCTCGCCCTTCTTCGTCGAGGGCAACGATCTGATCGTCCTTAACGTCATTTTCGAGGTCATATAACGAAACCGACACCAACTCCGAGCGAACCCAAGCGCAAGGATTGAAAATCATGATCGGGCGAAACCGTTTTCCACCCCCGGCGGCTCTTGAGAAGCCACTTTCGCCAGCTCCTTGCCCGGCACCAGCTTCGAAAGGAGTATTGGGGTGATTTCTTGGTCCAGCCTCTGCCACCAGAGCCCTTTCCTCGTCTCCGTCCCTATTTTTCGGCAGGAGGGAACAGGTGTCAATGTCGGCAGCCAAAGCGCTCAACTGGTTCCGCTTGACTGCCCCGGCGAGTGCGCCGGTTTCCTGGAACAAGCCGAGCGCGTGCTGTCGGGTTGCGGCGACTCCCGAGCCGGGCAGAATGTCGTGAAATTGGTTGAACAAGACGTTGATCCACGCATCTCGCATCGGGGCGATCGCGGCAGAGTCATGGTTCAGGGCGGCGAGTGCTTCCGCTTCCAAACAGTAGTTCTCACCGAGCCGATTTGCCCTCTTGATTGCACTCTGCGAGGTGTAGCAGCCAGTGAATTCAAAATTCAGTTCATGCTGTAACACGGGTGCTTCTGCACAGAGAGGTTCCACCTTCTCGAACCATCTTTGAGCCGTTCCGAACGTGATCTTGGGCCAACATGGCCATTCTCTCGTTTCGAGGAAGTAGTCGATTTCTTTGCGGGTGGGGCCGCCGCCATGGTTGCCAATTCCATACACGTTCATCCAGTCTTTTAATCCGGTTTCCTTCCAGAATCGGAGAGCGGGAAGTGCGAAATTATCGCCGATTTCGACGTAGCTGTTGTACCAAGTCGTTTCTTTACAGACCAGGATGCGGGAGCCATCTGGACTTTCCCACCAGAACATAGGCGGACGAGGATCGCCCACCCGCGGGTGCTCTTGGCCGCCGCCGCTTCGGCAGCAATAGTAATATTTGACTCCGGCTTGCTGGAGAATGCCGGGCAGAGTGTTGCAATGGCCGAAGGTGTCGGGCTCCCAGTCAACGGCTACGTCCTCTGCAGCGAGTCCGAATTTCTCCCGCAGATATTTTCTCGTGTAGAGCAGATGGCGGGCGAGGGCTTCACCGCTGGCAAGGTTCTTGTCACCTTCCACCCAGTGAACGGCGGCGACTTCCCAACGCCCTTCTCTAACGCGAGCCCGAATCTCCTCGAACATAGCGGGGTGGTACTTCTCGATGATTGCGTAGACGCTCGCTTGGCTCTGAGTGTAGGTGAGCTCGGGATATTCTCTCATGAGCGAGAGAACGCTCGCGAACGTGTCGTGAGTCGTCGCGCATGTTTCCGGCCAGCTCCACATCCAATTCATGTCGATATGGCCATGGCCGATCAGATGAATCGTGAAGGACTTTGCCTCTTCAGCGAGAGGAGCAAGGGCGCGCTCGGCTTCAAGGACCGCCGCTTCTAGGGCGTCGACCGAACTGTATTCGGCCTGCTCGAGGATTTTTCGAGCTTCCGCTGCGCAATTCTGGTCGTTCGGTAGTTCGGAAGCGAAGGCGATCTGGCAGTTGATACGGCGCAGCAGCCGATCGATCTTGCCAGTGGGCACCAGTTGACGTCGGACACGCGCATCGAAGCTCATCAGTGGCAAGCATACTGCTGGATAGTGACGATTTACTGATGCCCTTACTGAGTTCGTCGTTTTGCTCGCAATCGAAGCCAGATTGCAATCGAGTTCATCACCAGAAGCGTCGCCATGAGCACGATAATTGCTCCTGCCGCCGCCTCCTGAAAACTCACCTCCGGACGATTCGCCCAGTTAAAGATCTGCAGCGGCAGGACGGTGTACGGGCTGTGCAAATCGCGAGGCATGAAGTTGACAAATCCAACTGCGCCAACCACGATCAGGGGCGCGGTTTCGCCGATGGCTCGGGACAGGGAGAGGATGACGCCGGTGAGAATCCCAGGTAAGGCGGAGGGCAAGACCTGGCCACGGATCACCTGCCATTGAGTAGCGCCAAGACCGTATGCTGCCTCTCGATATGAATTGGGGACGGCTCTCAGCGATTCTTGGGTGACGATGATGATCATCGGCAGGATGAGCAGACTCATCGTCAATGCGCCGGCCACGACTGTCGTGCCGAGCTGCATCCAGCGGACAAATACTGCCAATCCCAAGAGGCCGTAGACGATGGATGGAACGCCAGCGAGGTTCGCGATATTTACCTGAATGAAGTTGGTGAGTCGGTTTTTTCGGCGAGTGAACTCTTCCAGATAAACGGCCGCAGCAATCCCGAGCGGAACTGCGATGATTCCGGTCAGCACCATCACCATCGCGCTGCCGATGATCGAGCTTTTGATTCCTGCCTTGTGCCCGTCGTAAGAAGATGGCCAACTCTCCAGAAACTTGAGGCTTACGTGCTGGTAGCCGTCGGTGCCAATTTTGACGAGCAGGACAATGAGTAGGAACACCGCGAACGACGCGGCGAAGTAGCACAAGCCGGTAAAGAGGCGATCGGCATTGCGCCGTGCACCCGAGATTGGGCCCTTCTGGATCAACCGTACACCCGCCTGAATTTTCGGACCAGGTAAGAGGCGAGCATATTCATGAGCATGGTCATGACGAAGAGCGAAACGCCAACCGCAAAGATCGTCGAGAACTTAAGGGAATGGGCGGGAAGATCGCCTTTGCTCGTGTTGACGATGTAGCTTGTCATCGTCTGGATGCTTTCTGCTGGATTCAGGGTGAGGTTCGGGGTAGAGCCCGAGGCAAGCGTGACGGCCATGGTTTCGCCGATGGCACGGGAGAGCGCCAAAATGAACGCGGCCATGATGCCGCTCAAAGCGGCGGGAACGACGATTTTGGTGGTGACTTCGAGCTTGGTCGCGCCGAGGCCGTAGGCACCCTCACGCAAGCCGCGAGGAACGGAGGAAATCGCATCTTCACATAGTGATGAGACGAGGGGCAAGATCATGATTCCAACGACAATCGCACCGGCGAGGGCGTTGGTCGGCCGCAGATTCGGGATCACGTGCTTGAGCAAAGGGGTGATCAAGTTCAGAGCCAAGTAGCCGTAGACCACGGTGGGAATTCCAGCGAGGAGTTCCAGAGCCGGCTTCAAGATATTTCGCACCCGTTTCGGAGCGTATTCGCTCATGAAAACAGCAGTAAGCAGCCCGAGGGGGACGGCGATGAGAGCGCTTCCGATGGTGATGACCAGGGTTCCGGTGAGCAGCGGAAGAACCCCGAATTTGGGTGTCGCGGCGTTCGGCTCCCACTTGGTGCCAAAGAGGAACTCTCGAAGACCCACCTCGCGGAAGAATCCAAGTGACTCTCCCACCAAGATGACGATGATCGCGGCGGTGGTGAAAATTGAAATGAGAGCCGAAGCGAGGCAGAGGTAGCGTATGAATCGCTCTTTGCCGCTTTGAAGCGCATTGAATTTGGATTTTCGCGGACCAAGTCCAGCGATCGCTTGTTGAGGGGTGGTGGGCAGCGAAGACATGGCTATTTCGTCGATAGGAGGTCGTCGATTTTCGCACTGGTGGGTGCGTCGGAGAAGACGCTGCCGCTGACCATGTTCTTGAACCTTTTTTGGACGAGAGCATACGTCTCCTCGGGGAGGGGAATGTACTTGGCATCTCCGACGAGGTGACTGGCGTGATCGAGATAATACTGAACGAAGGCTTTCACCTCCGGGCGAGCAAGTGAAGCCTTGGAGACATAAATGAACAGCGGGCGTGAGAGAGGCTCGTAGCTGCCATCTTGGATCGTTGCCGGGCTCGGAAGGACGGGACCATGTCCGCTATCGACAGCAAGAAGTTTTAGGTTGTCCAGATTCTCCTCATAGTAGGCATACCCAACATATCCAAGGGCATTTTGATCCTGCGATACTCCTTGCACAAGGGTGTTGTACTCTTGATTCTGCGCGTAGTCTTGCCGGGTCGTCTTGCTCTTGTCCTTCACGATGGCGTCTGCGAAGTACTCATAGGTGCCGTGGTTCGTTCCTGGCCCTTGTAGGTTGAGAGGTTTCGCAGGCCATTCCGGTCGGACCTCGTTCCAAGCATGAATTTGGCTATCAGGTGCCCAAATTCTGCGAAGCTCGCTAGTTGTGATCGAAGTCGCCCAGCGGTTGTCTTTATTGACAACAATCGCAAGTCCGTCGAGAGCGATCGGCAACTCAATGAACTCCACACCCTTCTCGGAGAGCTCTTCGATTTCCTGCGGCTTGATCGGGCGCGAGGCATCGCAGATATCAATTTCGCCAGCAATAAATTTCTGCATACCGCTTCCGGTGCCAGCCTCTCCAACCGGAACCTGCACGTCGGGAGCGACCTCTTGATACGCTTCGCTGACCCGAGCTGAAATTGGCATCACCGTGCTGCTTCCATCAATTTTAACGGTTCCTTCGCGGCTGTCTACTTTGGAAAGGCCGCAACCAAAAAGGGAAAGGAGAACTCCGGCGGCAACGCATGCGGGCACCACGGCTAATCTGGATTTCGCTCTCATCGTGTCCTTCGCGAAATTTAACCTACCGCCGTTGTGTTAAGAGCGGTTTAAACCGTGATCGGAACCGCTCACCTGAGTTCCCATTCAAAAAGATGTGGGGGCTATTTCAGCGCAAGAGTTGTCTCGTTTTATTCAGGATGGCAAGTTTGTGTGGGCGACGGGGATAGAAGATACGTTCATTACCGCACCCCATCCTCGAACTGGCCGAACGCTAGACGAGTACGAGTTGACTCAGCACTATGAAAAATGGCGAGAAGACCTCGCTCTCGTCGCCGGCCTCGGAGTCACCCATTGTCGATATGGTTTGCCATGGCATCGGATTCAGCCGAGTGCGACTTCTTGGGATTTCGGCTGGACTGATCAGGTGGTCGACACGATCTTGTCTTCGGGAGTCCATCCGATCATCGACCTCGTCCATTACGGACTGCCTCTTTGGCTTGACGGAGCCTATCTGAATCCGGACTATCCAAAGCGGGTTGAAGAATACGCCGCGAAGGTCGCTTCTCGGTATCAAGGAAAGGTGTTCTGGTACACGCCGCTTAATGAGCCGCGCATCACCGCATACTACTGCGGTCGTCTTGGATGGTGGCCGCCGTACGGGAGAAGTTGGGCGAGTTACGCCAAGATTGCCGTTGCGATCGCTTCAGGCATAGTGCGTACTCAGCGACGGCTGAAGGAGATCGACCCAACTATCGTCTGTGTCCACGTCGATCCATGCGATCTTTACTCCAGCGAGCAGCCGGACCTGGCGCAAGAGGTGCGGCATCGTACGGAATTGGCATATCTCAACCTCGATCTTGTAACCGGCTTGTTTGGGAAGGAGAGCTTTTTATGGAACTGGATCACCTCTAAAGGGGTCACGGTAGGAGAACTGGCTTGGTTTGAGGAGCATCGGGTGGTTCCTGATTTGGTGGGTTTAAACCTGTACCCGATGTTTTCCGATAAGCGACTGGTTAGACGTTCATCGAGATTGCGGGCGAAGATGGTTTATGCCGAACCCGTGATTGTGGAGAAGATTAGCGCTTTGTATTTCGAACGATATGGGAGGCCTCTTATGGTTACGGAAACGGCCTCTTACGGCAAATGGCGGAGCGAGTGGCTGCATGGCTCGATCGCTTCGGTACGGCGTGCGCGAGGAGCGGGCCTGCCAATTGTTGGCTACACATGGTGGCCGCTGTTTGCGTTAGTCGCATGGAGCTACCGGGAGAAGGATCTGCCGTTCGAACAGTATTTGTATCAGATTGGACTCTATGACCTTCAGCTCGAGGGAAGCGATCTTAAGCGCGTTCCGAGCCAGACAGCCGAAGAGTATCGGCGCCTGGTGAGCCAACGATCCGGGCCCGTTGGAGCGCTTGGATGAAGTTCAAAAGCTTCTTCATGGCTGGATTCGAATGTGCGACCGGCTACAATTCCGGCCGCGAATGGATTGACCAGATTAGCGCCACTCAGCACGACTTACGTCTCGATGAGGATTACGTTCTCATGACGCAAATCGGGATGAGGACGGCGAGAGAAGGTATTCGATGGCCGCTCATCGATCGAGGAGGTGTGCTTGATCTTCAACCCGTAGTTAAGGTTCTTGAGGCCGCAAATCGCGCACAAGTCGAGCTGATTCTAGACCTGTTCCACTACGGTTATCCGCCGGACCTAGATTTTTTTAGTCCCGCCTTTGGAGACCGATTCGAGCGCTACTGCGAGGCAGTGGCGCAGACGGTAAAGAGGGTCGCGCGAACGCCCATTCATTTCACGCCAGTCAACGAGCCTTCGTATTATGCTTGGGCGGGCGGAGAAGCCGCTCGATTTGCGCCATTTTGCCATGGCCGTGCCTTTGAGATGAAGGTCGCTCTCATTTCCGCGGCGATTCGAGGCATCAACGCGATTCGCTCAGTCATTCCCGGCGCTCGCATTATCAATGTCGATCCGATTTGCCGAGTCGCCGCGCCGGAAGGTGACGATTCTCGAGATGAGGATGTGCAATTTTTCAATGACGTCGCAGTCTTTGAATGTTGGGACATGTTGGCCGGGCGGATCCATCCGGAATTGGGAGGCTCGCCTGCCCATCTGGACGTCGTGGGGATCAACTATTACTGGACCAACCAGTGGGAGATCGACCGACCCGAGGAGCCGCTGGCGATGGACGACGAGCGTTTGTGGCCGGTGCGTGATCTGGTGCGCTCCGTGTGGCACCGTTACCGGCACCCAATGATCATTTCGGAAACGAGCCATGTCGAGCACGAGCGGGCACCCTGGCTGCGTTATATGGTTGACGAAATCGAGGCCGTCCGGTTAGAAGGCATCCCATTAAACGGGGTGTGCATTTATCCAATATTGGGAATGCCCGAGTGGCATGAGCAGGACATCTGGGTTCGGATGGGCATGTGGGATTGCATTGCGAACGAGGAAGGCGACCTTGAGAGAGTGCCGCACGAACCTCTATTTACCGAGTACCATGATGCAACCCGCCGGTTCAAACTCCTCGAACAAGTTCACTTGTGCTGAGCAAGGCCTCTGAGGGCGTTAGTAGCAGCTTTCACTACTAAGTCGCCTTCATTGGCTCCGTAGAAGCTTAGTGTGGCTTCATAGCCGCCCCTCGCGTAGTCTTTGGGATCGAGGATGTAGCCCATCCACCCATCGACATGGCTGCAAACCAACACCGAATTCAGTCCAAGTCGCTTTCCGGCCTGTTGAATCTGCTTGTCCAAGATAGAAGTAGGTTCGCCCGGCACCCCAACTACGGTTAGATCGCCAAGGCGAAAGGCTCGAATCGTCGCCTTAGGCGGGGCGAAGCGGCTCACCAGATTTTCCGCGAGCGCTTCGGGTATCCCATTTTCCTTGGCAAAGGTGGGATGCGGTTTCATCGGATCCAACTCGATTGGTTCTTCGATCCAATTCAGTTGGCCTGATTCAGAAAAAAAGCGTTCAGTCTTGCCCTTGGCTTTGGCATCAAATCGGCTAAAGAAGGAGCGCATACGAGCTTCCCCGTCCTTTCCTTCAGAATAGGGTGAGACATCGCCGATTGCGCCGTTCAGCACCAGTGCTCCGGTTCGATTGGCCAATTCGCCTATCCAGTCGCCGCTCGTCTGATTGCGTGTCTCATCGTAAATCGTCGGGTGGGCGGTGAAGAAACTGAACACGATGTTGCCGCGGCTCGGGAACTTGGACCACGAGACGACGATATTTCTCTGATCCGGGGTTCCGCCGGTTCGGCGGGGACGGTTGGCTGCCTTCGTGTAGGTCGACATCCAGAGACTCTTAGGCTCGAACGCGTCCCCTCTCTCGGCATCCTGAATACAAGTCGCAATCTGATCGGCATACCAACTCAGCCAACGCTTGCGATAGGTGGCAATCCCAGGAATGCCGAAAGTCATTCGATCATTTAGCATCTGACTGTCGGGAGCGGAATGGGTATGGGTCGCCTGCAAGAAAAGATGAATATTGGGCCCGATGCGAGTGGAGACTTCCCGAATCAGGCTCTCTGGGATCGTCAGCATCTCGGCGGATACGACCGCAATTTTTTTCTCACCTTGCTGGAGTAGGATGCACCGCGTGTAAAGAGGCTCACCGCCTCGATCCATCAACTTGCCATGACGGTCGGTGTAACCGCCGAGGGGCAATGGCTCCGGGGGCGAGATATCCACCTGCGCCCGGCGAATTGACAGCGGCACCCCGAGGATCAGTGGCAGAAGGCATGCGATCATTGGGGGTGCCTCGTGAGTCGCTGCAACTCCTCGGTCGCCCAAGCGAGAATCTCTTCATTGCCAGATGTCCTTTCGAAGACTTTGGGCTCGCCCCAATTCACCGGTGTGAGGTGTCCTGAGATACGGGGAGTCATTCGCCCGTAAGGCATGATTCTGTTCGTGTTTGAAAGGCCGCAGCAGATGGCAGTCGCTCCGCTTTGGCGGACGAGCAGAGAGATGCCTGGCTTTAGCTCCTGCAATTCACCGGTCTCGCTTAACTGTCCTTCGGGAAACACACATACGCATTCACCGAGACGCAGCAGTTCGATCGCATGCCGCATCGCTGCACGATCCGGCTCCCCTCGCTTCACCGGAAACGCATCGAACCACCTAATCATCTTGCCAAGAATCGGCATTTCAAACAACTCACTTTTCGCCATGAAATGGATGGTCCGGGGGCAAGATACTTGGATTACGATCGGATCCACATCCGCCAAGTGGTTTGCGAAAATGAGCAGAGGACCGCTTCGAGGAACTCGGCGTCGGCCATGGCTGACGATCGGCCCTAGAATTAGGAACAAGAGCCTCATCAGGTTTTTCGCCAAGGGCACAAAGAAAAAGCGAAAGAATGGCGTGTGCCGCCGAAGGACTGGAAGTTCAGCCATTGAGCACCATGCGAATCGCTTCTGGGTAGGTTTCGTGCTCAGCTTGCAGAACGCGTGTCGCAAGGGTTTCCGGGGAGTCGCCCCTTAACACTGGAACTCGCTTCTGCAAAACGATATCGCCTTCGTCGTAAGCTTCCGTCACGAAGTGAACGGTGCAGCCGGATTCCGGCTCTTCCGCATCGATCACGGCACGATGGACGTGATTTCCGTACATGCCTTTGCCTCCAAATTTAGGGAGGAGCGCGGGGTGTATGTTCAGCACGCGCCGAGGATATTGCGCAAGCACTTCAGATGGCAACAGACGCATATAGCCGGCGAGACAAACCAGGGTGGTGTCCGCAGATGAAAGAGTCGTCTCGAGCCTTGTCGGATAGTCCTCGCCGAACGCGACAACACTCGTCGGCACGCCCAACTCGGAAGCTCGCTCGAGTGCTTGAGCTTCTTTGGTCGGGGAGATGACGATGCCGACCTTGGCAGGAAACACGGGCTCGCGGGCTGCTCGGATGATGGCTTCCATATTGCTGCCTCGTCCTTTTGAACCGACCAAGATGGCGATTGATTCCGTCACTGTCTAGTTATAATGCATGACCAGGCTCTGCATCGATTGCCTAACCGATCATTTTCGCGTAGCATACAGTCAGACTAGGCGCTGCGAAACCATGTCTGAAATCACCATTCCCTGCCCCACCTGGAAGGAAGTCAAGCCATGGCTATGGCGAGCGATCATTCTTGGTCTCTCGCTGTACATCGCCTATCTGGTTCGGGAGATATGGCTTCCGCTTGGAATCGCCTTTCTGGTGGCTCTAGTCCTCGATCCTGTCGTGGACCGGCTGGAAAGGCGCGGCTGGAGCCGGATGTGGGGTGCGGCCCTCATCTTTGCAATTTTCCTGATTGGTGTTGTAGGGCTTTCCTTGGTGAGTGTGCCCATCGTGGTCAACCAGGCCAGTGATATTCAGAAGCGGATCGACACCTACCTGCCGGATCGGTCACCTGCCGGAATCAACAAGAAATTGAAAGAGCAGGGCGTGGCACCGGGTGTGCGGGAATTCGTCGTTTCGGCGGTCACCAATGTGGAGAAGAGCTTAGATCAGTCTGGAAACGTGATCGCGACCAAGGCGCTGGAGCTTGGCACAAATCTAATCTGGGTCGCGATCATTCCAATCATCGCCTTCTACGCGCTGAAGGATTTCCACCTAATCTTGGCGAAAATGCTGCTGATTGTTAAGCCGCGGCGTCGCGAATTGGTGCAATCTGCGGTCTCTGAAATAACGGCCATTTTCGCCAAATATATGCGCGGCCTCTTGCTTGTCAGCGGCCTGAACGGAGTCGCCACCTGGCTGCTGCTTTTGGCGCTGCAGGTGCCGAGCTCGTTTGTACTCGGATTGGTCGCGGGCCTGCTGTACATGGTGCCGTATATCGGGGCAATCGTCACGGTCCTGCTGATCGCAATCATCGCTTTTCTCTCTGGAGGGGTGAGCATGATGCTCTGGGCGGTGATCCTCAGTGTGCTTTTGCACCAGGTGCTGTTCGATCAGATCATCACTCCGAAGATCGTCGGTGGGCAAGTCGGGTTGCATCCGATCCTCGCGATCATTTCGCTATTGATTGGCCAAGCGCTGCTTGGGCTCATCGGGATGATTTTGGCGGTTCCGATCGCTGCGTGCATTCAGATCGCGATCTTGGCGATGATGCCCAAGCTGAAGCAGGAAATCGACCTCGATTCGATTCACGAGCACGCAAAGAAGGCGATTGCAGAAGATTCAAAGGACCGTCAACTAGCGGTCGACTCAACCGAGGAGTTGAACGATTCGGTGAATCGTGCGATTCAGCACCTCGAGGAGCGGCTGCCTGTCGACGAGGCTTATACTGTCGAGGAAGATCCTCCCGCCAGACCTAAGGTCGAAGGGTCAAAGGAATCTGCGACCGTTCAAATTCACAAGGAGATCGGTCAGATCGTGTCGGAGGTTGAGACGAAGGTCGAGGAGGAGCAGGAGCGCAAGGCGAAAATTATGAACCGCCGCAAGAACCGCGCGGACGGAAGCGGCCGGTAAATCGAAGAAGCACGTCCCCCACGATTTTGGCCTCTTGGGCAGTCATGTGCGAGGCAAAATGCTGATGAATGGCCTCACGGTACGTGGGCCAGCCTTCTTCTCTCGCCCTTAAACCTTTGGGAGTCAACGAAGCGTACGCAACGCGACGATCGGCGGTACACGCCTTCCGCTCGATCAGTCCGGCAGCGGTCATCTTGTCGAGGAGTCGAGTGAGTCCACTCTTGCTCAGGAGGACTTGGTCGGCGAGTTCGCTCATCTTAAGTTTATTCTGGGGAGCCTCTTCAAGCGCAAGCAGAACATCGTACCAATCCAAGGCAACGAAGCCTTTTGAAATCATCTCTCGATTGATCGTTTCAAGGAGGGCTGCGTGCGCAATGAGCAGACCTTTCCAAGCGTGAAGTCCCTCTTTGCTTAATTGCTGCGTCATGAAGTATTACGTCTCAGTGATGTAGTTGCGTCCGCAACCAAATCATTCTACGAGATGAACACGATTACCGCTCCAACTTTAAATCGGGCGAGGAATAAGTCTCACCTTCATCGGTATCTCCCAGGTTATCGATGCCGTCCTCTCCGACCGAATAAATGTCGAAGATGGCACCGCTAACCCGGTAGGCGAAAGGCTGTCCGGTGTAAGGATCCATCGTCAGGTCGGCTGGAAAATCCTTCAAATTTTTGGGAGCTGACCCTGAAGCTTTGATTTGCCTCAGAATTTGGCAGGTGAGCACTTCCAAACGGGTTCGGGCGAGAGCATCATCGCTGATCTTCAGGAGTGGCTCGACGCTCGAGAACAGTTGCTTGGCAAAGCTCTTCCACGGGCGAACGTCGGCGAGTTTCGGGCCCGGTTCGGTTGCCCGAGTTCGAGCCGGCATCTGGGCGATCGTTTTAAGATAACGGGTTTGCTCATCGGCTTCACGGGCAAAGCCTTCGAAATAGGCGGGACGTTTCTTGGCGTCTTGACTTTTCAAGTCTCGAAGGTATTGGACACCATCTCGGACGCTCTCCTTCATCGTATCCATCAAGAGGTCGAAATTGTCCTTTGCGTAGGCGTCCTGAACGAATTGAACTCCTTCGAGCATTCGGGTGTGCTCATTTTCAATGGTGGTCTCTAGTGAGGGCTTGTTCTTGAGAGCATTCTCCAATCCATCGGCGAGAACAGCCAGTTGTCCGGCACCGAACTTGCCGAGGTGGGGAGCGATGGCTCGCCGGGCGTCATCGGCGATTTCAAACCCGAGGGAAGCGTCAGTCGCGCCTCCGCCAGTTATATCGAAACCGAATTTGGTGGCAGCGATCGAGTAGGTGATGGCTTGATCGTACGCTCCGGTAGCGCACGCGTATTCGATCTTCCACTTCAGCGCGCGCCCAATCGCAAGCCAGCCCCGCTGGTAAGGGGCCGCTTCGAACAAGGGTGGCGATGTATAACGAAACTGACATTTCTTGCTGGTTGCCGCTACGACGTCATCAACAGGCTTGCCAATTTTTTCGAGAAGTTCCTTTCGATGCTTCTCATCGAAGTACACGCGATTCAGTAGTGCTTCTCCAGCGGCCTCTTCAGCATCCTTTGCGGCAATCGCGTAGTAGTCGTACGCGTTCGTCGAGGGTGTCTCCGGCGTGTAGCTCTGTTCGCGGGCGGTCCAAGTGGGCATCATGGGGGGCGACGAAGGGCCACAACCCGAAATTAGCCCGGCAAGAGCAAATGAAACTAGAAGTGGGAACAACCCACGGCCATCCTTAGCCATGACATAGAAACTGTACGCCATATTCGGTAGTCTTCGATTCACGATCATCAAAAGGAGAGCAATTTGAAAGGAGTTATTCTAGCCGCTGGTAAAGGGACGCGTCTTTATCCCATTACGCACCACATTCCCAAGCCACTTTTACCACTCGCGAATAGACCAACCCTACACTATGCATTCGACCGGTTGAAGGAACTCGGCATCACCGAGATTTGCATCGTGGTGGGTGAGATGGGCCCGCAGATGCAGAGTGAGCTTGGCGACGGCAGCCAGTTTGGAATTTCGCTCTCTTATGTGACGCAAACTCACCCGCAGGGCTTGGCCCACGCCGTTCAATTTGCGAAAGAATTCGTCGGCGACGACGATTTCGTCCTGTACCTCGGCGACGCGATTTACAGTGAGGGATTTAAGGAGCACTACGATAAATTTCGTTCAAGCGGCTGCGCCAACCTGAACATCGTGAAGCCGGTCGAGGACCCTTCTCGATTTGGCGTTGCCAACGTGGATGGTGATCGGATCGTCAAGCTGGTTGAAAAGCCAAAGAACCCAGAATCGAACCTTGCGATGGCGGGATTGTATTTCTTCGGGTCGCAAATATGGTCGGTGCTGCCCGACCTGAAGCCAAGTGCCAGAGGGGAATTTGAGATTACTGATGCGATCCAAATGCTGATCGATCGGGGCGAACTCGTGTTGGCGGGGATTTACGAGGGGGTGTGGTTTGATACCGGAACCCTCGATTCCTTCCTTGAGACGAGCGACTTCCTTCTTTCCGGAGCCAATCAGTTGGAGGGGGACGTCGAGGGGGAGATTGGCGCTTCTGTGGTTGTAGGCGATGGTGCATTTGTTGCCTGCCACTCGATCAGCGAGTCGGTCATCATGCCTGGCGCAGAGGTAAGGGTCAATGGGACCATCAAACGTTGCATTCTTGCGGGGAAGGTCAACTCTGAATTCGATCTAGAAAACGAGATTCGGTACGATTAAGCGGGTTTAGCCGTTGTAGATGATC
>JAEVZK010000060.1 GCA_023392285.1 Armatimonadota bacterium | reverse complement strand
ACAGTCAGGCGCGGGAAGGGCATTTTGAGGGCATTGGGGCTCTTATGGTGCTCGACAATGGGGGCGGGGGAGCAAAGGTGCAGACTTCCGGCGATCAAGATGAGGCCCTTTCCGGACAGATCAAGCTTCCGAAGTTGGTCGTCGCCTCCGTGATTCCTGGTAGCAGCGCGGATAAAGCCGGAGTGAAGCCTGGTGATTGGGTCGAATTCGTCGACGACCATTGGATTCCGAACAGCGAAGCGCTGGAGGAATTCCTGAAGCTCCAGAACGAAGTATTGGGTGGGAAGGCAAGCCCGGAGAAGTCCTCAGCCTATATGAAGCTGCGTGACAAATTGCGAGACGAATCGGATAAGAGCCTTCTCCCGCTGAAGGGTCGTGATCTGCTGATGATGGGCACGACGGGGAGAGTTAAGATCCGCTGGGCACGAGGCACTGACCGGATCGAGACGACTCTTGACAAGGGTGAATGGAAGGCCCTTGGGGTGCGGATGGTTGATGGCATGATCCGCCTGCCGCTCTACACGGGAGCGGCAGACGATCTCGCGAAGCTGCTAGAAAATCAGCGGGAAGTCACCCTGGACTTGCGAGGCGTCGCATCCGATGACGACGGGACGATGATCAAATGTCTCTCGCTGCTGGTGAAGTCGGGAACTTACGGCGAATTCGCGACCCAGAAAAAGGAATCTCCTTTACCGCTCACGATCAAGGATGGCAACAGCCATCCACCGAAGGTGCGAATCATAGTCGACAAATACACGCGGGGCATGCCGGAAGTCATGACGGCGGTGCTTGCCTCTCAAGGGGCACAGGTGGTTGGCGACGGAATGGCTGATCAGCCCTACCTCATCCGGTGGTTCAAGCTGGACAGTGGAGCGGGCTACACGTTAGTGACTGGCGAATACACGCCCAGTGGCGCTGCAGGGAAGGTTGCCGCGAAGGAGGCTGTAAAGTGAAAAAATTTCTCCTATTCGCGCTAGCGACCGCCGTACTGTTCTGCTTTGGGTTTTCATGGCGTGACCTGCAAGGGGGGCATCTGCCGTCGCTTGCGCCCATTCAGCAGGCATTAGGCATGCAAACGACGTTGCAGCAGACTCCTGTCCAGGAGTTCAAGCAGGCATTCAACCGCATCGGGACTTACTATTACCGGCCGGTGAAGCCTCTTGAGCTGAAGTATGCCGGAATCAGCGGCATGATGGCGGCTCTTGGGGACCCGCACACGATGTTCTTGGTTCCCAAGGTGGCGAAGCGTTTCAACACGGATGTCAAGGCTAACTATGTGGGGATTGGCGCCCGCCTCAGCCCAGATCCGCTCGGCGCAAAGGCAGTAACCGTGTTCGAAGATGGTCCGGGCTTTGCCGCCGGGCTGCGCAAAGGCGACATGATCGTCTCGGTCAATGGGGACAAAGTTGCGGGGCAAGATATCGAGCAAATCGTCGAAAAGATTCAGGGCGAGGAGGGAACCCTCGTTCGCCTTGGCGTCTTGAAGGCCAACAAGGGAAATTCCGTGATCCTCACGGTGAAGCGAGCGCACGTGACGACGCCTACGGTGGAGAGCACCTATTTCCCTGAGTACCAGGTGGGCTACATCGCGATTGCGAACTTTGCCGCGCCAACGGTCGAACAATTTGACAAGGAACTTGAGAAGGTGGAGCGAAATCCTCTCAAAGGGCTGGTCATCGATGTACGGGGTAACCCCGGCGGCTACGTCGAAACGGCGGTGGACCTGCTGGCTCGCTGGAAAGGAAACAAGACCGTGATTCGGATGAAAATGCGGGACGGCGATGAGAATCGCGAATACACGCCGCAAGGTCAGGAGCATGCCTTCCGCTATCCGGTCGCGGTGCTGATCAATAGTGAGTCTGCGAGCGCAGCGGAGATATTTTCAGGCAACTTGAAGGATTACAAGCTCGCGACGTTGGTGGGCGAGCACAGCTACGGAAAGGCTTCGGTTCAAGAGGTTTATCAGATTCGTGACGGCTCAAGCGCCAAAATTACCATCGCCAAATACTTCCTGCCGATTACGGGTGACATCAGTCGTCAAGTGGATGAATACGGCACCTACATCAAGGGCGGATTGGAACCGGACGTGCCGGTCGAGGCGAAGGATTTGACACCGGAGGAAATGCGCGAAGCGATGAAGGACAGCGACTCGGATATTGCCAATCCAAAGTTGGACAATCAGCTCATGAAAGCGATTCAGGTCGTCTTGAGCAAGTCGCGATAGGTCAAACTCTCCTTATGGGATTTGATCAATATCATGAACCGGCGGAGGAACTGTCGCAGGAAACGCGCACGTTTGTGCGGATGATCGTGTCGCTTGGAGAAGAAGCGGAAGCGATCAACTGGTACGAGCAACGCATGGCGGTCGAAAAAGATCCGGAAGCTCGTGCGATCATGGAGAACGCGCAACACGAAGAGTTCAAGCACTTCGGGATGGATCTCGAGTTCTTACTTCGCAAGAAGCCAAAGTGGCGAGAAACGCTTCAGGGAATTCTCTTTAAGTCGGGTGACATCGTCAAGCATGGCGATGCCGCCGAAGAAGCAAGCGAGTAGTTCAACATCTGTGGCGGCTGTTTGCCGTTTTGGAAGGGCTAGCGCAGACTGGATCGTTGAGGTCTGGTAAAAGGTATTGAAGCTTCGGCAAAATCACCAGCGTCCATAGATTGGAAGTTCACAATTGTTTGGCTGTGCTTGTGACTAGATCCTCATCATCTTGCCAGCCATGTTTTTCAGCTATCAAGTTCTATGTTGTTGACGGGAAGGGTGCGGATGTTGGACCCGCACACAGTAAATCAGATCGCGGCCGGCGAGGTGGTGGAAAGGCCCGCCTCGGTGGTCAAGGAACTCCTTGAAAACGCAATCGACGCGGGTGCTTCCCGAGTCGTCATCGATCTCGTCGATAGCGGGAAAACTCTCATTCGCGTCAGCGATGATGGATGCGGAATGAGCCCTGAGGATGCCCAGCATGCCCTTCAACGACACGCGACCTCAAAGATTTCGAGCGCGGACGATCTGCTCGGCGTCCGTACTCTCGGCTTTCGCGGCGAAGCGCTGCCCTCGATCGCGTCGGTTTCGCATTTTACGCTTTCGACTGCATCGGAAGATGGCAAACGCCATGTGCTTCGGGTGGACGGCTCATCCATTGGTGAACTGCAGAACATGGGTGGTCCGAAGGGCACCGAGGTGCTAGTTGAAGATCTGTTTTACAACACCCCTGCACGCCTCAAGTTCCTGAAGAGCGATTCCACTGAGCTGGGCGCTTGCCTGGAAGTGGTGTCCAAACTTGCCATTGCCTATCCTCAAATTCAGATTCGAATGACTCACAACGGCCAGGAGGCGATTTCCACCGACGGCTCGGGCGAGATGATTCACGCGATCGCAAGTGTGTGGGGAAGGGAAATGGCCCGCTCACTGGCCCACGTGGACATGGAGGTGGCGGGGCTGCGGCTGCGGGGATATGTGTCTCCCCCGCACGTGACAAGGCCCACTCGAGCCTATCAATATCTCTATGTCAACGGTCGCCCAGCAAGGACACGCACGCTAACGGCGGCCCTCGACCAGGCTTACCGAGATCTCACCCCTGAACGTCGTTTTCCCCTGGTCGCACTCGATATCATCGTTGATTCGGCCCGTATCGACGTCAATGTGTCTCCGACGAAGAGCGAGGTCAAATTTCAGCAGGAAGGGCAGGCTTTCGAAGGTTTACGGGTGTCCATTCGATCGGCGCTCATGGAGCACGGCATGATGCCGAGCGCGGCGGGAGTTGCAGCGGCAAATGAGGCGATCCGAGAGGCCACTCAGTTTGGGGGGAGCCAGCCATTCATTCCCCAGGGTGCCGGCTCGTTTCAGCCTGGCTTTGCCGCCGTCGGCATGGCTTTGGATTCTCTTCTAGCTCCGTCGACGCTGATTCAAGCTCCTCTACCCGCAAGCGGCATCACCGCCCCGTCATCAGGGGAACGATATCCTTTTGGGGAACTGCTGGAGGGGCTGCGGGTAATTGGCCAAGTGATGAACACCTTCATCGTGGCAGAAACCGGGCGAGGGATTGTCATCGTGGATCAGCATGTGGCGCACGAACGCATCTTGTACGAATATTTGTGTGGCCTGAAAGGCTCCAGCGCGATCGAAAAGCAGGCTCTCTTGGTGCCGCAGACGCTGCATCTCGACAAGCGAGCGGCGGTGCTTTTGCGAGAAAAGATCGACGAAGTCATTTGCGTGGGGTTTGATCTTGAGCCGTTCGGCGGGGAAAGCTACGTCGTTCGTGCTGTGCCAGCAGCCATTCGCAACAAAGATCCGCTGCGAATTCTTCGTGATCTGGTCGACGAGCTGGTGGAGAGCTCAATTTCCCGAAAGCTCGTGCCGACTCGCGAGCAGATTTGGATCACTAGCGCCTGCCATATGGCGGTGAAGGCCGGCGATCCGCTAAGTCATGCGGAAATGGAAAAGCTGATTGTCGATCTGGCGACCACGGAAAATCCATACATGTGCCCGCATGGCCGGCCGATCACGATTACTCTAAGCACCGATGAGTTGATGAGGAAGTTCAAGCGCGTGTAGGTTCGCTAGAATAAGCAGATGGCGATCGAAGTTAGAAAAATCGGGAAGGAGCATGATTCCTGGGCACGAGAGCTTATCCTGAGCCGATATCGAGACGGCATCTCTTACGGAAGGGGAACGGCGGTGAACCTGTTGGAAGCCGAAAAGCTGGTTGCGCTGGATGAGAAAGAACCCAAGGCGCTGCTTTGTTACACCCTCGGCTGGAGCGACATGCAGATCGTCGCGCTCGAAGACGCAGGAGGAGGCGAAGGGGCGGCTCGGGCGTTGATCGAGCGAGCTGTTCAAACCGCGAAGGATGAGGAGAGCAAAGTCCTGACGGTGGCGTTAACCAACGACAATCTCGAAGGGATGATCCTCTATCAACTCTCTGGATTCCGCCTTAGCGCCGTTAAGCGGGGATCCATCGACGAGGCTCGGCGCAAGAATCCCGACGTTCCTCTCAAGGGCAAACATGGCATTCCCGTTCGGGATGAAATTGAACTTTCAATCAAGTTGGGCGGCTGAGAACATGCCGATCCTGAATCACCGATGAGGATACTTGGGATCGATCCGGGCTTGGAACGGGTGGGAGTCGGACTGGTGCGGACGGAGGGCTCTCGTCTTCACCTCCTGCACCAAGAGCTGATCCAAACCCCAAGGATTCTGATTCCGGATCGGCTCGCCCTTATTCACGAGCGGGTCTCGGAACTCATCTCTACCTTTCAGCCGGACGCGCTTGCTACTGAGCGGCAACTCTTTGCCGCCAACAAGACCACCGCGCTCGATGTGGCGAAGGCGCTCGGAGTCGTCCTCCTGGCTGGCGCCAAGCATCACCTGCCGTGGGCGGAGTACACGCCGCCAGAAGTCAAGTTGTCGGTGGTGGGAACTGGTTCAGCGGACAAAAAGCAGGTGCAGTTTATGGTGACCCGGCTCCTAAACCTTAGTGCGACACCGAAGCCTGACGATGTCGCCGATGCCTTGGCCGTGGCAATCTGCCACAGTTTCCGTCACCGAGTTCCGACGAAATCCTGACCGTCTCGTTGGGTCGAAAAGCCCCCGTAGCTCCGTTTTGCCGCTAAGCTGGAGCTAATTGGGTCAAGCGGGAACTCGGCTGAGCGGAAAAACAGTAGAGCCTCCTGATTCCAGATAGGATTCAAATTTATGATCTTTGCGGTCGCGAGTCGAGACAACACCAAGGTGATAGCGGACAAGGCTCTCTTCGAGGCGCTTATTAGGAAGACGCAGAAGCAGGCCTACGGTTTCGCTTATCGCCTGACCGGCAACTCATCGGAGGCGGAGGATCTCGTTCAAGAGACGTACATCCGAGCCTTTCGGTTTTTTGGCAAATATGACCAAGCGTTGCCGTTCAGCAGTTGGCTATATCGCATTATGACAAACGCCCATATCGACTCGGTGCGGCGGAAAGGAAAACTTAAGCTGATGAGCCTGGAGCAGTCCGGAGCGGACGGCAATTCCACTTGGGAACTGCCAGATCGAGATGCGGCTCCAGATCGTGAACTCTTGCTGCAAAGTGTGGATGAACCCGTGCAAAACGCACTCGGTTCGATGACGGCGGAGTTTAGAACGGCTGTCCTGCTTGCCGACGTAGAAGGCATGGCGTACGAAGAGATTGCGGAGATCATGAAAACTTCTGTGGGTACGGTTCGATCGCGAATTCATCGCGGCCGAAAGCAGCTTCGGAAGCATCTTTTGAAGCACAACCCTCATCTCTATCGGAGCTATTGCGATGACCTGTAACAACGTACAAGCAAATTTATCCGCCTACGTAGACGAGGAACTCTCGGGTGCCGAGATGCTCGAGATCCGATCACATCTTTCTGATTGCACTCTGTGTTCTGAGGAAGCTCGCGCGGTTGAAGCCATCAAGAAGTTGGTGAACTGCGCCCCGGTCCCGGAGCCGTCGGCCGATTTTGAGGATCGGCTGGTTCGGAACGTGCTCGGTGCGAGCACGGCTCCCACGCGCCAATTCTCTTGGCTCGCCCTTGCCGGCTTGGCTGCGGCGTCGATGCTGGTGACGTTCACGGTCCTCCAGATGTTTTCTCACCGAACTCCCGCGGCAAGTGAGCCTACGGATTCCCAGGCATACCAATTCATTCAGCGTGATCGCGCTCTTGCGGCTTCTAATGATCCGCTAAATGGTTCTCCCATCATGCCGGTTAGCTTCGAGTCGGGAAGGTAAATGAAGAGGATCTTCCTACTCTCGATGGCGCTCGCCGCCGCGCTGGCTTCCGCTCAAGTGAATTCGGAAAAGGCGCGCAGTCTTCTCGCCAGAGGCATGGCAAAGAAGCCGGTCGTCAATATTCGCGCGATTATCTGTCAACGTGCCGATTACAATTCCTCCGTGATGCAGCAGGTCAAGGTGGAGATGAGCCGCGATGGGAAAATTCATCAGTTGGTGCTCGCGCCGATCAGCCGCCAAGGACTGGAAAGCGTGGACGATCTCCATTACGTTCGCTCCTACTCGCCGGATGATCGTCTCCTGATCGTTCAACCTTCTCTCAAGCAGGATCCGAGAGATATCGCCTTCCAAATGAACCTGGTGGACCGCAACTACAGCGTCAACATCGCCCGAAGAGAGACGATCGCCGGCCGACCTGCGGTCGTAGTGGAAGCAACTCCAAAAAATAAGGGATTGGAGACTCGCTGCTATGCGATCGACGAAAAAACCGGCTTTGTGCTGAGACTTGAGACCTGTCGCCCCGGGAAAGCTCCGATGCTGCATTTTGAAACCAAGATGGTCGAGTATCCCAGTCAAATCGATGGAGACTGTTTCAAGATCGACAGTAAGTGGACGCAGACGCGCACGTATGACGAGCGGGAGATTGTCGAGCGCGGCGAGAAGGTTCCGGACCTGCCGTTCACTCCAGTCCTGCCACAGAAGCTCCCACTTGGGTTTGCGATCCAAGAAATGGAAGCGGACAGCGCCTCCAGTCTGCCGTCGCTCGCAGTGCGACTGACCGATGGCCTGGCGAAAGCCACGGTTTATCAGTGGCCCACGAAGGGAGTCAAGCGTCTTCCCGCACCGGGGGGCACCCTCGTCCGAGATGCCGGAGCGATCCGCCTGCTGATTTCCGGTGATGTCCCCGACAGCGTGAAGAAGCAACTGATCGAGGCCTTCGTGAACAAATTATCGAAGGCGACCGATCTTTCTGCGGAATGCTTTATGTCCTGGGTCTCGGAACTTCAAGAAAGTCTCTTGGCGTTGCCACTGGATAGAGACTTAAACATCAATGTGATGTACATTGAAGTTGAGCCCACTTCGCTCTGAACCCGCTGACGACGCTGTCACTTCTCTGGCGTTCGAGCGTTCTAAATTTTAGGAATGGAAATGAAGAGAACCAACATTTTACGCGGACCCGCTGTGTGGACCCTCGCAGCCGGAGTCGCAATCGGCGCAGGGTCGATGTACTACGGGGTCACCGGCAGGGGCGGCGCGGTCGCTTACGCGCAGCAGCCGACGCACGCACGCCCGGTCGTTCTGACCAACTCCGAGAGCTCCGCCGCTCTCAAGTCGATCGACGAGGAGTATACGAATTTAGCCGAATACGCCGCTCCTGCGGTGGTGCTCATCAAGTCGGAGAGTAATGTCTCGCGCAGTGCCAATGGCATGATGGCGGTGCCTCGGGGCGGAGAAGGCTCTGGGGTGATTTTCCGCCCGGACGGATACATCATCACGAACGATCACGTGGTGGGCGGATTTGACAAGGTCACCGTCGTCCTTCATGATGGCCGCGAATTCCCGGGGAAGGTGATCCGCGCCGAAGAGAGTGACATTGCGGTGGTGAAGATCGAAGCAGACAAGCTCCCGACCTTGCCGTTCGCGGATAGCAGCCAGGTGAAGGTGGGGCAGATCGCCATGGCGATCGGGGCGCCATTTGGCCTTGAGAACTCGGTGACCTTTGGTCATGTGAGTGCGATCAGCCGCATGAACGCCATTCCCGATCCGACGACCGGCGTCGATCGCCTTTATCCAGATTCGATCCAGACGGATGCGGCGATCAACATGGGCAACTCGGGTGGCCCACTGATTGATCGTCAAGGGCAGGTCATCGGCATCAACAGCTCTATCCTTTCGCCGAATGGCACGAGCGCGGGCATCGGCTTTGCAATTTCTTCTAATCAGGCGCGTATGCTGGCGGAGACGCTCATCAGCAAGGGCAAGATCACCCGTTCGTACATGGGTGTCCTTCCGGAGAATCTCAAGGACTTTCAAAAGTCGGAGATGAAGCTCGATGGCGGAGCGTTGCTGACGAACGTTCCAAGCGATGGCCCTGCTGCGGCGGCAGGCATCCAGAAGGGTGACGTCGTGGTCAAGATTGGGACGGTGGACATCAAGAATCAGCTCGATCTGCGCAACGCAATGATGAAGTACGCACCCGGAACGAGCGTGGATGTCGAGGTCGTTCGCAACGGACAGCATAAAACGATGTCGGTCAAGTTGAGCGAGCCACCTAAGCAGGTTGCGGTCAAGCAGCCGCAGAGCTTCCAAGGTTCTCCGTTCGATCAAGGAGACGGCAATATGCCCAACCTCAAGGACTTTATGAAAGAGTTCCAGGACCAAGGCGGCAGCAACCAACCCGATCAATCTCAGAGGCTTGGCAATCCGAAGCTGGGAGTGGGAATCCAGAACGTTGACAGCAACGCACGGCAGCAGTTCCACCTTCCGAGCCAATCTACGGGGGTCGTCGTGACCACCGTTGAACAGGGATCCATTGCAGACTCAGCGGGGATGCAGCCTGGCGATCTGATCACTGCGTTGGATGGTGAGGCGGTCACTTCGGTAGACGACCTGAAGGCGATGATGTCGAAGGTGCATTGGGGAGATTCCAAGCAGATTCGCTACTCGCGGTTCGGAGCGAACTCCGCCTCGAATATCGAGAGAACGATCGTCTTCCGCTAATTCTCTCGTCAAGGGGAGTCAGGAGCCGCAGACCTCGTCTGCGGCTCTTCTTGTATGAGCGGACTACGCAGACCGGCTGATTGGCAAATAAAAAGAGCCATAAGCTCGTGAGCTATGGCTCCGTGTCGATCAGCGGAAGCTTCTTAGGCTTCTTTGGCGCTGGATGACTTGTAGGTGGCTTCGTTGATGAACTTGAAGAGCTTGGTGCCCTCGTGATTAGCCGTGAGCGCGTATCGCGTCTGCTCGCCGGACTTGGTCTTGCGAGTCATCTTCATCTTTCGAACGTCGCCTTCCGGCACGTCTACATGCGAACGAGTTTTCAAGTTATAAAACTGCATTTGTTACCCTCCGCCGCCTCAGGTTGGCCCGAGTTGGCATTTCCAGAGACGATCATATCACAACAACAGATTCGGGTGAACCTAAATTTTATTTTTTTCACCCTATATAACTGCAATTGTGCAAATCTGTTTATAGAAAGGCAAAAACAGCTAATATTGCCGCAATCTGCGAGGTTTGCTTCAGCAAAAACGTCAAACAGAATTAGATCATGAAAGGAAAGAATCCAAAGTCTGAGAATCTTAAAAAGAATCATTCGGGCTCGCAAGCTCCCAAAGTCTACGAAGAAGCCGCATTGTCGGAGCTTCGCGCCGCGGGGTATCGCATCACCATGCCGCGGGTGCAAGTTATCCGCGCGCTAGCGGATACACAGGTGGCATTGAGTGCTTACGCGATTCACGAAAAGATCATCAATTCAGGTGGCAAAATCGATGTCGTATCGGTCTATCGGATCCTGTCCACTTTGCAAGAGGTGGGTCTGATCCACCACATCGGCATCGTCGACGGGTATTTTCCCTGTCGCCTTGGCGATTGCGCGAGCAAAGTGTCGCAAGTGATGGTGGAGAAGGGCAGCGGAAACGTCACCGAACTGCAGCTGCCTTCGTCAATTCTCTCCGCGCTTGAGCAGCAGATCACGGCTGCCGGCTATGAGGCATCCCAGATCAAGGTAGAGATTACGGCCGAAGCCACCGGCAAGTAACCGCGAGAAAAGCCTCTTCGTGCTTTAGCGAGAAGAGGCTTTTTTGCGCATCGCAAAGATGACTTCGTTCGCTGTCTGAACTTTTGGGTTGTTCATCCGTCTTGCCATGCGATGGCTTTGCAGACGGAAAGAGAAAAGTGTGCGCACCTCCTGCGGCGGTTCGGGCTTGGTGCCAGTGAATCCGAGCTGGATTACTATCTCAAAGATGGCCTAAAAGGTGCCACGGAATTGCTCCTCGATTACGAGTCAACGGACGAGGAATTCAAGCTGGACGTCGATTCGTTCCGCAATGCGAAGAATCAAAATCTAAATCCGCAGGCAGTGGCTCTTTGGTGGACGGCAAGAATGTTGGTCACGACGAGGCCACTACAGGAAAAGATGACCCTGTTCTGGCACGATCATTTCGCGACTAGCGCCACAAAGGTGACGGCGGGGCCCATGATGTATCTCCAGAACGAGATTCTGCGACAGAATGCCACCGGTCGATTCGACAAGATGTTGCTGGAGGTCAGCCAAGATCCCGCGATGCTCTTTTGGCTTGACAACCAATACAATGTGAAAGGCAAGCCGAATGAGAACTTCGCCCGTGAAGTCATGGAGCTTTTTACCCTCGGGATCGGCAATTATCAGGAGCAGGACGTCAAGGAAGGTGCGCGAGCTTTCACGGGCTGGTCGATTCGAAGAAAGACTCGAACCGAAGGGGGCCAGAAGCGAGCACAAGCTGAGTTCTTCTTTCGTCGTTTTCAGCACGACGATGGTGAAAAGACATTTCTGGGCAAGACGGGCAACTTAACTGGAGAGGATGTTTTGGCGCATCTCTGCGAAATTCCGCGAACTGCCGAATATCTCACTTGGAAGATCTGGAACTGGTTCGTTTATCCTGATCCAGATAAAGATCTTATTGGAAGACTGGCTGACACGTATCGACGGTCGAATCTGGACACGAAGGTGCTGCTCCGGGCGATTATGAACTCGCCGGAGTTTTACAGTGACAAAGCCGAGCGGGCCATCTTTAAGAATCCGGTGGATTTTGTGGTGGTCACGCTGCGTCAGCTCGGAGTTGGCCAGGTGTTGAAAGAAATGATCGGAAATGGCGTCGATGAGCAGGCTCCAGGGCGACTGGGGCCGGCTGCGGGCGCCTACCAAGCTATGAAGCAGATGGGCATGCAGTTGCTGTACCCACCTGACGTGGCGGGATGGGACGGCGGTTCCGCGTGGGTGTCCACGGCGACGATGGTCGAGCGGATAAGTTGGGCCGACAAAGTGCTTGGCCGCCAAGCGGGGCGCTTCGGCGCGCGCTATGGCGTGGCTCAATTGTTTGACCAAGATCCAAGCCCGAAAGGAATCGCCAACAAGCTGGTCTCCATATTCGATGCCCCGTTATCACCCGCCAAGATCAACCAGTTGGCCGAGGCGGCTGGGAAAGCTATGAATGGGCGTTTGACGCCGCAGAATGCTTCAACCACGGCCTCTGCGGTCTGCCGTTTGATCTTCGCGTCACCAGAGTTTCAGTTCTCCTGAGGAGCTTAACGCATCGAACTCAGCTTCACTGGTATCGTAAATCTGCATGACCATCGATGAGCAGATCGCTATCCTGAAGCGGGGAACCACAGAGATTATCAGCGAGGCAGACCTACGCGAAAAGCTCGCCTCGGGGAAGAAGCTGCGAATTAAACTCGGAGTCGATCCGACTGCACGCGATGTCACGCTCGGCTGGGCCGTAGTTTTGCGGAAGCTGCGCGATTTTCAGCGTTTGGGTCATCAGGCGGTGCTTGTGATCGGCGACTTTACCGCGATGATTGGCGATCCTAGCGGAAAGAGCAAGACCAGAAAGCAGCTCAGTGCGGATGAAGTTGCGCTCAATGTTGAGGCCGTCAAGCTCCAGTTTGGGAAAATTCTCGACATGGAGACGACGGAGATTCGCCCTAACAGCGAATGGCTGGGGAAGATGGACTTCGCCGATGTGCTGAGGCTTTGCGGAAAGATCACGGTTGCTCGCATCATGGAGCGCGATGACTTTACGAAGCGCTGGGAGGCGCATCAACCCATCGCCATGCATGAATTGATGTATCCCCTGCTTCAAGGCACTGATTCGGTGGCTCTCGAAGCCGATGTGGAGCTTGGCGGCAACGACCAGAAATTCAATAATTTGATGGGACGCCAATTGCAGGAAGCCAGTGGCCAAGCGCCGCAGGTAGTCGTGCTTTCACCGCTGCTTCTGGGTACCGACGGCGTCGAGAAGATGAGCCAGTCCCTCGGCAACTACGTTTCGGTGGTGGATTCGCCGAACGACATGTTTGGCAAAACGATGTCGATCCCTGATGAGCTCATCCTTAACTGGTTTGAGCTTTGCACTGATGTTCCGATGGAGGAAGCAAGAGCCATGCTGGGAGAAGGGAAGAACCCGAGAGACGCCAAAGTCCGCCTGGCAAAAGAGATCGTAGCGCTCTATCACGGCGACGGTGCCGCTGAAGATGCGGAGCGTTACTTTGTCCAGACGTTCAGCAACCGGCAGCAGCCGGTTGAAGCGGAAGAGGTGCAGATTCCAGATGCCGCAATCGACGGAGATCAGGTCATGATTCCCGCCCTTATCGTCGGCCTCGGTTTAGCGAAGAGCAATGGAGCCGTGAAGGATCTCCTCAAAGCTGGTGCCATCGGGCTTGACGGCGAAAAGGTGTCGGAGAACAGAATTGCCTTGCATGCACTCCAAGGCAAGGTCCTCCGGGTTGGCAAGCACCATTTTAGAAAACTAAAATAGTCGCTCTTAGCCCGCGTGTGAAGAAATTCCTTGGTCTGCCCGACCTGCGACGCACCCCCCTCGCTTGCGGAACCGTGCAGTTCCCTCGATCTGGGCAGTAAGCTCACGCAATGGCGGATCGGCTGCGTTGGGGAATTTTAGCGACCGGTAGTATCGCCCACGCGTTCGCTCGCGGCATCGAGAACTCACGCACCGGAGAGCTTTTCGGAGTCGGTTCGCGTACGCTGGACGCTGCAACGCGATTTGCAGGAGAACACGGGGGACGACCTTATGGCTCCTATGACGCTCTCCTCGCCGATCCGGAAATTGACGCAATTTACATCGCCACGCCACACCACATGCACGAGGAGTGGACCATCAAGGCGGCGGAAGCGGGGAAAGGCATACTCTGTGAAAAGCCTTTCACGCTCAACGCCATTGGGGCCCGGCGGGCGCTTGCTGCTGTTGAAAAGGCCGGTGTTTTCTTTATGGAAGCATTTATGTATCGGTGCCACCCGCAGACCCACAAGATCGTTGAACTTGTGTCTCAAGGCAAACTCGGTGCCATATCATCGATCGCGGCGGAGTTCGGCTACAGCTCAAAGCGCGATTGGGATAATTTCAGACTTGACGGCTCCGTGGGAGGAGGAGCACTGATGGACGTCGGCACCTACTGCGTATCGATGTGCCGGCTCATTGCTCGCGAAGAGCCCAGATCAGTCGCATATTTGGCGAGAATCGGAGCACGTGGCTACGACGAAGTCGGCGCTGGTTCGATGCTGTTTCCTTCTGGCGTGACCGCTCACTTCGGAACCGCAGTGCACCAACAACTTGAGAACAAGGTTCGAATTTATGGATCGGAAGGCATGCTCGAGATTGACGATCCGTGGCGATGCGAAGGAGCGATGCGTTTGATCCAAGAAGGTCAAGCGATGCAGGAGTGGAGCCTTGGCACAACCAGGGAGCAACTGTACGCCCACGAAGCTGATGCAGTGGCGGAGTTTTGGGAAGATCGACAGTGTCCCTTCATGACGATTGCCGACACCCTCGGAAATATGGAGACGCTCGACCGGATGCGCGAGAGTGCCGCTCTGTACTTCGCCTGCGAGAGCAAAGCTTGATCAGGCGTATTATAATCAGCCACCAGTGAAACTAGCAATAAGCATCGTCCATAACCGCGATAAGGGCAAAGTCACCGAAGAACTTGTTCGGGCTGGGTTCAAATTTACGATCATTGGCTCGACCGGCGGCTTCTTGCGCGAAGGGAACACGACTTTTTTGCTCGGGATCGAGGACGAGGAGATTCAAATGCTGAAGCAAATCTTCGCCCAGCATTGTCAAACTCGCGATCAGGTTATGAACGTCATGCCATTTGAGGCATCCCAGCCAGCGACGTTTATTCCCGCTCCGGTGAAGGTGCCGGTCGGCGGGGCGGTACTCTTCCTTCTCGACGTTGAGCAATTCCACCGCTTCTGAACTGCAGGCTCTGCCGGGACTCGACCGGGCGAAGAAGGCGGTGTTGCAATTCACCTCTAGAGGCTTGCCGATCCATTCGGTGCTGCTCTATGGTGCTAGAGGAGCCGGATCGGATGAACTCGCCAAGGTTCTTGCGAAGGGTTGGCTCTGCACGAACCCTGGGCCTGAAGGTGCCTGCGGATCCTGTTCCGCCTGTTTGACCTTTGAGCGGGGACGAAGCGTCGACTTCTTGGCAATCCGTCCATGGGGGCGGAGCCGGATGATCAAATCCGCCGCTTTGACCCGCCAGAGACCTCCCGAGGCGGATGATCCCGAGCCGCCAGCATTTGAGTTTCTTCGCACGGCTCCGCTCGCCTCTCGATCGAAAGTGGTATGGATTCAAGACGCGGAGCGCATGAATGCCTCAACTGCGAACGGTTTGCTGAAAACACTAGAGGAACCGCCAGACTACGGAAGGTTCGTTCTGACCACCACTTCAGTTGGCTCTCTCCCGCCCACGATTCTTTCTCGCTGTGTGGCGATTGCATGCGAAATCGGGGAGAGCGCCGATCAAGAGCGCTGGGTGCTTGACGCGGCGCAGGGAACTCCGGGGCGGATTAGAGAAATTTTGGAGCACGAGCATGCGTACCGCGCGATTGCGGAATTCGCGCAGTCTCTGCCCCGCATGCACGTTCATGAGGCGCTCAGTGCTTCCGACCGATTCGCAGCTCTTGCCGATGCCCTCCAACAAGCGCTCGATTGCAACGCGCGAACGGCGGATGCGGAAGCTCTCGAGGTGCTGGCAAGCGTCTACGGAGGGCTGCCCGATCACCGCCCAGGCGCACTTCTGGAGATGGCGGACGCTCATCGACGAATTGTGGGCAACGCCAATCCGGGCCTTGTGTTCGACGCTCTCTTCGCAAAAGTGCTCCGCTAGCTATTCGTTCGCCCATTTGTTGATCAACCACCAGCAGGCTTGATCGTGTGGCATGAATTTCGGGTGTGAGATGATCTCGAATGCGGGCAGGTAGCCGAGCGATCCATCTCCGTATTCTTTGATGCGCTTAATGACCGTTTCGATGTGTAGTTTGGCGCGCCGACAGCGCTCGACATCAGCCAGCGATCCCCCGATTCGTTTGTGAGTTGCGTAGGCGATCTTTTCCAGATTAGTGAAGATTTGCCGACAAGGCGCGAGAGTCGAAGTCGCGACTCCGGGCAATTCGTTCGCATACGCTTGGCGAGCCTGCTCTGCATAACGAATGAAATCAATTGCAAGCTTAACGAATTCGGAGACCCCTCGATATGCTGAATTGGGAGCGATCGCAATCGCTTCCTCGAGGATCTCTAGAGCCGCATCACCAATTGATCCGCTCAACTCTTCGCCGTGGTAGAGCCAAGCCAAAAAGGGATTTGAGTAGAGCAGTAATCGTGCCTTCAGAGAAGATCGAGTCTGAGAGTAGGAAAATGGCCCTCCCAGCTGGAGCAGGTCAACGCCCATCAGCTTCGCCCACCGTGCAAGTTCGTCCCCTCCGGCGAAATACCCCTTGAGGAGCAGAGAATCATCAGCCTCGACTTCCGATACTGAAGATCCTTCTCCGCTGGTAAGGATCTTGCCTGAGCTTTCGAGGGCAGGGAAGAGCGTTTCGTAGTTTCCGAACAGCGCGCACTCCCAAGTGGTGACGCACACTCCGCTCGCACCCAGTTCTTCGGCGGCCTCGACAGCCTGACGTATGTTCAACTCGCTCTGCAGCAGATTCATCCAGGACGAGTTGTAGGTCTGAATTGTCGGGCAGCAAACAACCGGATGGCCAGCTTGAATGAACTTTGCACTGGAGGCCATAGGCGACGAGAAATATTGCCAGTCGAAGATGATGGTGGACTTGGGCAATGATTCGAGCGCGCTTATATGCTCAAGAAACATGTCCCCCCAGACGGCAGGAACTCTTCCCGCCGCTGTCACGCGCTCTGCCAAGGGACCAAAATGATCGCCGTAAAGTTGAGCCTTTCGATTCGGGTCCGAGGAATCGCCTTTACAGCGGTCGCACCGAGCAAGCTGCGCAGTTTCGTCGCCCCCTATGTGGATGATGTCGCTTTGAAAGATCGAGATCACATCGTCGACTAAGGCGAGGCACAGCTTGACGAACTCTGGGTTGGAAGGACACGCTTGCATGCCTTGGAAACGCTCTTCCGCAAATCGCTTGCCGTACTCGGTGTAGAGCATGCCCTCGAAATGGCCAAGAAGATTTACGAACGGGATCAACTGCAAGCTTGGGAACTCACTTTGGAGATAGCGGACATCGTCGGGGGTGACACAGCCGCGACCCGCTGCCCAAGGTGCGCTGGGGTAGGCAAATCGGTGTTCCATATAAAGGCCCAGGGCGTTGTAACCTGAGTCCAATGTGAGGCGGCAAAGCTCGACCAGGTGATCGCGAGTCGGTGCTTGCTCGCGGGCGAGATCGTAACTCCACATCTTCAATTGCATAAGAAGAGTATGAGTAATCAGATCAGCTCGAGGGCCACTTCCGAACAGAAGTGCCTGCCGAGCCTGGAGAGGCGCACTCTGTCTGAGTCTGATTCGATCCAGCCGAGCGATTTCAGTCGATCCAACGATCGCCCCTCAAGGAGTTCGAGACCAATCCCTTCGTTGAGCCGCAGACCGAGCATGATCTGCTCGACCTTCCTGGTGTCATCGCTTAATTGCTCCTGTTCAAATTGGAGTTTGGATCCACTTTCGACCGCATCGCAGTACCCGGCGGGATGCTTAAGATTCGTATAGCGGACGCCCTCCATACAACCGACCGCGCCCGGCCCGTAGGACGCGTAGGGTTCGTTGTGCCAATAGCAGAGGTTGTGTCGACATTCCTTGCCCGGCAAGGCGAAATTTGAGATTTCGTACTGTTTGTATCCACTCTTCTCGAGACGGCTTAGGCAGTCTTCATACATTTCCACCTGAACCTCGTCGTCCGGCAAAGCTAGCTGACCTCGCAGGTGTTGTTTGTAAAATGTTGTGTTTGGCTCGATAGTGAGACAATACAAGCTGAGATGATCAGGTCTTATCTCCAGTGCTGTCGTTAAATTCCGATTCCACGCGATGAGACTTTGACTGGGAAGTGCAAACATTAAGTCGAGGTTTATATTGTTAAAACCTGCATTTTTCGCCAGATCGACTGCCCGATAGATTTCCGAACTCTGGTGGACACGTTCAAGTCTGATCAGATCGGCATCCTGAAAGCTCTGCGCACCGAGCGAGAGTCGATTAAAACCAGCTAGACGCATATTCTTATACTTTTCCGCGTCGGCCGTACCAGGGTTGGATTCTGACGTGATCTCACAATCAGGAACGGGGGGATGAATGGAAACGACCGCATCGAGAATGGCAAGGAGTTGATCTTCGGGCAGGAAAGTGGGGGTTCCGCCTCCAAAGAAAATCGTCTTGGACGGAATGCCTTTCCAAGGAGACTGTCTAATCTCAGAACAGATTGCGGCGGTCGTCCTCTCCATGATAGAGCCCGACATCGCATAGGAATTGAAGTCGCAATAACCGCACTTGCTTGGACAGAACGGAGTGTGAATGTAGACGGCGATAGGGTCCATAGTTAGTAGTAGCGCTAACTGCTAGCAAAAACTGCGGCAATGGCAATTGCCACTCCCAAGAGAACCGGCACCGCCGGCCTTTTGCGATTGATTCATGTTGAACCCACTGCTTTCATCAGAAGGTGGTAGGCATATCCGATTCCGCCACCTAAGATCATCGCGAGCAGGAGGCGAATTAAGAGCGTAGAGTTGATATCACTAGTTTATCCGCCAGACGGCGGAGGGATCGCCGGGATGGGGCGATGAAACTCGTCCAGGCGGCTCTTGGGAACTACATTGATCACAAAGAAACGATCTTGGTCGATCTTGACTTGTACCAAATCGTCGTCGTCGCTGACATAGGCGGTTTGCTTATCCTTGGCGGGGCCGACGATGTCTACGGTGGTTCCGCGAAAGCCAGCTCCTAGATACTTGCCCTGGAACTTGCCAGAGATGTGGGCTTCGCATTTCTCGAGCCCACCGGTAAGGGGATCACAGCGATAAAATTCTTTGTCGCGAAGCAATACTTTCCCGTGGGCGAGCATGGGCCGGAACTGCTCGTGAAGAGCATCCATCCCGCAGATGGGGAAAATTTCGCCAAAGGACGTCTTCCCTTGCAGATTTGTGTAGCGACGTTGAATGCTGTCGGTTCCATAGGTCAAATCCGCGGATTGGGTGCCTTGCGGGGTCGTGAGCTGAAAATATTGGCGGATAATTTTGCCGTCAGGGGTGAGCCAATATTGCTGTTTCGCCTCGTTTGTCCATTTCACTTCATTGGGTTTCTTGCCAAACGATTGATTCCAGCGCCCGGTGCTCGTAATGACGATGCAATTTTGATCGATGACTTTATCTTCCTTCGTCGACCAATCAAGCGAACCGAGCGACTTCGTGACGATCCCCCCGGGGGCCATGCTGTCCACGTAGCCTCCAGCGGTATCGGGTCCAGGGGGAATCGTGGTAGCCGCGTAGTCCCTCTCATAGTAACCGCCGAGAAGCGTGAACACATAAGGTTTTGGGCCAACCGCTATTTCGCGCTGGCCACCCAGAATCGGCATCTTGTACTCGATTTGGGGCATGCCAGAGGTGCGAACCTGGCACGTCATCACAACTAGCGAAATCATGACAGTCCCTTATTGCTATTACTACTTAGAGCCGCCTGAACTTCCTCAGGATAGTTCGATCAATTCGGCATCATAGTCAAGCCATTAGCCAGCATAATCAGAACAGGTTTGCCATCGTCACCAATAAAGGTTTTTGTTGTTTGGTTAGAGACGGTCGAATCAATTTCACGAACATGCACGGAACTTCCTTGTAGCATTATTGTTGTGTCGCCGATGTATGTGATGGCACCCTTCACCAAACTACCATCCTTAAAATTAAGGCCGTAAAACTCGCGCTTCTCCTTGATGAGTGCCCCCTGCTGAATGAGGGGCTGAATCGATGTTCCGAAGAGAGACTTGGTGTCATTCATCGCGACAACTCGAAAGTTGCCGTCAGAGTCTGAAAGCTTGATCTTGTTCGGCTCAAATTCAGCCGTCGATCGATTGCGAACTCCTCCCGTGAGAATTGTTTGCACAGAGGTAATTGGTTGACCTGCTGGTGTAATCCATGTCTGCAACATCGTTTCGGAGCCGATTGATCCATCTTCGTCGAACATCTGCGTCTTCTGTTGAATGTAGATGACGTTTGCACCTCGATAAGCCACATGTGAAGTTGAGGTTTCATGTTGCCCCACCATTTTTGAGCCGTTCAAGATGGCGTAATTGGTGACGGAATCATTGATATCCACTTGAGCGGCGCTCAGTGCAGCTGCTGACAACATTGCAAGAAAGGAAGCGACTTTGATCATGTTTTTTCTCCTACAATCCTCTGACACAAGACATTATATGATAAGTTCTTCAACTTGACGTCTCATTTCTGTTGGCGCACTTATCCCCAACAGGTTTAAGGCTTCCGCCAACGTCCTCTTTGCCGCCTCACAAAGGGCAAGCCGCGCCCTAGTTAAGTCAGGCTGGCCGGGTTGAACAACACGGCAGGCGTCGTAAAAATGATGGTAGGTGCGTGCAAGCTCGATCGCATAGGTCGCTAGCCGGTGAACACCATAGTCTTTAGCGGCACTAGCGACTTCTTCGGGCATATCGTGGATCTTTTTGATGAGTGCAATTTCCCGCTCATCCTTCAGATGGGAGGGATCGAATTGGGAGATGCCTTCGAATCCACTTTCCTCTGCCTTTCGGATGACGCCCGCGATCCTGGCGTGGGCGTACTGCACATAGAAGACTGGGTTATCGTCGCTTCCTTTCTTTGCGAGATCGATATCGAAGTCCATGTGGGTCTCGTGGCTCCGCATCAAATAAAAGAACCTGGCGACGTCAGCACCGATTCGCTGCTGCTCCGATTTAGTAGTAGTTGGTGCTACTGATTCACCCAATTCAGTGATGAGATCTCGCAGTTCATAGATATTGCCGTCTCGCTTCCGCATAGGCGCAGGCTTCCCATCTTGTACAAATCGAACAATTTGGAAAATGACTACCTCCAACTTTGTCCTTGCTTCTTCAAGTGCGCGTTGGCATGCCTCCCGTTCGGCGGGCGTTCGATAGATTTGGCTCTCGATTTCGTTTAACGGCTGCAGGTCGTTGCCCGACTGGGCCGGTGGTTGTTCGAGCAGCGCCGCCAGGACAGCACGTAAACGCGCGATATAGCCGTGATGATCGGGGCCGAGAATGGTGAAAAGCTTGTTGGCTTCGGGATGAGGTCGCTTGAACTTATCTCGGTGGTAGCTGACATCGCTTGCGATGTAGGTGAGACGTCCGTCGCGGCGTCGGAGCACTCGGTCCATGTCGTCGCCGAATTTCGTCGAACGAAGCCATAAGGTGGTTTGAGTGGCAGCTTCGCTTGAAGCTGCGGCCTCATCATGCTCGTCTTCGAGTTCCATGGCCTCGGTCTGCGTTTGTTTCTCAACTTCAGTGATCACGCCGCCTTTCGCCAGCTTCAGAACGGTCCGCACAGGCGCATCGTCGGCGGCGCCTTTTGCGACAAGTTCGGCGACACTTGCCTCCACGTCGCCAGAATCGTGAAGCGACTGTTCGGAGAACCACTCGTCGAATTCGACTCCGAACAGGGCGAGGTCTCCCCTCTGGCGCTCCAGCATCATGGCCTGTGCTTCGGCCTGAAACCAATCGAGAGATTCATTTTCTTTCGCGGGGTGGCGCTCGCGAATCGCCATGGCCACATCCTCTACGTAATCTCCCCGGTAGCCTTTTTCCGGGAATGTTCCATCGATTCCAGAAGCCCTGCGGTAGAAGTAGCGGACGGAATCGGCAAAGACCCTCATTTGCTCCGAGTTCACGCCATCGTTGATGTAATATTCGCGGTGCACCTTGTGACCGACGGCCTGGAAGATTCGCGCCAAGCTGTCGCCAAACGCCGCCCCACGGCCGGATCCGACGGTGATGGGGCCGTTCGGATTTACCGAAACAAATTCCACGTTGTAGGCTTGGGGGTTGTCTACCTGGACGGCTGCAAAGGGATCCGCCGCGTTCAAGAAATCAGAAATCGACGATGCTACTGCCTTCTTTCGCAATCGCAGATTGATGAAGCCGGGACCGGCAATTTCCACGGATTCGATCAGGTCGTCAGATGCAAGATTTTCAACGATCAACGTGGCCAAAGCACGAGGGTTCATGCCAAGCCGCTTGGCATTTACCATAGCGTAATTACAGCTGTAATCCCCGTGCTCTGGCTGTTTGGTGTCCAAAATTTCAACGTGATCGGGTGCGTCGGCAGGCAATTTGGACGCTTGCCGAAGCTCGGCGACGACGGTGGAAATCTGGTTCGCAATCTGTTTTCGTAGCAAGGCTGAAGTTTACAGCCTTACATGACAACACCCTTGCCGAAAGCACGCCGGTGGCACAACCGCATAACCCAACTGTCTGGTTTTCTCCAGCATCCATTCAAGAGAAGCACAGTCGTGGAAATTGTGATTAGCGAGTTGGACCCAATCTTGCTGGTACACGGGGCCGACGTCAGAGAATCTACGTCCGTTACAGTGATACATGGTTTGGCGAAGTATCGGTGCAACACCAAACGCCGGTGTATCCAAGTGCCTCCAGTATCCGGCCATGTGCTCCAACCTTCTCAGGGTATTGGGTCCTCGACTGCCGTGGGCGAACGCCCGACAAAAGAGCGGTCGGAGGTTGACGTAGGTTCTTGCCAGGTGCGGATAACCTTGTTCCTCGAAGATTCGGGCTTCATGTTCGGAGAAGCCAGCAATTACGTTGCCCTCTGAAACCTTCTTTGCCAAACAATCGAGGCAGCCGTGCATATCCTCTATTCGGCCGTTGGTGCTGAAGACCATTGCATCCAACCGGTAATCAAGTGATGAAAGCACATGTTTCCCGTGTTCGCGGATCCCGAGTAGCACTGGAACCTCGTCTCTTAGACCTTCGAAATCAATGTAGATGGCTCGTTCGAGCAATGATGAAATGAGCATTTTTCGCCTCCACCCTTACTCGCGGACGCCTGCGAGCCGAAGGCTCGCCGCCGCGCGCATACGCGAGGTCCTAGTCGAGGAACGTCACCAACCTGCTGCACGTTGAAATGAGCAAGCATGAACACACTTAGAACCGCCGTTCTCCTGGTTATTGTTGGTGCCATCGCCGTGGGCGTGGGTGCAGCCTTCTTTGGAGTCAATGGAGCTGTCATCGGTCTGTTGATCGCTCTCGCGTTTCAGGGAATCAGCCTCTTTACGGGGCATAAGTTGGCGCTGTCGTTCGCACATGCTCAAGAACTGCCTGCCAATGAACTTCCGTGGCTTCATGCTGCCACCGCCGAGCTAGCTCGAAAAGCCGGAGTTCCAACCCCCAAGCTCTACATTTCTCCGGATCAGCAACCGAATGCTTTTGCGGCTGGATGGAAGCCCGAAGTCGCGGTGATCTGTGTGAACCAGGGCCTTCTTCGGGTGATGCCGCAGGATCAGGTGATTGCAGTTGTGGCTCATGAGATGGGACACATTAAGAACCGCGACACTCTGACGATGACGGTGGCGGCCGCGATGAGCTCGTTCATCAACATGCTCGCCTATCTCGTGTACTTCATCCCCGTTGGCGGCGATAATCGTCGTGGCAATCCGTTGGTCCACCTCGCGATCCTGCTGCTCGCTCCCATTACGGCGACGATGATTCAGTTGGCAATCTCGCGAACTCGCGAGTACGCCGCCGACAAGGCCGCCGCGGATCTGGTTGGAACACCGAGCCCGATGATCGAGGCCCTGTATACGCTCGATCGGACAGCAGATGCCTTGCCGAGCCAAACCGCGCGGCCCGCGACGGCGCACATGTACATTGCAAGTCCCTTCGGCTCAAACGGCGGCGGCTTTGGCAACCTCTTTAGAACCCACCCGACGATTGAGCAGCGGGTTGCGGCGCTGCGTCAGGCAAGCCGCTGACAGCCGGAGCGAAAAGGGCATTCGCCCTTTTCGATCTTGGATGAACGATTCCCATTTTCTGGCGCGTCGCTTTTCTTGAGTAATCCCGCGCTCGCATTCAAAACCAATATGGTCTAGAATAGGTGATCACGAGCGGGCGGGGCCCACTCGTAAGTTTCAGCCGGGTTGGTGAATTAGATTTATGGCGTTGCCGCGCAAATCGATGGTGCAGTTCTTGATGGACAAGGGCTTTCTCAAGCAAGATCAGCTTGATGAAGCGAACAAAGTTAAAGAGCAAACGAATGCGACCGATATAGGTAAGGTTCTCGTTCAATTAGGAATGGTTGGAGAACGGGAAGTCTTAGCCGCGAAGGCCCAAGAGGGCGGATTCGCCTTTGTCGATCTCGACCGAATTCAGATCGAGAGCAGCGCGATCAACGTGGTTCGCGAGCAGGTTGTGAAATCGCACAACGTCATTCCCGTCAAAAAGCAAGACAACACCTTGTACGTCGCGATGACGAACCCGAACAACCTGCAGGCGATCGATGCAGTGCAGCTCGCATCAGGTTGCCGAGTGGTCCCTGTGATCGCGGTTCCGGGAGCGATCGAAGACGCAATCAAAAAGTATTACGGCGGCTCCGGTGCGGAGAATGCGCCAGCGGCGGCAAGCCCAACCGCGCCGGTAAACCAAAATTTTAGCGCGGATATTCGCAGCGCGATCGCTTCGGCCGGTGTGCAGCAGGGCGTTGCAGACTCCCAGTTCAATGAAGAGGATAAGGACGCCGATAAGATGGCGGAAGCGGCGCCGATTATCAAGTTGGCGAGCGCACTGATCCAGCAAGCCGTCGCCGACCGCGCCTCGGACATTCACGTCGAACCGCAGCAGAGGGCAGTTCGTATTCGCTATCGTATTGACGGTGTTCTGATCGAAGCGATGACGGTGCCGCGAAATCTGATGGCGCCGCTGATTTCGCGCCTGAAGATCATGGCCGACATGAATATCGCCGAGCGTCGAATTCCTCAGGACGGCCGTATCGAGGTTCGACACGCGGGCAAAGAATACGACCTCCGCGTGAGTTCAATCCCGACGCCGTTTGGCGAGAAGATCGTTATGCGTATTCTCGATAAGGGAAGCGTCATGATCGGTTTGAACAAACTCGGCTTCACCGAGGAGAATCAGCTGCTCATCGAAGAGCTGGTCAGTCAGCCGAATGGTATGTTCCTCTGCACGGGACCCACCGGTTCTGGAAAGACCACCACTCAGTATTCGGTTCTTCACAAGCTGAATACGGTTGGAGTGAACATCATCACCGTTGAGGACCCGATCGAGTATCAGCTCAATGGTATTGCGCAGGTGCAGGTCAATCGAAAAGCAGGTCTGACCTTTGCCACCGGTCTTCGCGCCTTCCTCCGACAAGACCCAGACATCATCATGGTGGGTGAAATGCGCGACTTGGAAACGGCGGAAATCGCGATCGAATCGTCGCTTACAGGCCACCTTGTTCTATCGACGCTTCACACAAACGATGCGCCATCCGCCACCCTTCGTATGGTGGACATGGGTGTCGAACCCTATCTCATTTCCGCAACGGTTATTGGCATCTTGGCTCAGCGGCTTGCTCGAAAGATCGACCAAGATCACAAGGAGCCTTATGAGGTTCCCGCAATGGATCTGAAGCGATTTGGCTTCCAAGTTACCGATCCTGAAGAGAAAGTTACGCTTTATCGTGGAATTCCCGACGAAAGCAACCGTATGACAGGTTATAGGGGTCGCAGCGGAATTCATGAACTTATGATCATGAATGCTGAAATCGCCGAGCTAGTCGTTCGGCGCGCACCTCTGAACGATATCAAAGAAGCGGCCAAGGCGAATGGAATGAAGGAGCTTCGCGAAGATGGCCTCCACAAGGTTTTGAACGGCTCCACCGACCCTCAGGAAGTGATGCGAGTCGTCTTCACCGCTGGTTTCTAATACAATAGGAAAAAGATGCAAAACAATGGTCCAATGATTCCGGGCGCGATCCCTGGCGCTGGTGCAATTCCTGGTGCTGGCTCTGTGCCGGGTGCCCCGCCGATCGAGCAATCAGGTGAACAGGAGGTAACTAAAGTAGGTGCCCCGCGATCGCTCGAAGATCTTCATATCGACGAACTTCTCCACATCGTGGTGGATCGAAATGCATCCGACCTTCACATCTGTGCAAATTCGGAGCCGGTGATCCGCGAAGACGGCGCTTTGAAGCGACTGAACTTTGATAAGTTCACTCCCATTCAACTTCAGCGAATGATGTACGACATCATTTCAGATGAAAACATCAACAAATTTGAGACAACCTTGGAGCTAGACTTTTCATATCAGCTCCCAAGGCGCGCCCGCTTCCGTGTGAATATGTACCGCGACCGAGGTTCGGTCGCTGGCGCTTTTCGTCTTATTCCGCAGAAGATTCCGACGACACGAGACCTAAACCTGCCCCCGTTGCTCGACAAGCTAACGGAAAAGCCACGTGGCCTCATCCTTGTGACCGGACCAACGGGCTCGGGTAAATCGACTTCTCTCGCGGCGATGATCAACCACATCAACATGACGAAGTCGGTTCACATCATCACGATTGAAGACCCAATCGAATATCTGCACACGCACAAACTCTCGCTCATCAATCAGCGTGAACTTGGAGGCGATACCAAGAGCTTTGCCAACGCTCTGCGCGCTTCACTGCGTGAAGATCCGGATGTCCTGCTCGTTGGTGAAATGCGAGACATGGAAACGATTTCGCTGGCCATCACGGCGGCTGAAACCGGCCACCTTGTCTTTGCCACTCTGCACACGAACAATGCTGCGGAAAGTGTTGACCGAATGATCGACGTCTTTCCTCCTGGGCAGCAGGAGCAAATTCGCGTCCAGCTTTCAAATAACCTGCAGGCAATCATTTCGCAGCAGTTGTTGCCACGTGCCGGACAACCCGGTCGCGTTCCCGCGAACGAAATTATGATCGCCTCACCCGCCATCCGCAACCTGATCCGCGAAGCGAAGTCGCACCAGATTACGTCGATGATCCAGACGAGTGGTAATCAGGGCATGATCACGATGGACCAAACCTTGCGAGATCTGTACCTGAAAGGCTGGATTACGCTGGATGAGGCGATGAGCCGATGTCAGCAGCCTGATGAACTGAGGAAGATGATCAATACGCCGCAAAGCGGACCCGGGGGGCCGACGCCTCCGCCAGCTGGGCGCCGATAATAGGAGAATAAGCGATGCCTGTATTCAGTTATTCATTTAGAGATGCAAGTGGCGGCGTGCAGAAAGGCACGGCGGATGCAGAAAGCGAAGAAGTCCTTAGGCGCAGGTTCGAAGAGCAAGGCTTCACGATCACTGAAGTTCAGATGATCAAAGCTAAGTCTTCCAAGGCGAAAACTTATGGAAAGGTTAAGCTTGGCAACCTCGCCGTCTTTTGCCGACAGTTCTCCACGATGGTCGACGCGGGTGTTTCGCTCGTTCGCTGTCTGGACGTTTTGAGCGCGCAAACTCAGGATGCAAAGCTAAAGAAGATTTTGATCGACATTGGAGAGCGAGTTGAAGGTGGTGAAAGCCTTTCGCGCGCCATGCAACGTCACCCACGAACGTTCAGCAATCTATTCATCGGAATGATCCGCGCCGGTGAAGTTGGAGGTGTTCTCGAAGAGACGCTGCAACGACTCTCTCACTTCTTGGAAGCCGACGTTGCGCTCCGTCGAAAGGTCAAATCCGCGCTTACCTATCCTGTTCTCGTTGCAATTTTGGCGACCGGTATCACGCTCTTCCTCGTGTACTGGTTCGTTCCGCAGTGGATCGATATTCTTCACGACCTAGGTTTGAAGAACGATCAACTTCCGGCACCGACCCAATTTCTCGTGACGGTGTCGGACATGCTCGTTCATAGATGGTGGATATTCATCGTTTCCATTATCGGCATCATCGTTGCCTATAAGGTCTTGGTGAGTACTCGATTCGGTAGGCGCCTTGTCGATCGGGTGAAGCTGAAGATTCCGGTCTTTGGAAAACTCCACCACAAGATCTGCATGGCGAGATTCAGCCGAACCATGGGTACGTTGCTGACTTCGGGCGTTCCAATTCTTCAGGCGATGGAGACGGTGGCGGGCACCGTTGGCAATACGATCATGTCGGATGCGCTGCTTGAAGCCCGAGCCCGAATTCGTGAAGGAGACCGCATCGGTGATCCACTCGAAGCCTCTAGGTTGTTCCCGCCGATGGTTGTACACATGATCGGAGTCGGAGAGGAATCCGGTTCTTTGGACTTTATGCTGCAGAAGATCGCCGACTTCTATGAAGCGGAGGTCGAGGCAACGCTTGCTTCTCTTACGGCAGCCTTGGAGCCGATCATGATCGTTGGCCTCGGATTCGTCGTTGGATTCATCGTCATCTCGATGTTCCTGCCACTCGTCCAGGTGATTTCGAACCTATCGGCTGGAAATACCGATAGCTAGTCACTCGACATCGAGAGTTCGCCGTTCGTCGCTTGCGCCGAACGGCGATTTCCTTGATAATAAGGCTAAGTGAGCGCGCTTTACCCTTTGCCGGCTTGGACAACGCTTCTGGGCTTTGTATTTGGGTCGATCGTTGGCAGTTTCCTCAACGTCGTCATTTACCGAATGCCGAGGGCGATTCCCCTCGGAAAGCCTGCGAAAAGTTTTTGCCCTCGCTGCGAACATCCACTCGGGGTACCTGACCTTTTTCCGCTGCTCAGTTGGCTGCTATCTGGTCGGAAGTGCCGCTATTGCGGCCAGCCGGTTGTGTCCCGCTATTTTTGGGTGGAGCTGTTTTGCGCTCTTGCGTGGGCTGGCATCTGGTACCAGTTTCTGGTCATCGGGACCCCAGACGGCATGATTGTCGATTCAGGCAAAGCGGCCGCCTACTCCTTGGCGGTTTCAGCGCTCGTTGCGATTATTTTCATCGACATCGAGCTTTACATTATTCCGGATCAAATCAACGCCTTCTTGCTCTTTGTCGGGCTTGGATACAACTTCTACTTATATGCGCAGGGATCCAACGTCGCATTTACATGGGGAATGCCGAGTTCCGTGGCAGGAGCGTTGGTCGGAGTTGGAGTTTTATGGGGCATTGCATTCCTCGGGCGGGTGCTCTTCCGAAAGGACGCGATGGGCCACGGCGACATCAAGATGGCGCGCGGAATCGGCGCAATCCTGTTTCCGGCGCTTGCGGGGGTGAGTTTCGGGCTTGCAGTGGGCCTTGGGGCGGTTCTCGGCATCCTGCAGATCCTCATTCGTAAGTCCCCTCCCGGAAAGCTCGTGCAGGATGGCCAAGTCTTAAAGGACGGTGGCGAAGCGACTGTGGCTCAGGATGATAGTGAGGAATACGAACCCGAATCGATCGCATCGCTCCTGAAATGTGGAGTGGGATACCTGCTGTGCTTCGACGTGATCGGCCTCTTCCTTCCGAAGTTTTACATTGCCTACTTTAGCGAAGATCCCTATGCTCCGCTCGAAGACTTGGAAGACTTCGAGGTCGAGCAGACGATGATCCCCTTTGGCCCTTACCTCGCCCTCGGAGCGATCTTGGCCGCTCTTTTTGAGAAACAATTGCTCGGAGTGGTTCATGCATACTTACAACACACCGGTATCGCGCCGGCTTATTTTTTTGGAACAATTGGAAAAAATTGGATGTCTACGACTCGGCTAGAGTCGGGGCTGGGTCGCAAATGAAACGTAAAGCTGCTTTCACCTTAATCGAATTGCTCGTTGTTATCGCCATCATCGCGATCCTCGCAGCAATCATTTTTCCCGTTTTTATGAGGACGAAGGATTCGGCCTACCGTAACGGCGATCTCTCGAACATGAATTCGATCCGTTCGGCCCTCAATCTTTATAAAGCAGATCAAGGCGCATTTCCTCCAGCTATTCTCGGTTATGCGACGCTGTACGCCTCGGGTCCTAATGCGGGGCAGCTGATGCCGGCGGGCGAACTCTATGGAGCGCTATATCCTCGCCGAATCGATTCGATCCAGACGCTTCGCCCGGCTTATGATCGGCCTACCGATGGTGAGAAAGCGATCACCAATGCGGTGTGGCCACCAGCCGATCCTCGACCGGTAGGTACGGCTCCGATCAAAGATCTGAACGGGGACGGGGCAGTGGATGCTTCGGATGATATCGCGCAGGCTCGACAAGCCTACGGACCGACTTCATCGACTCCCTACTACTGCATTCCGTCGCCTTCGAATGCGACCTGCTCCGCCTTCGC
>JAEVZK010000069.1 GCA_023392285.1 Armatimonadota bacterium | reverse complement strand
GGTATCACCGGAATCCTTTTAGGAATTCTGATCATTGTTGCGGCGGCCGTTCGCTATCGCAAGGCGGGCACCGCCAGTGCATAACGTCTGGACAACCCTCCTGCTCAGCACGATCGCCTTGTCGAGTCCGCTCATTCTGGCAGCGATGGGCGGCTTCACCAGCGAACGCAGCGGCATCATCAATATTGCTCTTGAGGGGAAAATGCTGACGGCTGCTTGCGCAGGCTATTTGGCGACGCTGGCCTGGCACAACACATGGGCGGCGTTGGGGGCCGCGATCGTCGCCGCCATCTTGATGAGCCTGCTGCACTGGGTGCTGACGCAAACGTATCGGCTAGACCACATCATCAGCGGCATGGCAATCAACCTGCTTGCGGCCGGAGGGACGAATTACTTGAACGCGCGCTTCTCCGACCCCGATGCCAACTCGCTGCCCGTACTCCCGGATAACTTTTACTACGTGCTCGCCTTCGTACTGCCCTTCCTTCTGTTCCTTTACGTTCGGAACGCGAGAGGAGGCCTTCGCTTGTTCGCGGTCGGCAGCGATCCCGACAAAGCAAGGTTGATGGGTGTGCAACCTTTGAAGGTGCGTTTTCTCAGCCTAATCGCAACCGGCGTATTCACGGGAATTGCCGGCAATATGATCTTCAGCAGTGCGGGCCAGTTTACAGAAGCGATGACGGCGGGACGCGGCTATATTGCGCTCGCTGCCCTGATCCTGGGAAGCTGGCGGCCCATTCCTGCTTTTGCCGCCTCGATTGCCTTCGGATTCTTTCAGGCGCTCCAGTTGCAGCTTCAGGGAACCAAACTCGCCGGCGCGGACATTCCTGCCGAAGTGTTTTCCTCGCTGCCATACGTCATTACCATCATCGCACTCGCTGGGCTGCTCGGGAAGAGTCGCGCTCCCGCCGGTCTCGGCAAAGCTTAAGATATGATTTACGCTCTCGTTCTCGCCCTCGCCGCCCCGACTCCCAAGCAGATCATCGATGCGAGCATTGCTGCGTTCAAAGCTCGCAAGAGTTTTGCCGTGTCCATCAAGATGGATAGCAACTATCAGGGCTCGGTAGAGAGTCACGCCTACGAACTCGCTTTCCAATATCCAAACCGAGTTAAGATGGCCAGATTAACCGCGGGTCGTCAAGACTTGGTCTTCTGGCTCGACAGTAAGAACTTTATCGGATACGATCCAGCATCGAATGAGAAGGTCGTTCGACCCGCCCCAACCAGGGGGCCGATCGTCAACCGGTTGGCGAACATGATGGGTGGACTTCAAGACGTCGTGTCTGCCCAATTATCTCCCACTTCGATGGAGGCATTCCTAAGTCCATTCCGCGAGCTCCCCGGCTGGAAGGTATTCCGAACCGGCGACAAATTGTCCTTGGTTCGGAGCGGGAAAGTGCCAGCGGGCGCGGTGAAAACCCGATTTGATTTCTCGGCGAGTTCGCACCTGCTCACCGAGGCGCTACTTCAGGGCCCAATCTCCAAATTAGTGTGGAGCTATCGCTACCAACCCGCACCAAGGTCGCTTGCGTTTGCCCCTCCCAGAAGTGCAAAGCTGGTTCGAACTCTCTTTGAGCACGTCGATGTCAAGAATGCCGACCCTGCCGCAAAGAAGGTGTTGGATCAGGCTCTGAAGGCTTATTCCAATTTGAAGCAAGTGGCCTTCACCGTGGATGGACCTGAGAAGAAGGTCGCGATTTGGATTAACGGCAACTCATTCCGCGAACGCCAGCCGAAGCTGGATTGGGTCTATTCAGGTGGAGTTTTGACGATACAGACATTTTGGGATGGCAAGGTGTATCGTGGCTCATGCAAGCAAAACGCAATTTCAAGCTATCTAAGAATTCTGGGCCAACCGATGGAGCCGATGCTGCAAGCGTTAATTGTTCAGCGAAATCCCCTCGACGCCTGGCTCCACCCGAGCCTGCGCATTCGCAGTAAAGGACGAGTTAAGATAGGATCGCTCGTTTGTGACGCCGTCGAATTAGATTCGAATTTCCTCGAAATTTCTCTCCTCGTCCGGCAAGATAATCACCTGATCTCAACCGTGACCTCTCGAACCCTCGGCGAAAAGAAGGAGCTGCTGGCGGAGAATACGCGCACCTTCAAATATTCGAGCGTCCAGAAGCAACTGCCGGCTTCCACATTCCGCCTACCTGCGAAAAATTATCTGCCGCTTTCGGCGATCAAGTGAGAGAGTGAAAATTGAATTAATTGAGTTGCCGCCAAGGTAGCACTAGCTAGATTCATTAAGGAACGGCAGGCGAGGACGCAGAGCCTTCAGAGCGCCATGGTGCTTCTCTAGCGCTTCTTTAGGTCCAACGGGCGATTTTATTGCCAAACGGGTGAACTTTGGCCCTCATAATGAGTATTGGAAAGTTAAGCATGAGCAAATTGCAAAACGGAATTAGAGCCGCAGCCGCGGTTTTGGCGCTGGTGATCGCACCCGCCACCATCTTAGCCCAGCGGCCACATTCGACCGCTGCCGACAAGCCTGTCTGGAATCAGAAGGCGAAAGACGAAGTCATTGAAGGAATGTCGAATTACGTCCTGAATTCGGCCTATGTCCCCGGCATCGACTTCTCAACTTGGAAGGCGGAACTAGCAAAAATTCGCGTCGATGCTGACAAAGCTAAATCCGAGGACGAATTTGCTGGCTTGATTAACCGCGGATTGCACGAGCAGTTCAACATCAGCCACATCGTGCTCATGCCTCCGAGTGCCGTAGAAGCCCGCACAAGCGGAAGCAAGGTAGGCATTGGGGTCCGAATTCAAATCCAGGAAGATGGGGTGTTTATTACCAGCATCATCCCCGGAGGTCCCGCCGAAAAGGCTGGCTTGGAAGCAGGCGACCTCATCATGGAAGCGGATGGACACAAGGCCGATGGACCGACCTACATCGCTGGTGATCAAGGGACCTCCGTCAACCTGAAGGTGAAGAAGGCCGATGGCACGATTAAGATGTACAAGGTTGTGCGGCAGCCGTTTTCGACCGTTCAGCCAGAAGAGTTGACCTGGGTAAACAAGGACACCGCTGTGCTGGCCATTCACACCTTTGATCTCTCTTATAGCAGGGACAACGTCGAGAAGCTGATGAAGGAAGCGCTTCCGGCCAAGAACCTCATCGTCGACTTGCGGAACAACGGCGGCGGAGCAGTCATGAACATGCTTCACTTCTTGAGCATGGTTCTTCCCAAGGGGACGGAGATCGGCACCTTTATCAACAAGCGTCTGATCGACAACTATGTTGAAGAAACCAAGGGAGATCCTAAGGACCTGAAGGCAGTGGCGGCATTTGCACCAAACAAAATCAAGACCGGCAGCAGCCCAATTCAGTACAAGGGCAACGTCGCCGTGCTTGTCAACGGCGGGTCTGGATCAGCTTCGGAAATCACCGCGGAAGCTCTGAAAGAGCAGCTGAACGCTCCGGTAGTTGGGCAGAAGTCGGCTGGCGCAGTTCTCGTCTCCGTCATCAGCCCCCTGCCTCGTGGATTCAACATGCAGTACCCGATCAGTGACTACGTGTCCGTTAAGGGAGTGCGACTTGAGGCGAACGGCATTGTGCCTGACGCTCAATCGAAGGACGTTGCTTATCTGAAGAAAGGCGAGCAGGATCCGGCATGGCTCCTCGCGATCAACCTTCTCGCGAAGACTCCAAGGACAGCTTCGGGCAACTAACGGAACGAAGCAACCAAGCAGAGAAGCCCTCCGCGCAAAAGCGTGGAGGGCTTTTCTATTTGCCAGCCACGAGCGCGTAAGAGGGCAAGGACCGCACATGCTGAGACGAATAACTCTTCAGCAAGTCGACTTGCGAGGCGACGAACGTCTTCGCCTTGCCAGGCATGTCCGTTTCATCGAGGTGGCGTCCGGCAAAACGCAGGCAATCCGCCACTTCCCAGGCACCATCTTGTTGATCCGAAGTATCCGGGCTAAAGACCTGCAGGATCGTCCAGCCCGCCTGCTCAATCATGTCCAATCCATGTTCACGCGAGAACGCGTTCCTCACATTCGCCTCGCTCCCCTGCCGAAAGCTCTCAATTTGCCCTTGAATCATCACCGCCAGAAGGTGCGGAACTTGCTCCACCTTCTGTGGACGCAGGTCCCATTCCGCGAACATGAGCGAGTCAGCGACGGACCGAGCCAGTTCCAATAGCTGGACAAGCTCTTCGTCGCTTCGCGTGTACCAACTTGAGTGCGCGAGGACAGCCGCGTCGTAGTGATTTTCCAGTAGCGCCGACTCCTGAAGCTGCGTTTCAAGATGAAAACGAATGGGTTTCCCCACCGGCGAGTTCGCCAAGAAGGCAGTGGCCTGCGCCAGCGTCTCCGGAGCACCGTAAGTTCCCGGAGCCGAGTCAACCGCGTCGACAAGGCCCTCTGCACCCACCGCAGCCGCAAGAACCGAAGTCATATTGCCTTGCCCACAGCCGATCTCAAGGATACGGCTCCCCGGGCCAATCTCCCAAGTGCGAGCAAGTTCCATTCGGTACCTGATCTGAGCTTGCTGAATTGCCGGGTCGCTCAAGCAGCATGCGGCCAGAGATTCGCTGGACCACTGGTCGAGATTGCTTCTCAAGTGGACAGCTTATCCCCAAGTGGCTACAATGGGACAGTGATCAATGCCCTCGCGCTCGCCTGCCTCGGATCGTTGCAAATACGTGAGTTGCGTCTGCCCTCCGCTCGTGAGCTTGCGGGCGAGTTTAGTTACTCGGGAGGCTTCACCGGTGAGAGCCTGACGTTAGCGGCGGATGGCACTTGCTCGGGCAAGACGTTCACCGATGTGATGATGCCGAATGGCCAGTATGAAAGCAGCTAAATCGGCACCTGGAAATTTTCGAAAGACGACCTGATGATCGACACAACCGCGCCAGGCGGAAAGTCGACCAAAAGAGTGACAATCTTGCTGAAGTGGGGGAATGAATGGGTGATCATCGGCCCGGATGACGTCGATCGATTCGTTACGGATTTCAAAGAGGAGCAAAAGGACTTCCCAAAGGACGATCCGTTCATGGTCGGACAGCCACTTTCGGCATATCTGCACCGCGAGACGAGCACCCGCGCAACACCAAACTGGAACCTCATACAGGCCCCGAAGAAGTGGATCTCTGCCTTACGTAAAGCCTTCGCTCATAGATAAAATGAGACGTGACGCAATGGCAAGCAAAACTCGATGAGGTGCGCAGAGCTCTGCCCAGCGATCTCTCGCTTCCTGAAGATCGCATGCGAGCCGTTCTCGCTCCCCTCCTCGATGCTGCATTAGCTTCTCCGCGAAGCGAAACCATCCAGGAGGATTGCACAAGGTGTCCCAACTGCGATTCCCCATCGAACTCGTTCAAGTCGCCATACTGTTCTGACTATTGTCGACAGGAAAGCGCGTTCGTCCGTCAATTCCGCAACGCGGTAGAGACTGGCACCCTGCTCGATCCTGAGCGTCAGCTCGGCAGCGGGCAAGCCTTCTGGAACCTTGCCGGAGGAGGCTTTCCCTTACGCCAAAAACTCATGACGGCAAAGCAGATCGCTAAGGTCATCGAGCGTGATGGCGAAGTCTGTGCGGTCTGTGGGGCTCCCGCGACGGGCGTGGATCACACCGGCTCGGGGTGAAACCGTCCGATCAATTTGCGGGCCGTGTGCTCGCGCTGCAATCGTTCAACCGGCTTCGAAGAAGAGCAATATCGTTCCTCGCCCCATTTGCGCGAGCTTTATGAGCAGCTTGCCCCGAGAGTCGGAGCCGAAGCGCCCGTCCGCATCTGCGATGACCCTGCCAATTGGGATTGGCGGGCCTTTCTCCAGCGACGCAAGCAGCGTGCGCTCGGTGAATCTGCCGCCGCAGCAAGGCCGAAAAACCCTTCGTGATCGAATCGGGGGCGCGGCTCGGTAAGCTCAAGGCATGAGAGCGCTCGCGAACCTGACCGGCCCATGGACGGGCTGGTCTATCCAAGATGGGCGAAGGATTTCCGAATCGCTCGATCTGATCATTACTGAGTCGACGATCTCCGGCACCGGAACCGACGCCGATGGCAACTTCGTGGTCGAGGGTGAGCACGATGCGGAAGGCACCGTCGAGCTGATTCGCAAATACACCTACTGCACGTCCGCCATGGGCGGAGTCGGCATTCCGTATCTCTACGTCGGCAAATGGGACGGCCAAATGGTGCATGGGCGATGGTCCCCCGTTTCTTATCGTGAGTATGGCGGCCCGTTCGAAATGTGGCCGGCAAAAGAAGACATCTCCATCGAAGAACTCAGATCGACCGAAGAGCTTCTGCTGACTCAATGATCGCGGGCACCCCCGCCACTGGTGGCCAGCTTCTCACCGCGGAGAGCCGGGCGTCCCTCCGGTTAGCTTTTCACAGTAGAAAAGCGCTTGTTTTGTCCACTCCGCCACAAAAAATGTTGCTCTTGGCGCAAAAGTTCCATATAATTACCAGCATGAAGACAAGTTTTGTTTTCCTGGCCCTGGCAAGCGTCACCGCTGCCACTTCATTGATTCTCGTAGGCTGCAGTGGATCAGGAGGAGGGAATTCTATCACCTTCTCGGAGCCGATGGCCTTCGACAGCAATTTGGACGGGGATCAAGACGTTTACGTGCGAACAGGCAGCTCGATCACAAAGCTGACCAATAACACAGCCTTCGACGGCTTCGCCTCATTCAGCTTCGACGGCACAAAGATCGCGTTCGAATCCGACCGCGATGGTAACGAGGAAATCTACATCATGAACGCCAGCGGAACCGGCCAGACAAATCTGACCAATAACGCGGCACAGGATTACAATCCACATTTCAGCCCCGACGGCACGAAGATCGTTTTCGAGAGCGATCGCGATGATTTTGGCTACGACATTTACATCATGAACGTAGACGGGACCAACGTTCAGCGGCTGACGAACAACTCGGGAATCGTCGACAGCAATGCCGTCTTCTCGCCGGATGGCCAGAAGATTTTCTTCACTTCCGATTCAGGCATCGGCGATTATCAGATTTATTCGATGGATACCGACGGCACGAACGTCCAGCTCATCTCGGATGGACTTGGCCAAGACTTTACGCCGAACTTCAATGCTGGCGGCACCAAGATCGTGTTTGAGAGCAATCGCGGCACAACCAACTCGGACATTTACATGATGAATACCGATGGGACTGGCGTCACGCAGTTAACGAGCGACACCGGTGCGGACTATGAGCCGACCTTCGCGCCCGATGCGGCCTCGATCGTCTTTGTGAGCGAGCGCGGTGCGACTGCGGACCTGTATGTGATGAATCTGGATGGCACGAACCAGCGGATTCTCGTCGGCTCGGCTGACGACGAATACCACCCGTCCTTCCCGATGCCGCTCCTCGGCCGTCCGAAGTAAACCCGAACGCCTTTAAGGCAAACCTTCCAGCCGCGGAACTTCGCGTTCGGCGGCTGTTTCTAATTGGAAGAACTCAGCGGGCTTGAACGCGAAAAGGCTGGCCGCGATCGAGCTTGGAAAAGCTTCGGTCGCGGTGTTGTAGTCTCGTACGCAGGCGTTGTAGTATTGGCGCGCGCTGGCGATGAGCTTCTCGGTTTCGGTCAATCCTTGCTGCAGATTTAGGAAATTTGAACTCGCCTTCAGGTCTGGATATGATTCGGCCACTGCGATCACGCGAGAGACGCCGCTGGAAACCTGTTGCTCGGCATCCGCGCGCCCGGCGACGCTCTTTGCGCTGAGCGCCTGATTTCTGGCGGCAATTGTGTCTTCGAGAGTCTTCTGCTCGTGGGTTGCATACCCTTTCACGCTCGCGACGAGATTGGGGATAAGCTCGGCGCGGCGCTTGAGGTAGACGTCGACGTCCGACCAGGCATTGCGCGTGAGCTGGCGAAGCGAGACGAGCTTGTTGTAGGAGAGAGCGAACGCGACGAGAACGAGAGCGATAAGGAAAGCAAGAAGATAGATCAACCTTTCAAGTGTACGGCTTAATCGGGTCCTCGGGTTTTAGGACACTGGCTCGAGGATGCCCATCTGCTCGTAGATGGGCCGCAAGACCTTCCTAATTTTCGGAAGCGCAAAGTAGAACGCGGCGACGCCGCACAAGCCGACGGTCGCGGAAATCAGGAGCGATCCCTCGGTTCCGATCGCATCGGAAATGGCACCTCCCGCGAGAGAGCCGATCGGCATAGTTCCGACGAAGGACATCATATAAAAGGACATAACTCGCCCTCGCATCGAGTCGTCGACGAGGGTCTGGATCAGCGTGTTCGTGGAGCCCATGTGCCGCATGATCCCGAACCCTAGGAAAGCCAGGACCGGAAGCGACACGTAGAAGTTGCCGGTGAATGCCAGCGCAGCGAGCGATAGATTGAAAACGAGCGCGGACTGAACGATCCAACGAGTAAGTCCAACCACTGATCTCCGGCGCGCAAGCGAATATGCCGCAAACAGAGCACCGACGGCAACTCCAGATGAAAGCAAGCTGTAAGTGACGGAACTGCCGTGGAACGTTGACTTTGCGATGACTGGGAGCAAAACGGTGTAAGACCCGCTGACCAGACTAGTGAGCGCCATGAGTTGCAGCAGAGCCCGAATGGGTTCATGATTCCAGGCATAGACGGCTCCTGCCTTGAGGCGGCTGATCGGTTTTTCCGAGGAAGTTTGAATGACGGGCGGCTCTAAGTGCATCATCTTGAGCGCAATGAGAACGCAGGCAAAGCTCACGCCATTGATCAGGAAGCACCAGCCTTCACCCACCGCCGCGACGGTCACGCCCGCCAAAGCAGGCCCAATGAGACGCGCGATGTTGAACTGTGTCGAGTTAAGCGCGATGGCGTTCGGCAGAATCGCCTTGTCTTCGACGAGTTGAGGAACAAGAGCCTGACGAGTTGGCATATCGAACGCATTCACGATTCCGATAAAGACGCTCGTGAGGACAATGTGCCAAGGCTGGATAAGGTTTGACAGAACTAGGAATGCAAGGATGAAGGCTTCCACCGCACCGAGACTCTGTGTGATCATCAGCAGCTTGCGGCGATCATGTTTGTCAGCGACGACCCCCGCCACCGGTGACATGAGGAAGGCGGGAATTTGGGAGCAGAACGCAACCGTGCCAAGCAGCAGTTCGGAGCCGGTGAGCCGGTAGACGAGCCACGCCATGGCAATCGTTTCCATCCAGCTGCCGATGAGGGAGAGGGTTTGGCCTGTAAAAAAAAGTCGGTAATTCCGGACTTTCAGGGCTTGGAAGGTCTCACTCACCCATTGTTCTACGACACTCCCCCTTTACCTGTAAACCGCTCCGGGACGTTTCGTCAAATGGCTAACGAAAAAAATGGCCCGCCGAAGAGGCGAGCCAAATGGAGGTGTCGTTTGGTTGAGATTTATTGTTGGAGCAGCTGGAGTACCTGCTGAGGCAGTCGGTTCGCTTGGGCGAGAACGGACATGCCGGACTGCTGCAGGATTTGAGTTCGCGTGAAGTCCGTAATCTCCTTAGCCATATCCGAGTCACGAATCGTGCTCTCGCTACTGGTGAGATTCTCTTGAGCGACTCCGAGTGAACGAACGGTCGACTCGAGGAAGTTCGATTGGAACGATCCAAGTTCGCCTCTTGCTTGAGAAAGCTGCTCAATCGCATCATCGATAATCTTCATCGCATCGTTGGAGCCTTGCTGACTTGTCACATCGATGGTGGCGAGAGACTGACCCGCAACCGCACCCGTTCCGAGTCGGTTGGCAAAGATGGTTGGCATCGAGAACTGCACCGCTTGGCCCGAGTTTGCGCCAATTTGGAACTGAACCGTTCCTGCGGTGAGCACGCCGACCTGAGTTGCCGAGCTGATGTTCGCGTTGCCGTTCTCATTCAACAACACGACGTTGCCGTAATTGTCGGTGAGCTTCAAACCGGAATCTCCCGCGCCTCGGCCACCGGTAAAGGGCACCGTTTGCACACCATTGCTCGTGTTCGAGGAAACATTGAAGACGGCATCCACGCCGGAGGCATTCACCGCCGGAACCGTGTTTAGAATGCCACTCGGATCGAAGAAATCAATGCGGTGCTGAGAACCGTAGGTGTTTTGAGTAAGAGAAATCGAATAAGCGCCCGGCGTTCCTACCACCTGTGCCGTGACGCCGGTGGTCGAAGACATATCATTGATCTTCGAAGCCATCGTTTGTAGCGTGTCGTTGCCAGAGCTCTGGAAGGAGAAGCCGTTGACGACGATCGCGCCAGATGTGGGAACGATCGAGGTCGGCGACGTAAAGGTCTTGTTTGTGGGGACGGTCGCGACGGTTCCTTGTGTCACCTTGGTCACCGTGATTGGCCCACTGGCAACGGCGAAGCCGTTGAACGTGCCACCCATATAGATGTTCGACACGCTATTGGGAGCAGTCACGTTGGCTAGAGCGCCCGCGGTGCCGTCTAGGAGCTTTTTCGTTCCAAACTGGGTCTGCTGGGCAATTCGGTCGATGGACTGAAGGGTCGAGCGGATCTGAGTCTGGTTTGCCTGAAGAACAGCTTGATCGACAACGCCGGTGTTTGCGGAGCTAACGGCGAGAGCGCGCATATTTCGCAGCAAGGTCTGCACCTCATCGAGCGCACCCTCGGCGGTTTTCGCCATGTTGACTGCGTCTTGCGAATTCTTCACGGCCTGATCGATGCCTTTGATCTGGGCGCGCATATTCTCGCTGATGATCAAGCCGGCAGGATCGTCCGCAGCAGAATTGATGCGAAGCCCCGAACTAAGTCGGTTGATGCTCCCTTGCATCTGCGATCCATTCACGTCGATGTTTCGCAGCGCCGTCATGGCCGGGATGTTGTTGTTAATTCTAAAACTCACGTCGTGTGACCTCTAGAATTCAGATCGGCACAATTTTCAAAAACTTATAGTTTTGCGTGTGATTTTTTTACCGGATATGGAATAAAGGCAGATTTCAACCTGCCTCTTCCACTTTATCGTGCGGCCTGGCGTCGACGACGGCGAGCCAGGAGACCGGTGACGAGCGCGCCTAATCCGACAAGGCTGGCTGGCTCTGGCACGGACTCGACGCGAAGACTGAATTCGATGACATGGTCCAGCGTTCCATTACCGAGACCGCCCGCATCGCTGAAGTTATCCACCCGGTCAACTGAGTAGTGGTGGACCGACCAAGAATGATAATCCAAGAGGCTGATTTTCTTCGTCCCGATGGTTTGAACCAGTGCGCTGTTTCCGACCGCCTCCTGGACAACTCCCATCGTGAATGGGTTCAAAGTCGGCGTGTTGATGCGATTGACTTCGGTGAATCCGTTGCTGTCGAGGGTGTTTCTCGCCGCGATAAGCGGGTGCAGGTTATCGTTGTCGAAGAACAGGTTTAGACCCCAGTAAGTAGTGGCTCCACTTAGATCGCTGTTGCAATACATCTGGAAGTTGTGAATGCCCTCTGCGGAAATGTCTATCGCGGGTTGAGTGGGAGCGCCCGCGACGTTGCCCGAGTTGAGGAGCGCGCCAGATCCAACCGTTTGATTTTCGGTGATGTAGAGATTGCGCGAATACGTGTCGCCGCCATACGTGTTGGCGTAGCCCCCAGAAAAGTGCCCCTCAGGGTTCATCGTATACCAGACGGCACCGGTCAATGTTTGGGCATTGGCTCCGCCAATCACGAGTGCCAGCCCACCAAAGCATGCAGCACGAAAACTCTTCATCGATCCTCTCCTAACGCCCATGCGGCGAACGTGACTCACTAGAGAAAGCTTTGTGCCACTTTGGTGAATCGGCACAGAACTGGTGAATTTCTGGATAAAGAACGCGAAGTATGCTTCTTCGCATGCCCGAACTCCCTGAAGTCGAAACGGTTTGCCGCGTCATGCGACGAGCTCTTGTGGACCAGAAGATCACCAAAGTTGAAGTGTCGCCAGACGAAATCGTCTTGAAGGGAATTCCGCCTGAAGCAATTCAACGGGCCCTTGAGAACAGAACGGTGAAGGGCGTCGGACGAAAAGGGAAGTATTGGTGGCTGGAGCTGGATGAAAAACCGTGGCTGTTCGGACATTTGGGAATGGCGGGCTGGATTCGCGAGGTCGGGAAGCCCACCACCCGCATTCGGGAACACGGAAAATTGCCCCTGGACGATGAGAACGGCCGGCCCAAATTTCTGAAGTTGCTCATCGAAACGTCCGAGGGTCGTCGAGTGGTCTTCACCGATGGCCGTAGGCTCGGCCGCCTCTGGCTCGGAGATTCTCCTGAAGAAGATGCGAAAATCAAGGAACTTGGCTTCGATTGCTATGACGAGCTGCCTCCCAGCAAAGAATTGCTCGCACTGTTGAAGAAGCGAAAGGCTCCAATAAAAGCGGTATTGCTCGATCAGTCGCTCTTTGCGGGGGTTGGGAACTGGATCGCTGACGAAACCCTATACCAGGCTCGCATCAACCCGAAGCGCTCGGCTGACAGCCTCAAACCGAAAGAAGTTGACAAACTTCGCGAAGCTTTGAACACGATCATGCATGTGGCCGTCGAGGCACGAGCCGACAGCGACAACTATCCTGACGATTGGCTTTTTAGCTCTCGTTGGGGTGGTAAGAAGGGGCGCTCCGAAATCGGCGGAAAGAAGATCGTCCGTGAACCGGTAGGCGGCAGAACCACCGCTTGGGTTCCTGGCGTGCAGAAGTAGCCAAACCTTGCATACAAGGAATACGGCCAATCTTAGTTGACAACCGCGAGAACACCCGCCTTATAAGAAAGAGGGCTGGCAAAAACTACCGGCTTCGCGCCGCTGCTTTTTAGAAGTGCTAATGAAATGATCCCCTTAGCGGGAGGGTTAAGCGACATCACTTCTTCACTCGGTGCACAAGATAAAAATTTGTGTCCGAGCACCGGAACCCCGGCACAACATGTGAGTCAATCTTGATGTACATGCAACTAATGCTTGTGCGGACCTGAACAAGGAGAGCAGAGATGGCAGAGAAGAAAAACAATCGCACGACTCACTCGAAGTCAAACGAGAATAATGGTCACAGCAACCGAAGCGAAGCCGCAAAGAAAGGCTGGGAGACCCGCCGAAAGAACGCGACCAAGCGCTAATCAGATCTCCCCGGCTGTGATCAGCAGTCGGGGCAAGCATTCGACTTAAGATATTGCACCAATTGCGATAAAACCTTGCCACGATGGCTAATGCGGTGTTTCTCCACTGCAGAGAGGTCCGCCATGGTGCAGCCGAGGTCCGGCAAATAGAAAATCGGATCATATCCAAACCCGCCACTTCCCGAAGGATGCTCCGCAATAAGACCCTCACAGATGGCCTCAAATGTGGTCGTTTGATCTCTACCATGGGTCAAGGCGATACAGCATCGAAACCGGGCTGCTCGCTCTTTACCTTTAGTGTCCTTCATCAGCGCTAAGATCTTCGCCATTTTCTCGGTAAACGGCGTTTCTTCCCCGGCAAACCGTTTGCTCCACACGCCCGGTTCGCCGTTCAAGTAGTCGATTTCCAAGCCTGCGTCATCTGCAAGCGAGCATTCGCTGGTGAACGCTTGTGCAGATTCCGCTTTGATCGTTGCATTCGCCTGATAAGTGCTCCCTGTCTCCTCGGGTTCGGGAGCTCCCGGGAAGTCCGCTAGCGTCAGCAGCTGCAGATGGGGCACCTCCTGGGACAGAATTTGGATCATTTCACCAGCCTTCTTCCGGTTGTGGGTGGCGATCACCATTCGCTGCATAAGCTCAGATTATTCCATGTAGACTCCGACTATGGATATAACCGTGGGGAAGGTGAACAGGCTGATGGGTGAACTGCGACCCCCGAGCGACAAGTCGCTCACCCACCGCGCCTATATGCTTGGAGCCATCGCCGAGGGCGAGAGTCTGGTCCGAAGCCCTCTTCGCGGCGAAGATTGTGAGCGGACACTCGAATGCCTGAAGTCGATGGGCCTGCGCGCAAGGCGAAATGGCGACACTGAAGTCGTTCTTACTCCAGCACGCGCCTGGAGCGAACCGACCGGTGAGCTTTACTGCGGCAACAGCGGCACCACCATGCGCCTTCTTTCGGGGTTAATCGCCTCAAGGCCAATTTCAGCGACGTTGAGCGGAGATGCGTCCTTGAGCAAACGGCCCATGGGACGGATCGCCAAGCCTCTGCAGCTCATGGGTGCAGAGATCGTCGGAGATACGCCTCCGCTGCGAATCCGCGGAACCGAGGTCAAGCCTCTTGCTTACGTTTCACCCGTCGCAAGCGCTCAAATCAAGAGTGCGATCTTGCTGGCGGCGCTTCGCGCGAAGGGTCGTACCTCGGTGGAGGAGCCGTCGTTAAGCCGCGATCACACGGAACGTATGCTTTCCTCGCTCGGAGTTCCAATCGAAATTACAATCGAAACCGACGGTCGCGCGTTCAGCGCGCTCACCGGTCCCGCCGTTCCTCAGCCCTTCGAATTCACGGTTCCGGGCGATATATCCAGCGCGGCTTTCTTCATGGTGGCCGCCGCCTTAATTCCCGAAAGTGAGCTGATCCTTCGGCAAGTTGGACTGAATCCGACCCGAAGCGGAATCCTCGATGTCTTTGCACAGTGTGGAATCAACTGCCGAATCTTGAAGGAGACGATCGAATTGGGAGAGCCTGTCGCAGATCTATCCGTGAGCTTCGCTGCCGAGAAGCAACCCTTCGTGATCGGCGGAAGCCTCGTGCCTCGCCTCATCGATGAAATTCCCGTATTGTCCGTCCTTGCCACTCAGTGTGAAGGAACCACGATTATCAAAGATGCTGGCGAATTGCGGGTGAAAGAAACCGATCGTCTGAAGCTCACCGCCAATCACCTGACCCGAATGGGCGCTGATGTGGAGGTTTTTGAAGACGGCCTCGGAATCACGGGTCCAACTACTTTAACCGGAGTGGAAGTTGATGCCTGCCACGACCACCGGATCGCGATGGCGTTCGCGGTTGCCGGGCTTATTGCCGAAGGTGAGACCACCATCAAGGGAGCCGAGACGATCGAAACGAGCTTCCCGGAATTTGAGGAGACTCTCCGCCGCTTGATCGTCTAGAATCTGCACGTGCCGCGCAAAATCGTCATTGCCATCGATGGACCCGCTGGAGCTGGGAAGAGCACCATCGCGAAGGCCCTTGCCAAGCAGCTCGATCTCAACTATCTCGATACTGGGGCCATGTACCGGGCGCTCGCCCTCAAGGCAAGCCGTTTTGGCATGGGCACTGACGACGGGGAGCAAGCCGCTGCGATGGGTGAACAAACCAGAATTGAATTTGCTCCTGGTGATCCTCAGCGAGTCTTGCTCGATGGGGAAGATGTCACCTCGGCTATTCGGTCCCTCGAGGTGGGCGAACTGGCCAGTGCACTCAGCGCACATCCAAAGGTGCGCCGACTTCTTGCGACCCGCCAGCGTGAAATGGTGAGCGAAGGCGGATACACGTTAGAAGGACGCGATGTGACTACGGTGGTCGCTCCCGACGCAGAGGTCAAGGTCTATTTGACCGCATCTTTGGAAGAGCGAGCGAAGCGGCGTCACTTTGAACTGCACGAGAAGGGAAGCGGAGCCGATTTCTCGCAGGTACGCCGGGAAATGCAGGTGCGAGATAGCCGCGACATTACTCGAGAAGACAGCCCGCTGACAGTCGCCGAGGGCGCTACGATCATCGAAAGCGGCGGATTGACGATTGAAGAAGTAATTGCGCGCGTCCGAAGCCTTGCCGATGAAGCGATTGCCAAGAACGAGAAAGCATGTTCATGATTTTGGGACTTCACCGGGCGAAGTAGAAGGGTCGGTAAGCTTTCCGGGTGAGCGAAACCACCTTGTACAGAGGATTTCGATGGGGCTACACATGCGAGCGCCAAAATATGCTCGTCACGGATGGCCGGGTAGTCGCCCGCGGTCCAGAGGTCGAATCGGAAGGAAAGGCGGTCGACATGGAAGACGCCTACCTGATGCCATCTTTCATCGACAACCACTGCCACATCCTCCCCACCGGTCTCGACTTGGCAAAGCTGCACCTTGGAGGCTGTGATTCGCATGAAGAAGTCCTCCAGAAGGTACGGGAGCGGCTGCCGGACGTTGAGCCGGGAAAGTGGCTGCACGCAGTCCACTATGACCAAACCCGATATCAAGGGGAGCACCTGACTCGTCATCAGCTCGACAAAATCTCCCCCAACACGCCGATCCTCCTTCGCCACGTCAATGGGCACGCCAGCGTCGCAAATTCCGCCGCCCTGAGCGCGGCCGGAATCAGTGAGAATGAGGCGAACCCTTCTGGGGGCGAGTTCCGGCGGGACGCTCATGGCCTAATTGACGGGGTTCTCCTGGAACATGCCCACGAGCGAGTAACGGCAGCGTCCCCGAAGCCCTCTCGCGAAGAAATGGTCGAAGCCATCATGCAAGCAGGAGGGAAGATGGCTGCGCTTGGCATCTCGTGCGCTAGCGACATGATGACCGGCCGATTTAGTCTAGAGGAGGAACTGGAGGCATATGCGGCGGCCGCCGAGAAGGGAAACCCGATCCGCGTTCGGCTCTACCTGCAATGGGGAACCGTCTTCGGACCGAGAGCGATCGATGCCGGTCGATTGCGGGAACTCGAAGCTGCGATGAAGCCGCAGAGTTGCCGCGTTGCTGGCATCAAGATTTTTGCCGATGGTGCGATCGGCTCAGCAACCGCGGCGATTTATGGCCGCTACACCGGTGCTCCCGCCACTGGCCCGCTGCTTTCGGCGAAGTCTCATTCAGTTGAGACCGCAGAGACGAGCGGCACCCTCATTTACGCTCCCGAGAAGCTGGCAAATATGGTGCGGACTGCTCACGATGCCGGATACCGGCTGGCGATCCACTCCATCGGCGACTATGCGACTGATCTCGTCATGAACGTTTATGAGGCGACTGGGGACCCATCTCGACATCGAATCGAGCATGCGATGCTGTTAAGTGACGCGCAGATTGAGAGGCTGGCAAAGCTCGACATCAGCGTCTCCATGCAACCTGAATTCCTGATGCACTTCGGTCACAGCTATCTGCGGCAGTTAGGACCCGAGCGTGCGCGCACTCTGAATCGCGCGCACTCCCTGCTGGAGGCGGGAGTCAGGCTCAGCTTCAGCTCCGACCGACCCATTGTCGCCGGAAACCCTCAAGATGGGATGAGAAATGCCGTTCACCGCCCGGACACCTTCGATCCAGAGGAGAACATCTCGCCCTCGGAGGCTTGGCTCGCTTACACAAGCGCAGGGGCTCGCGCCAACGGAGATGACGACCAGGGAGACCTCGAAGTGGGCGATCTTGCCGACTTCCAGCGCTTCGAAGACGATCCGCTCGCCATGCTAACGGAAGAGAATGGGAGAACTGGCGAAGATTAATTCCTTCCGAAAGGCGGTGATTCCGGTTTGGTGAGCCCCTTCGACACGATTGTCGCACCGATCACCGGAGTGGGCGGCGCGGTGGCGATCGTTCGTTTAAGCGGACCTGAGGCTTGGGCCATTTCATCCCGAGTTTTTCGACCCTGGAAACCCGAGCCGATGCGGGCCCAATATGGGTTCTTGAGCAATGGCGACGACGGCATTGCGCTTCCTTTTGAGGAAGGTCACAGCTACACAGGGGAACAATCGGTAGAGCTTTCCCTCCATGCCTCGCCGGCATCGGTGCGCTCGTTGGTGGAGGACTGCATGCGCCATGGTGCGAGAGCCGCGGAGCCAGGTGAATTTACGCAAAGAGCCTTCCTTAATGGCAGAATCGACCTCTCCCAAGCCGAGGCGGTTCGCGACACGATCGAGGCTCAAACCGCCTCCCAGCTAAGGTCTGCTAATTCCCGGCGAGAGGGAGCGCTAAAGCTTGAAGTTCAGGCCGCTACCGACATCATCTTCTCCGTGCTTGCTGCAGTCGAAGCCAGTGTCGATTTCAGCGAGGAAATTGGAGAGTTGGACCGTGCGGCCCAGATAGAGCGACTGCACGAGGCGCTGGCCGTTGTGGATCGCCTTATTTCCTCTTCAGCCTGGGATCGCTTGATCAGGGAGGGCATCCGAGTGGCGCTGGTTGGTCCACCTAACGCTGGAAAATCAAGCCTCATGAACGCTTTGCTGCGCTCCGAGCGCTCGATCGTGACTCCGATTCCAGGTACGACCCGGGACTTTCTAGAAGAGGCGATTGAATGGAATGGCTCTAAGATCGTCCTCATTGACACCGCGGGCCTACGCGAGGCATCGGATCAGGTCGAGGCGATCGGCATCGAGCGGACACGTGAAGTTGCCGTAAACGCCGATCTGATTTGGTTTATCTTCGATGCCACGGTTGGACTTTCGCCAGAGGATCGAGCTTGGACGAACAGCTTCGAAGGCTCGCGAGTGGTGCTCGTCGGCAACAAGTCAGATTTGGCGGCGCCGACCGAGGGTCTGCCGATCAGCGCGCAGCAAGGAACGGGCTTGGATAAGCTGATGCAAACGGTGCCAATCTTCGACGAGCAGGCAACCGTGATTTCCTCGCGTCATCACCCTTTGGTTATGAATGCAGCGCAAGCTCTGCGCGACGCCATCGGGGTGCTTCAAGCGGAAAAGCCCGTGGATCTCGCCACCGTGTTCTTGTCGGATGCCTTGCACAATCTGGGGCAGATCACTGGTGATACCGCGACGGAAGACATGCTCCAGCGCATTTTCTCCGACTTTTGCATTGGAAAATAGGCAAAGGGCCCTTGGAACTTCAAACATTCCCACAACGTTTGATATACTGTCAATAAATCACTTGACAGCAATACACTCACATGCGTTTTGATAAATTAACCATAAAGGCTCAGGAAGCACTCCAGATTGCGCAATCCGTCGCGCAGCGATTTCAGCACTCGAATATCGAGGTCGAGCATCTTTTGCTTGCTCTTCTCGAACAGGATGGCGGCTTAACCATTCCCCTGCTCGAGAAAGTTGGCGTCGATCCCCGTCGTATTAGGCAGGAGATCGAAGCCGATCTGAACAAATCGCCCAAAGTTCAGGGCTCCGTCGCACACGGCACGAATCTGTCCTCGCGGATGCAAAAAGTCGTTCAAGACGCTTTCACGATCGCTGAAAAGATGGATGACGAGTACGTCTCCACCGAGCACCTTCTCATGGCAATCACCGACGAGGCGGGGTTCAGCGGAAAGACGCTTCGAGCCGCCGGGCTGACGAAAGCTGCGCTCGAAACTGCGGTCGAAGATGTTCGCGGCGGACGTAAGGTGACGGACCAAAACGCCGAAGATCGGTATCAGGCGCTCGAGAAGTTTGGTGTCGATATCACCGCCAAAGCCCGCCAGAACAAGCTTGATCCAGTAATTGGCCGAGACGAGGAAATCCGCCGAACTATACAAGTTTTGAGCCGCAGAACTAAGAACAATCCGGTGCTGATCGGCGAGCCAGGCGTCGGTAAAACCGCCGTCGTCGAAGGGCTGGCGCAGCGCATCGTCAGCGGCGACGTGCCCGAAGGACTGCGCGGCAAGTCGGTCATCTCCCTCGATCTCGGCGCGATGGTGGCTGGCAGCAAGTACCGCGGCGAATTTGAAGACCGGCTGAAAGCCGTCTTGGACGAGATCAAGTCGGCGGGAGGCGAGATCATCCTATTCATCGATGAGCTCCACACGCTCGTCGGGGCCGGCAAGGCCGAAGGCTCGATGGATGCCGCCAACATGCTGAAGCCGATGCTCGCACGAGGCGAGCTGCGCTGCGTCGGTGCGACGACGCTGAAGGAATATCAGCAGTACGTCGAGAAGGACAAAGCGCTGGAAAGAAGGTTCCAAACCGTGTTCGTCGACGAGCCGAGCACCGAAGAGACGATTTCCATTTTAAGGGGACTGAAGGAGAGATATGAGATACATCACGGAGTTCGGATTACGGATGGTGCGCTGGTTGCTGCGGCAACGCTGAGCAAGCGCTACATCCAAGATCGGTTCCTGCCTGACAAGGCGATCGACCTGATGGATGAGGCGGCCTCACGGCTGAAAATGGAGATCGACTCCGTGCCAAGCGATATCGATGAAGTCGAGCGCCAGGTGACTCAGCTAGAGATCGACCGCGAAGCCTTGCGCAAGGAAGAGGATGAGGCGAGCAAAGAGCGCCTCCGATCTACAGAGAAAAGACTCGCCGAGTTGCAGGAGAAGGCGAGCGGCCTCCGCGCCGTCTGGCAGAAAGAGAAGGACGCGATCGAGGGCGCGCGCAAGTACAAACAAGAGCTTGACGACCTCCGCGGCCAACTCGAGCAAGCGCAGCGCGATGCGGACTGGGCAAAGGCCGCTGAGATTCAGCATGGCACCATCCCGCAGATTCAGCAGAAGCTAAAGGAGGCGAACGAGCACATCGAGAATGTGAGCGAATCCGGCCGCATGCTGAAGGAAGAAGTGGGCGCGGACGATATCGCCGAAGTCGTCTCTAAGTGGACCGGCATCCCCGTCAGCAAGCTCCTTCAAGGGGAGATGCAGAAGCTCCTCACGATGGAAGACAACCTGCACGAGCGCGTCGTCGGCCAAGACGAAGCCATCCGCATCCTCAGCGATGCCGTCAGAAGGTCACGATCAGGCCTGAGCGACCCCAATCGCCCCATCGGCTCGTTCCTCTTCCTCGGCCCCACCGGCGTCGGTAAGACCGAGACCGCCAAAGCCCTCGCCGAGTTCCTATTCGACGATGAGCATGCGATGATCCGCATCGACATGAGCGAGTTCCAGGAGAAGCACTCCGTCGCCCGCCTCATCGGCGCCCCTCCCGGATACGTCGGCTACGAAGAAGGCGGCCAGCTCACCGAACCCGTCAGAAGAAGGCCCTACGCGGTCGTGCTCCTCGATGAAGTCGAAAAGGCGCATCCGGAGATCTTCAACATCCTCCTGCAGCTCCTCGATGACGGACGCCTCACCGATGGGCAGGGCCGCACCGTCGACTTCCGCAACGCCGTCGTGATCCTCACCAGCAACCTCGGCAGCGAGTTCTACGGCGATCCGCTGACCAGCGATCAGCAGTGGGAGACGACCAAGCAGCGCGTGATGGACCGCGTGCGCGAGCACTTCCGCCCCGAGTTCATCAACCGCCTGGATGACATCATCGTCTTCCACTCGCTCGGCGTGAACGAGATCAAGGAGATCGTGAAGATTCAGCTGCGCCAGCTTGCCCAGCGCTTAGCGGAGAGGAGGATCGAATTGGAGATGAGCGACGCCGCCTCCCTTCAGATCGCCACCGCCGGCTACGACCCGGTGTACGGCGCGCGCCCCCTCAAGCGAGCGATCCAGCGCGACATCATGAACCCCCTCGCCCAAGCCATCCTCCGCGGAGACATCCGCGACGGCCAGCGGGTGACGGTGGACTACGACGCCGGCCACTTCGTCTTCGAGTCAAAGGCAGCGGAGGAGGCTTAATCTTATCTAAATTTCATCCAACGTATAACTAATGCCCGCTGGATTCGCATCGGGCGGATCGCTTGCATGGACAGCCGGGGCCTGATTCTGCGGAGCCGGTAAGGCATTAGAGAGATGACTTGGTGACCATGGCGTGCCGGAGTTCCAAAGTTCGTCGAAAACTTTAATATGCGCGTCAACGCTCTTCTTGTCACTAAGCCACACGAAACAATCTTCCTTTTCACGATGCTGCTCATGAACCAGCACCGCGAGCCGCTCATCAAAAATGATTAAGTTGAACTCGCCGGCTGTCGTTGTGTATTTCAGTTCGGATTGATGCGCCCGTAGCCAAACTGCGGGATCAGGAGCATTCGTAAGCTCCGTACACTTCATCAAATTCTTTTCGCGTTCCGGATCGTCGATGTTAAACAGGTACTGAAATTTAGTGCGAGGATCTTTCAAGCCAGAAATCTTGGCATCGGGCCATTTCTCCCCCCGCGATCCGCTTCCAATGGGCGCAGATCGGGAGGCTATTCTTACCTTATTGCTCCGCCGGACTTCCGCTGCGAGTTCATCGTAGCCGCCCTCAACCTGGATGTGCGCGATAGAATCTCTTTCTGCAATAACTTTATTAACCTTATATGTTAAAACGCCAATCGCCCACAGTGCGCTGAATACAAAGTTTAGCAGCACAACAATTTGAAGTTCAATCAAATCCCGCTTTTGAACAGCAACGCTAAGCCCACTTGGATCAGACAGGAGCTTTAGGCCCAGGTAACCACAGGAAATCAACGGCACCAACGGTGGCACCAAGTAATTGAAAGAAATTTCAACCCAGTCTGTTCCGTTCCGCTTTTTCAAACCCAGATTACCCCTCGAGCAAATGCCTCCCACTTGTCTTGCATCATGCTTAAAACCGCACTAATGGGTTCGCCTCGAATTGATGAACAAACTGCGTTCAAGATCGGGAGCTCTTTTTCAAGAGTACGCGATCCGAACTTCCGAGAAAGGGCTTCCGCGGTGTGGTTGCCTTCGGCTCGCTCCTTGGTCGACAGAATTAGTTCCCGGTTGCCCTCCGCTAAGGCTTTCCCGTACCCGTAGTTCCTTGATCGCCGACAGATGCTTGTAGTGTAGAAGTCACCAATTCCATGTAAACCTTCTAGTGCGTGAGGAGCTTCGGTGCCGTACAATTCCTGTAGACGCGTCATTTCAGCAGCCGCCCGCGCTACTAATAGCCCTTTAATGCTCTCGTTCAGCAGCGCATTGTCTACTAATGCGGCTGCAATAGTATAGACGTTTTTGAGTGCGCCAGATAGTGCCAGTGTGTCAACACGGGTCGACGGAAGAAGTTTCAGCTTAGAGTAAGAGAAGAGTCGGGCTACAGATACAGATATATCAAGATCGCGAAATGCCACATCTGCACCGGAATATGGACCGATTACAACATCAGGTGCGATGTTAGGACCGCAAAGTACACCGATTTCACGTCCGGTGCCAAGCCGCTCTTCTGCTGCGATGCTAAGAAGGCGACCGTCATAAGTCAGCCCCTTAGTTGCGATAAGCAAGGGGCAGGTGCAAATACTAGCAATAAAGTCTAATCGTGATTCAAAGTGGGGGCTGTTGCATGCCAGAATAACGAGGTCGTAGCTTGATCCAGAAAGGTGGCGATCCTCATCATGGAAACACTGGACTCGGTGAGGAACAAGAACGGAATGTTCTTGTCCCAAGTGGTCTGTTGCGGGAAGAAACTTTGGAAAGTGTTGCGCTTTGCGACGATCGTGTGTAACTAGATCTACATGCGACTGCTCTCCCAGGAGAATTGCTAATGCATAGCCCCATGGCCCTGTACCAACTATGAGGATTCGGTTGTGCTGCACGAGAGAGTGACCAGTTCCCCGTAAACTGACCACGGATGACCCCTAGGTTTCGTCTCCTGCTAAGAGGAGAAGAGGAATGAGTAGCAAGAGATACACGCAGGAGCAGATATTGAAGATGCTCCAGGAGATCGAC
>JAEVZK010000068.1 GCA_023392285.1 Armatimonadota bacterium | reverse complement strand
GACTGCGCTCTGGCGACGCTGGTACAACGAGGAACGACCGCATTCGAGCCTGGGCATGATCCCTCCAGTTCGGGCCGTCCAAAATTTGAACTCCGCTCGGGCGACGCCCTCCCGCCATTCCAATTTTGAGGTAGAACCCCTTTCGTCAACCCCGGAGATCTCATCTTAAAATGTCTTCAACGATGGGGGCAGACCAGTAGTTTGGGTCCGCTCCATTCTGGAGAAGATGAAGCATCGTCTGATAATCTGATTTCATCGTTGCCAGACAGAGGTCTTCTGAATTAAATGGATTGAAGTAGTCACGGTTCAGATAACCAACAACAAAGATGAAAAGGGCGGCCAGAGCAAACGTGCAATCACGATTAGCGACTTCTTCAATTTCGCTGTCCCCCCTCGCTAAGCGCACGCCCGCTCGACAATTCTATTGGTGGAAAGAAACGTTTCAACAAGGACGTAGTCATTTGACTCTTCGTCCCGGACCTCCGACTCGAAAGAAGTGATCCTATACCCATTCACCTTAACCGTCAAGTACCTTGCGCCGTTCCAATTATAGACGATGGAAGGAGCGCCTTTCGTTTTGGAATCGAATCCATGCACGGCGGTGAAAACCGTTCCGACTACACGGCCCCGCCTTTTTAGCACCAGTTCATAGTAGCCGGCAGTGAACACGCCACCCGAGTTGTCGCTCAAGAGTTCCGCACTCCAAACCAAGTCGGGCGAGTTCAGCTTTTCCTTCATGACGAGAGAACTCTTGCCTTTCCCGCAACCTGCTGTGACGCAAGCAGCGGCCAGTGGGATGATGAAAAGCAGCTTAATCACGTTGGCCATTTAACTTTGCCTGTCCGCAATTTTTCCGATATGCCTTTGCACCCTATCGAATCAGATCCATGTCGTGCGCATCGTCACCATCAGGCGATTTAAAGAATGGAAACCCCTTACTAGGAACCTTTGATCCGTGTAGCTTCTTCCATATCTGATTGGGCCAGAGCCTTGGGTCTTGAAGTCGAGGAAAGCGAGGCTCGAGTCGGGCAAGAGTCCACCGCAAGCGGCGGAACCATCAAATAGCAGGTCACGAGGTTCCGTATCGCATTCGAACGCGAATCTCTCGCGTAAAGAGCTTGCGCTTCTCCTCCACCGTTATCACGTTCGCCAACCTCACCATTGTAACACTGCAATCCCCCTGCAGACGCATGTCTAGCAAAAGAGGCGGAGCAGGCTCCGATAAGTCAAAGCGGTGACAAGTCACCGCACTCCAAAGCTACATGCCTCCTGTGGACGCTATTCCACCTGCTGATCATTCCACCGCTCATGCTCGGAATTAAATGCTCCAGTCGTTCTCCGGCGTCAACAGCTAGGCTGTTGAGGCATTTAAAGGTGGGAGGGGTGCTAGTCGTTAGCCGTTAGTGGTCAGGTGTTGAGTTTTGGGGTTAGTCGTTAGTCGTTAGTCGTCAGTCGTCAGTCGTCAGTCGTCAAACATTTCGGTGTGAGTGTTCGGCGTTCGGTGTTCGGCAGGCGATGGGAGGGGCATAAATGGGGCTGGTTGAAAGCGGGGGGCGTGAGTTGCGGTAACTTCATCAGGTCTATGATTGAACGGTATACGACTGGGGCAATGAGCGCGATCTGGTCTCGTGAGGCCAAGTACCAGGTGTGGCAAGAGGTAGAGATTGCGATCGTGGAGGCTCACGCGGAGCTGGGGACGCTGCCGGCAGATGCGCTCGCAAGCATACGGGAGCGTGCGGGGTTCACGCTGGAGCGTTGCGATGAGTTAGAGCAGGAGACTCGGCACGATTTGATGGCCTTTGTGCGAAATCTCAGCGAACGGATTGGGGAGGCGGGTCGCTTTGTACACATGGGGGTGACGAGTTATGACGTGATCGACACGGCGCTTGGGATCATGCTTCGGAACTCGTGCGACGTCTTGCTTGCGAGTGGGGAGAAGCTGGCGGGTGAGATTCGTCGGCTGGCCGTCCAGCATCGGGACACGCCGGAGATCGGGCGAACTCACGGCATCCATGCGGAACCGATTACGTTTGGCTTCAAGTGCGCGAACTGGTACGCGGAGCTGGGGCGGAATCTGGAGCGGCTGCGTCGCTGTCGTGAGGAAGTGGCGGTCGGAAAGGTGAGCGGCGCGGTGGGAGTGCATGCGATCACCTCGCCCGAGATGGAGCGGATGGTTTGTGAGAAGCTGGGGCTGGGGCCGGACCCGGCTTCCACCCAGATCATCAACCGTGACCGGCATGCGAACTTCCTGAATACGCTGGCGCTGCTCGGGGCAGGGCTGGAACGTATTGCGACCGAGCTGCGGAACTTGCAGCGCACGGAGATTCTTGAGGTGCAGGAAGCCTTTGCGGCGGGTCAGACGGGCTCGAGCGCGATGCCGCACAAGCGAAATCCTTGGAACAGCGAGACGGTGTGCGGGCTGGCGCGGCTGCTTCGGGCAAACGCTCACGCGATGCTGGAAAGCGTGGCGACTTGGCACGAGCGGGATCTGACGAACTCCTCGTTGGAGCGGATCGTGTTTCCGGATTCGTGCCAGTTGGCGGACTTTATGCTGAACCGGCTGACGGCGATTCTCAGGGGCCTGCGCGTCTTTGAGGACAACATGATGGCGAACCTGCGAAAAATGGGCGATCTGGTGTTCAGCGAGCATGTGATGATTGCGCTTGTGGGGGCGGGAATGAGTCGTGAGGCGGCTTACAAGGTGGCTCAGCGGAATGCGGCGAAGGCTTGGGAAGGGGCGGACTTCAAGACGAGCATTATGGAAGACGAGGATGTGAAGTCGCGGCTGACGGAGGCCCAGCTAGAGGAGATTTTCAGCCTGGAGCACCATCTGCGGCACGCAGGATACACCTTGGAGGCAGTTGGGATCGATTCGTAAGCCTCGCGATGGCGCGTTCCGCTAAACTGCAGGGGTGCGCATCGGCATTTTCGACTCGGGCCTGGGGGGACTTGCGATCGCGCAGGCGATCATTCGCGAGCTCCCCCAATACGACTACTTGTATCTGGGTGATACGAAGCGGGTGCCGTACGGGAATCGGTCGCAGGAGACGGTGCATCAGTTCACTTCGGAAGCGCTGCATTATCTTTTCGAGGAAGATTGCCAGCTGGTGATTCTGGCCTGCAACACCGCAAGTGCTGAGGCGCTTCGCAAGACTCAGCAGGAGTACGTTCCCAATCACTACCCAGATCGCAACGTCCTGGGTGTGATCATCCCCACCGCGGAAATAGCGGTCGAGGGCGGAGCCCGGCGCGTCGGGGTGTTGGCGACAGCGAGTACCGTCTCCTCGGAGGCCTATGCTCGTGAAGTGCAGCGTCAGAACCCGAATGTAAAGGTATTTCAACAGGCAGCGCCGCTGCTGGTTCCGTTGATCGAGAATGATGGCTTGAAGTATGCGGAACCCGTCGTCGACGACTACCTCGCGCCCCTGTTAGAGGAGGCCGTGGATGCGATTATTCTAGGTTGCACCCACTATAGTTGGATCAAACAGCTGGTTCGAGCGAAAACAGGAGTTCGTGTAGTGGCCCAAGATGAACTTATCCCAGGGAAAGTTGCCACCTATTTGGAACGGCATCCAGAACATGAGAGCAAGCTCGGCCGTCATGGCGAGCGCCTCTACCGGGTCACCGATCTGAACGTCGGTTATCAAGCGCTTGCGCAAAGGCTTTCGGGCAGCTCCGATCTGGAGTTCGAGAAGGTGGAACTCGATTAGGCCCTCGGATGCGCGGCGCAATAACGCTTCCTGACTTCGTCCAAGTCGAGCTGTGTATAGACCTGAGTCGTGGCGATTGATTCGTGTCCTAGCAGTTCTTGCACCGTTCGGAGATCCGCGCCACCCTTTAGAAGATGCACTGCGTATGTGTGCCGAAGCGTGTGCGGACCGATCTTCTGATCTAGCCCGGCGAGCCGAGCATATTTGGCGAGCGAGTGATAGACCTGCTCTCGCCGCAGAGGCTTGCCGCGGTTGGAAAGGATCAGGAGCGAGGTTGGAGCTTTGGCTAGCGCGGGCCTGGCATGCTCTGCATAGAATTTGAGCCAGCCGGCCGTGAGCTTTGGCAAGGGGATCCACCTCGTTTTTCCTCGCTTTCCGGTGACTCGAACGGCTCCACCTTCCAAGTCCACCGCTTCCCTCTCCAGCGACACCGCCTCTGATACACGGAGACCAGCGCCGTAAATCAGTTCAAGAATCGCGCGATCCCGGATTCCTTCCGGCTTCGACAGGTCAGGCGCGTTCAAGACGCTCTCCAACTGCTGGCGAGACAGCGCCTTGGGAAGCGTTTTCGGCTTCTTCCAACCACCCGTGTGCGGCAAATCGGTCTGCGGGCCTTCCCCGTTTTTCTTGAGAAACTTGAGAAAGCTGCGAAGCGAACAGAGACGTCGTTGTGCGGTGGTCTTTGCTAGTGGCGGCCCGAGCGAAGTCTCATAAGCAAGCAAGTGCTTCGCCTCTAGATTTGCCCAAGTTTCCACACCTAAAGCTTGAAAGAATCGGCTCGCTTTGTGAAGATCGTTTTGGTAGGCTGAAACCGTGTGGGTGCTCGCGCCACGCTCGACTTTGAGGTGGTCGAGGAACCATTCAACTAGTTCGGCTAGTTTGCCTTCTTCTTCCACACATACACCGTAGGATGGATATACATCAGGTCGTGAACCTCGGGCATCAATCCGCCAAACACCGCCTGAAGTTCATAGTCGGCATCTAAGCGGCTGTAGAACGTTTTGTAGTCATCGATTAACGCCTGAGTTCCGGCGTCGAGTCTAGATGAGTTCGATAGCCTTTCCTCATCACCGGATTCGAAGCTGGAGTACACGACGAAATCTGGGTGATAGTCGGTCAGCAGTCGGACATCCCAATCTTTTCTACCTTCCAACGAGCCGTCCGGAAGAAATCGAACGACCTTTGGATCTGTCGTTGCGGTTAATTCCGCGTAAGGCAGAGGGAGCAGATTGCGAGTGACGCCGGCATCGGGAACGAATGGAACCGACCAAAACCATGGATCCTTTACCAATCCGGCCACACTTCCTTTCCCTTGCTGTCGCATGTAGATTAAAGCTTCATCTCGTGGATCAGTCGAGATCATAAAGTGCGTGTATCGCGCAGCACCGATAATGCCACCAAAGTCAAAGAATGGATTACCCACGAGGGCAAAAACGCCCGCCACAATGCAAACTCTTCCGCGCCATCCCCCTTCTCTAAAGGCGCAGCCCACACCGTAACCAAATCCAACAGCCATGGGGATTATCAACGGGAAGATGTAGCGCAGGAAGGTTACTTCGGCGCGTCCAATGACGATGTAGTAGACGACTAAGAAAATCGTAAGCGCGATAGCCCATATGCGCTTACGCCAGATCGCCCAAGCCAGAGAAAAAAGAGAGGCCACGACCGCGAGGACCCCAACCCCGACCATCAAGTTGCCCAGATGATAAAGGAACCCGCTTGTGGTTCCGATAAAGATCAGTCCGTGCCCGGAAGCGGAGTGCTGGAGTTCATATTGGAGATCGTGAGTGAACTTGGACCACTCCAGCAGAGCGCCGGGGGTCGTCACAAAAAATCCTACAATGGCAGCTCCGATTGCGGCCATTAGAGATACGGCCCAGCCCTTACGTCGCAAGCCGATCACAACCGTGATTAGAACAAGAAGCACGAGAATTTCTGTATATTTCGTGCCTCCTGCGATACCTGCGAAAAGACCAGAAAGTAGGGCGCTCTTGAGGTCGGACGCCTTAGATTCGTCCGCCTCTGCTAGGCTTCCGAGTTGAGGCGGCAGCAATCGCAACGCGAACATAGCCGACAACGCGATGAAGAAGACCCCAAACACGTCCACGGTCGCGAAGCGTGAGTGAATGACGAGCCCTGGAGCAAAGCAGGCAAGCCCCGCACCAAACGCCGACCCCAATAGAGTAGTTAGGCGACGGCACACGAGCCAAATGACGACAACCACGCCTGCTCCGGCAGCCGCGCTGATGATTCTGCCGGCTAGCTCGCATCGGCGTTGGTAATCCCAATCGAGATTTGGGTCGCCGGTCGGTCCGCCGCCATAACCGGCCACCATCTTGCTTGCGACGTTATACACGAAGAAGTAGGCCGTTCCGTAATTGTAAAAATGAGGTGCTACCTGCCCAGAGGCGAGATCAATTTGATTGGCAACCTGGAAATTGACAATCTCATCCGGATGATAGCTCTGGTTGTGAAACTCGTTCTTTAAGCCCCATCCGATTCCAACTAAGCGGAAAAGGAATGCTAGAACGAAGAGGCAGACCGGAATGAGCAGAGCCCGATTCTTAAGCAAGGCAATGCTCACGCTCTTGGACACGGGACGATCTTAGCACTTCAGCCAGAGCGTCAACCACCTCAGGGCAGTATTCTTCGCCCACCTTGCCTAAGATGAGCTCTTGAGCCCTCTTTTCACCCATTTGGCGGAAGAGCCAAGCGTAGTCAGAAGCCACCTTCAGCACCCGGGCTTCGACGGGGAGGTCTGCCTGAAACGGCGCATGATGCATTCGAACGATCTTCGCGATTCCTTTCAGCGAAGGGACGAGATCGAGCATGGCGCCGCTAATTTCCGGGTGTCGATCATAGGTAGAGCGTTCCGCATCGCTCCACTCGTACGAAGCCTTCTGGTTGATGAGCTTATAAGGGAGCGCGCATAATCCAATATCCATAAGTCGCGCTGAAGTCTTCAACCTTTGCATCGATTGCTTTGACAAGCGCATCTGCCGACCCAATCTAACCGACGCGACTTCGATGTCTTCAGCCATTCCCCGATGGCCGGGGAAGCGAAGCTCCACCGCCCGGCTAAAGGCGCTCATCGACTCAAAGAACTTTTCCTCGATTCTCCTGGGAAGAATCAGTCGGACATAGATGACTAACCACAAGGTAGCCGCGCCAGCGCAGATAAGGACACTGATCGAAAGTAAATCGTTCAGCGCCCAATCACCTCTTTGAAGACTTGGACCACCCGTTCGTCGAATTGCTGCCCCGCGCATCGATCAAGCTCCACAACGGCTTCATCGATGGAAAGCGGCTGGCGATAAACCCGGCCCGGTTTACCATCCTGACAGTCCGTCATCGCATCGAATGCATCCACGACCGCAATGATTCGGCTTTCAAGAGGGATTTGCTCCATCTTAAGGCGACCGGGATACCCTTGACCATCTGGCCGCTCGTGATGGTGCCTGATCCAGGTAGCGATCGTGCGAAACTGCTTTAGAGATCCCAGAATCTCCGCTCCCCATTCGGCGTGCCGCCGTACGTGATCCATCTCTTCGACCGTCAGCTTGCCGGGTTTATCTAGAATTTCTTCGTCAACCGCAATCTTCCCGACGTCATGAAGAACAGCTGCTTCACGCACCAGCCTTGCCCGTCCGCTCGAAAGACCAAGACGTCTTGCCACGTCTTCAGCCGTATGCGCGACTCGTTCCAAATGCCCGTGGGTGTACGGATGTGCCCTCTGAAGCATGAGGGTCAAAGCGGTGATCGTCTCGTAATAGTGCTCATACATCTCCGCCTTTTGCAGCAAGCCCGTGCGAATCGCCCATACCGGAACAAGCGTGAACGGAATCAGCCAATCGAGGTGCTTGCCAACCAGTACGGCGACCGCTGCGACAAACAGGGTGTACACCAAGATGCTCAGCAAGCCAACCTCTAGCGACTTCATGACGTTATCGCTCAGTGACCTTTGAGAGGTTGCGTAGTCCACATAGGCGACAAGCGCAAAGTTCATGAGCGAATAAGCGAGCGTGAAAGCAATGGCTGCCACTTCCGTCCGGTGTAATGCCATCGTGACCGAGTGGAGCATGAGAAAGCCGACCGAGGCGCAGATCGCGGCAATACAAGTATTGATCCCAATGAACGTCACCGACGGCTTCATCAGTGAGGATCTTCCCCGCAGCCATCCAGCGATAGCCGTGACGACGATTTCAGTAGCAATCGCACCTACGGGTCCTGCTGTCAGTGCCATCCCAACGACATACGGCAGAGTAAAGGTGATCCGTACGCCTCGGCGAGACACCTCGACAGGAAGCATCTCAGCAAGGAACGCCAGCGAAGGCAAAATGATCCAGAGCGGATTGAATGTTTCTGCGCTCGAACTGTAAGGAAGGGTGCCGCCTACGGCAAAAATTGCCACCACACCCAGATAGAGGAGTAACCGATTTGCCGCGGCTGCGGGCTTCGCTCGATGCAAGTTCAGCTGAGTCATCGGAGGAAAGCTCGCGATAAAGACGTGCGAAAGCCTCCATTCGGAGGAGGCTTATCGCATCTAGGAGCTACTTCTTCTTAGATTTCGTTGCCGTTCCGCTGCTCACCAGATACATTTCTGTCGTTCCGTGGAGCTTCTGCTCCTGGTACGCATCATCGGGCATATCGGTGATCCAAACTTTGAAACCGCCCTCAGCTGTCGAGCTGGCGCGCATCGTCCTTCGGCTCGACATGTCCAAGTCGTAATCGATCGACTGCGTCAGGTTCATTGGGATAGACTTCAAGTGCGTCTGCTCTGGCTTCATATCGAAAAGCTGGTTAAAGTAATCCGCCAGATCCGTCTTCAAATCAAGCGCCGCATTGATCCGATAAAACTTCTTATTGTTGACCGTGACGATGCCTTTGTAGGTGTACGTGTAATCAAGCCGCTGAACCGCACTCTTGCCATCTTTACCCTTTAATTTTTGCGGAGAATAGCCCACGGTCTTCTTCCAGGTCGCTCCTTCCTTGACCGCGCCGAACGGGAGCTTCGGCGAAAACTCCATCGAGCTGTCCAAAGATCCTACATTGAGCGCCAAGCGATAGAGTTCGTTGACGAACTGACCAATGAGGCTTTGGAGCTGGAATTTCGCACCCGATGGCATCAGGAGAAACATTTGACGAGATCCGTCCTTCTTATCTGCCTTTTTAGGCGTGAGATCCTTAACGTCCAGCACTTCATTGATCGGCGAGACGGTGAGGTCCATGATGTAGTTCACCTTTTCAACGGTCGTCTTCGCGGGCCGGTTCGCGTTTTCCCCATCAATCTGCGTTATGGTTGGGCGCCGGTAGTCGATGATTGCGATTCCATCCGCCTTCAGATCCTTCACCGTTGATGAAGACTGATAATTCAGATCGAGCTCTTGGGGAAGAAAGGTTGCCAAACCGGCGGGCCGATCCTCGATGATCAGATTCGATTTGACCTGGTATACAGTTTTCTCACCCTTTACGAACACGCGTTGGAGATCGACTGGTTTGGCTTGAGGGGCAGCAACAGCGGCTGCAAACATGATGGCTGGAATAATCATAAGAATGCTTAAGGACTATAACGTTCCTGAAGGCATATTATGTTTCATGATCATTGGCCAGTGCGCACGCTATCCTATTCGATCTCGATTCCATAGCTCATTGCAAAGAGCAACGCCTGATCGAGCGTCATCCTTGCACCCATCGTGTCGGTGTTCTTAAAGTCCACCCGGGCCAGATTCGCCCCTCGGAGATCGGCCCGCGCCAGTTTCACTCGATTCAAGTTCGCGCCCTCCAAATCCGCATCCCTAAGGTCCGCATCTTGGAGCGAACTCATGTAGAGATCGGCGTCGGTCAATTTGACTTCCCGAAAGTCGAATCTGCTTAAGTCATGGCCTCGTAAGGAACAGGCGGAGAGATCAGCCGCTTTGAGCCTGACGCCAGAAAGGACCGTAGCCTCGAACATACTGCCCACCAGGCGGCACCCTTCCAAATCAGCTCCAAAGAAGTTAGCGCGACTGAAGTCGCAATTCAAAAAGGAACTGCGCCGGTGAGAACTGCTGGAGAGGTTGGCCCCGCTGAAGTCGCACTCTCGAAACGTACAGGAGCGAGTAACTACCTCAGAGAGCCTGGCACCGCGAAAATCACATTTGCTGAACTCGCAATTCGTAAGAACGGTGAATCGCATATCGGCGAGCGATTCACCCTCTGCGATTCGGGCGTCCAACTCCATCGTGCAGGCTACTTGCCGATGACTTGTTTGGAAATCACCAGCTTCTGGATTTCAGTCGCACCTTCCCCAATTTCGGTCAGTTTAGCGTCTCGCCAGAGCTTCTCGATGAGGAAGTCGTACGTCATGCCACGGCCGCCATGGATCTGTAGCATTTTGTTCGTCACGTCTCGTGCGGCTTCCGACGCGAAAAGCTTAGCGTATGATGACTCCTTGACCACTGGCATTCCACGATCGTACATCCAAGCTGCCTTTTGAACCAAAACGCGGGCTGCTTCAACTTGCATCGCAGATTCCGCGATCATGTTCTGAACGGACTGCATATCGACCAGGCGACGGTTGAACTGCGTTCGCTGCTTGCCGTACTCGATTCCTTCCTGCAGAGCCTTCTCTGCAATGCCAAGCGCCATCGCTCCGATGCCAATTCGCCCCCGGTAGAGGAGACCAATGACCTGCTCGAATGACCCCGGCGTGTGCCAACCGATCGCGTCTACGAGGTCGAACTTTGAAGTCCAGGAGGCGGAAACACCGATCGTGGGAATACGCTCAAGATTCTGGAATCCGGGTTGATCTTTCTCCACCAGAAACGCCGTCAATTCGGTATCGCTAACCCGGGCGATGATGATGAAGAGATCGGCGAAGCCCCCATTTGTAATGAACATCTTCTGGCCATTCAACTTGAAGTAGCCCGGACGATCCTCGATCGGGGTCGCGAAGGTTTTCACACGGCGCGCATCACTGCCTGCATCGGGTTCGGTCAAGCCCCACGCAAGTGCAATGTCACCGGCGAGAATCTTCGGCAGATAGCGGTCTCGCTGCTCCTGGTTCGCGAAATGCTCGAAGTGTGACACGCAGAGAGCGTTCACTGCCGCGACGTTCATCGAAAGCGCAGGATCGGCACCCGCCAATATTCGGCAAACTTCTGCGTACACAGCGCAGCTGCATCCGCGTCCGCCGAGCTCTTTCGGCAGGACTGCGCTTGAGATTCCGCGTGAAGCGAGCTGCTTCCAAATATCGCTGGGAAATGTTGACTTCTCCCACTCGCGAGTGTTGGGGGCAACATATTCTTCGGCGAACTTCGAAACCTCGGACAAAAACTGGGTTTCTTCTTCGTTGAAGGTTGGGATCATCTAGGCAGATGATACCGGTTTAAGCGAGGAGTGCCTCCAACTTCCCTCTTCTACGATATATTAATGTGTGGTGGATCCATTCATCGAGCTAGCGGACCCTTCGCGGCGGACAATTCTTCTCGAACTTCGAGGGGGTCCCAAGTCCGTCAGCGAAATCGTCGCGAGCACGGGCATGAAGCAACCGAACGTTTCCAACCATTTGGCCAGAATGCGGAGACGAGGTACTGTTCAGGCGACCAAAAAGGGCCGCTATGTCTACTATTCGATTTGTGCTCCCCTGCTTCTGGAAGCGCTTGCGAGGCGCGCGCTGTTCACGCCCCGAGCGGACGAGCCTTCCGACCTGAATGACCTTGCCACCCAGTACGCGGAGGCCGCAACAAGGGCCGATGATCAGGCGTGCAGCAACCTGATTGACTGCGCTCTCTCTTCGAATTACACCCTCCTCGATATCTACGAAGACTTGATCGGTGCAGCCATGCGGATGATCGGCACCTGGTGGGAAACGGGAAAAATCGACGTGGCTCAGGAACACATTGCAACGGCCGTGTCATACCGCCAATTGGAGCGTATCGCTGCCATTGCCCCAGCGCCTAGCTCGGATGCACCCGTAGCTCTCTTGGGTGCTGTCGCTGGCACCCTGCACGTTTTAGGCTTGCGCATGATATCCGATTATCTGGCGAGCATTGGATGGAAGTCGGTCTATCTTGGTGCGAACGTTCCTACCGATTCCTTTGCGTTCGCCGCGAGAACTTTCAAGCCTTCCCTAGTTCTGATCAGCTGCGGCAGCCCCGATTCTGATCGGGCACTTCCCGAACTCGTAAAGACCCTGCGCAAGGTTGTTCCTGATGCGAAACTAACCATGGGAGGCACTCGCGTCACGTCGGCGGAACAGCTTCTCGGCGCCGGGGCTGATGACGTGTACCCGACCTTGCGCAGCTTTGCCGATTCAATCAGCTCAACCACCGAGATTCGGGACCAACTGACTTAGTTGACCTTGCGAGCAGGGGGAGCCCATTTCTTGAGAAATGCCATCACTTTATCGTGGTCATGGTGGTCTCCCGATTCAAGTAGACCCGTGTCTTGAGCATACAGGAGCTTGCCCTTGGAATCTAGAACGAACAGGTGCGGATAACTGGGAACCTTCGGATAATGAGAGAAGAATTCCTCGTTTCGATTTTCGTCGCTATAGTTCACCTTCACCGTGACAAAGTTCGCCTTGAGGAATTTCTCGGCGTCAGCGTTCTCCAGGAAGAAGTTGTCCAGTTTGACGCACCACGGGCACCATTCGCCTCCGACATCCAAAATGATGTATTTGTGCTCCTTGCCGGCAAGTTTGATCGCCTTTGCAAGATCCTTCGCCGGATCGCGCTTCGGATCGAATTTTTCCCTGACCCGTGCACTTGCGGACTGAGCGGAACGTGGCGCCGCGGGACTCGTTTGGGCTAAGAGTTGAGTTGTGGCACCTGAAAGCACGAGAACGGTTGCAAGCAAAATCGGCTTCATGCCTCATTCTAACTGAAAGTCTTTTTGGGGTGAAAAAGCCCTGAAACCTTAAAGGTTTCAGGGCCGATGTTTTGCTGGCGGCTAGGCGCGAACTTGGTCGACGATAGCCTTGAAGGCTTCCATGTTGTCGATAGCAAGCTCGCTGAGCATCTTCCGATTCACCTGAATTCCCTTTGAATTCAGACCATAGATGAGTTCGCTGTAGCGGAGCCCGTTTTCTCGGCAGGCTGCGGTGATTCGAGCAATCCACAAGCGGCGGAAGTCGCGTTTCTTCTGCCGCCGGTCGCGAAATGCGTATTGACCCGACTTCATCACCTGCTCGTGAGCACGCTTGAAGACGTTCTTCTTTCTGCCCCAGTATCCGGAGGCCCTTTCAATTACTTTTTTATGGCGCTTGTGGCGCATTAACCCGCGTTTTACGCGTGCCATTTTCCTTTCTCCTCGTTTGCGTTTCTGACCAGTTCCCAGATGAAGATCATCGGTAGTGGTAGGGGAGTCAGCTCCGGTTGGAGCCTACGATACGAGAGCGAGCGCTTTGGCTTTGTTCTCAGCCTTCTGATCGACCTTAGCCTTGGAAGGACGCTTTTTGTCCTTCGGAAGACCGATCACCAGGAGGCGACGAACGCGCTGCTGCTCACCCAAAAAGATTTCCGGCTCTTGTTCAAGTCGTCTCTTCCGAGACGCTTTCTTGTGCAGGAACTGGTGGTTGTTGTGAGACGCTCTTCGCGTTATCTTCCCCGTTCCCGTGATCTTGAACCTCTTTACCGCTGTCTTGTTTGTTTTCAGCTTTGGCATTTTGCTTCTTCTGTTGTTCTTTCGTTTGAGGCTTTGGATTGAGCACCATGATCATCATGCGCCCATCCAGTGTCGGTGTTCTTTCGACGCTGGCGATCTCCTTCACTTGATCTGCAAAATAGTCAAGCTTTTTGCGACCGAGCTCCGGGTGCGTAACCTCTCTTGCCCTGAACATGCAGGTGACTTTGACCTTGTGCCCTTCCTCAATGAACCTTGTCGCGTTCTTGATATAAAAGCCCAGATCGTGTTCTGCGATGCGCGGACTAATCCTTATACCCTTTACTTCCTGCTGTTTGCTCTTTTTATCCTTTCCCAGCTTGCCTTCAAGGTACTTGTGCTTGCCGTAATCGATGATTTTAACAACGGGCGGCTGGGCCGTCGGAGAAACCATCACCAAATCAAGGCCCTCCTCTCGAGCTTGGGTCAGGGCTTGACGGCTTTGCATAATCCCCAGTTGGGAGCCATCGCTGCCAATCACGCGCACATCGCGATATTTAAGAACTCGTTGGTTAATTTCTGGACCTGGTTCCGGTCTTGGAGCTCGCCGATTAAATCCTGCTATGTTCGTTCACCTCTGTTTTTGTCTAAAATTTGCAGACTCGTCAGTATATCTCGCTTGGGGCTACCGCACCAGCATCAAAATATAAACTTGTTCTGCGCAAGTTGGAATACGCCAACCTGAACCATTCGATCCCATTAGGTAGTCTCGCCCTTGTGCGAGCGCTCTTGTCTCCGATCCTGCTCCTCTCCGCGGCCATCACGCTTGCTCAAACGGGGAGCGGCAGCTACTCACCGAACGGGTCAACACCCCAATCTTGGTCGATTAATGCCAATCACACCCTGATTTGGAATGCTGCCCCGTATATCCCAGTGGGCCTGCGGGTCGATGGAACTGCGGAAAACGTTGCCAGGGCAAAATCCTTGGGCTTTTCAGACGTTATTGTCGATCTTCCCGCTGGCGGATCGGGGTGGCAGGAAACCATCAAAGCGCTGGAAGCTGCTCAGATGCGATACCTGATATCCGTCTCATCTCTCACGCCGATGGCGGAAGGCGTTGCGATCGACCCAGCCGGATATCGTGTCACGGGCATCACCCAGGCAGGAAAAATCGACATTAGGCTTCCGGGAGCATCGAGTGCGCTCACTGTTGTGGTCAACCGCCGAGACGCCAGCGTCGAGTCGATCAAGCGCTACCCTGTTCTCGAGGGCAAACTCACGATGGATGTGAAGCCGATTGCCGACCTGGAGCAGGTTGTGCTCATCTACCCAAAGATGCGCAGCCTTGAGCAGCCCGATCTTTGGGAAGCGATGGACGAACACCGAGATCGCCTCCTCCACACCCTTGGCGTCAGCGGCGTCGGTCCGGGTCTCCGTGGCATCGTCAACCCGTTCGGTCGGATGGCGAACTGGGGATCCAACGAGCCGCATTTCGTCCCTACCAGTCCATATTTCCGACTTGAATTTGCGGCTTACCTGAAGCAAAAGTATCGCACCTTGGAGACTGCGATGAAGGCTTGGTCCATGACCGCCTCCGATATCGACTCGTTTGAAGCCCTAGCGCGGCTGACCCCACTCTGGTCTGGTGCGACGCGAGGCATTCCCCAACTCTGGGACACCGAGACAGACCGCCTCTACAACTGCAACAATGCCAAGTGCAGCATATGGAGCGACATTTCGGAAGTCATCTCCGCCGCATCCTCACGCCGCTATGCGAGAATCGTTTCCGCAATCCAGTCGGTTGTCGACGTCCCGGTGGTGCAGGAATGGTCCGGCTGGTCCCCCATGTACGAGCTTTCAAATCCGAGCCTGGATGGAATCGGAATGCGGCCGTCGGGCACGAGCCCCTCGGCACTACTCGACTCGGCCAGCCGCGCGACCAGCACCATCCTTCGATGGAAGAAATCCGGCTGGCTGCTTGCCACTGACATTGCGCCGGGGTCCGATCAGGGAGCTGTGGGGCAGATTTCGCCAGTGCTCGATGACCTCACCTCGCTCGGAGCGCGGGGATGGTTCCTTCGCGACTCTACGCCTGAGATCAACAAGGCATTCTCACTTCAAACTCCCCGTTCTGGAGATGCAAGCGTCGCCGCTTACGCACCACTGGCGCTGTTCTTCCCAGAGAATGCCGCCAACCCGGCAGTTCCGCAACAACTCCCCGGAGGACGGTGGTGGCTGCCTTCCCCCGCGGACGGCAATCGCATCAATTACAGCAGCACCATTCAAGGCTACCGCTACAACGATGGAGGGCAAAGCTTTACAGCAATTTGGACCACCGATCCCGCAGCACGAGTGAAGTTCAGAATGATGGATCCAAAATCCGCGGTCATCACTGCCCTCGATCCGTCCGCTGCGCCGGCGAAGATCAACAAGAAAGGTTTCGAAGCGACTCTCAGCTCAGTTCCACTCGTAATCAGCGGCACGACCGAGATTCCCGTCCCGGAGCCGGCGTACGCGGAGACTCTGGCCCGAGCCACTCAACTATTCTCGACCGCTGAGGGCTCCGGGCTCGACGCCACTCAGCCTCGATTTCTATTCAAGGACGCTTTGGACAGCTACGACCGAAACCCGGGGGCGAGCTTTAATGTGATGCGCCAGCAGTACGAGCGCCTTGACCTCAGGGTTGGACGATTTATGTGGGTAGAAGCTGAGCTGAGTCGCAACAACAATTTCAGCGAAGTAATCAAATCTCCCGCTACCAGCAGCGGCGCTTTTCTATCGCTTAACACCCAGATCGCGAATCCTCCCGGCGGCTACCTGGCTGACTACCCGCTGAACGTCAAAAGCACCCAAGATGTCGAGGTATGGCTCGCCGCCCGCATTCCGCAGAGCCAACGCGACCGAGTCTCCATAACCGTTGCGGGCCAAGTCTTGAAGCTGACGGGCGAGCCGATTGGGCTTTACGGAAATGGGTTCGGCTGGTATCACTTGGGAACCACTCGTCTTGGCGGCTCGAATAGCTCGTTACAGCTCAAGGTCATCGGTGAATCTGCCGACATGGCGTTCGATGTGATCCTGCTCGATCCGAATCGGTTTACGCCAAACGGGGTGAGGATTCCTGATGCGATCTCGTTCGCTCCTGTAAAGAAATAGCGCAGAGGCATCGCTCATCCCCTTCGACGGGTACCCTAGAAGCATGTCTCGATTGCTCGCAATCATGCTCCTCTATGGGTTGTTTGACTTGGTGGTGGGCATTGAAGCATTCGTTCGCAAAGGGAGCGTCGGATCTTTGCTGGGCGGAGGAATCGCCGGCATTATTGTGATCGGCTGTGCCGCGCTCGCGAAGACTCAGCCCCGCGTAGCGTACATCACCGCCACGGCCGTTGCACTGCTCGTTGGACTTCGCTTTCTGCCCAACGCAATCAAGGGTGAAGTTTGGCCCGCAACGATCATCTCCGTGATCTCGCTCGTGTTCGCACTCACCCTCGTCGTCGCACATTTCGTCGCAATGGCAAAGCGCAAGCGAGAGGCTTAGTCAAAACGCAGTATCGGCATCTGCCTCACAATCGCCGCGGCTCCATCGACGGACACTTCCTCACCTTCGAGTGCCGCCTCGTTGCGTAGCATGGCACCCCCAATGAACCCGTAATCCGGTGAGAAGCACGCGCTTGTGACCCGTCCGATGTCCTTGCCCTTTTGGTCTTGCACGGAAGAACCTTCCGTCAACTTACGCTCGGATGATAAGCCGACCCAAGTGCGGTTGGTATGGCCGCGACTATGAATTCGCATCAAGACTTCCTGGCCCGTGTAGCACCCTTTTCGGTAGTTCACGTGACGTGCCTCGAACGCTGGTCCTAATTCGGGCGGCATGGTCTTGGCATCGATATCCTTGCCCAGACGCGGCACTCCTGCCTCCAAGCGAGCAATTTCGAAGGCCTCATCCGTTATTTGTCCGAAGCGCTTCTCGACTAGCTGCGCAGAAACTTGGTCTTCAGCGGGTATGAGGAGATCCCATCCGCCCAATCCGGTGCGATTGGAACGCAGCACCGTCACCTCTGAGTCTCCTAACCTCGAATCAATCCCGTCAAGTGTTGGCAGGGGCAGCAATTCGCCTAATTCCTTGGTGGCGTTCGGCCCCTGGACCGACAACAACCGAACTTGATCGGTCAAATCTCTTGCCTCGACATCTTCGAGGATCACCATCTGATCCACTCGCTGCAAGAGAGCGTCCTTTGACGCAGCCTCACAGATGAGTACGAACCGATCCTTTAATCCCCAAATGTCACAGACGGCGATAATCTGGCCGGTCGGTTGGCAGAGGCAGAACGAGGAGGAGGCACCAAGGTCGAGTTGCTTGAGATCGTTGGTAGCTTGGCCCTGCAGCCATCCTTTGCGATCCTCACCACGAAGCTCGACCACGGCGTAATTTGGCAGGTGGATCAAAGCACAGTCGGCTCGCAAAAGGTCAAAGGATTGTAAAGTTTCGTCGGGAATGATCTGTGCTAGTGATTCGGACATTCAGTTTCCTCAGGGAAATGAAAGCTCGCCATTGAGCTAAGCTAATTTTGGGCCGGGGCCAACTATGTTTTACGCCTTAAAGATCAGCCGAGATGCAAGCCGATGATTCCAATCCTTTTGGGGTTGTTCGGAGCACTGTTTTATGTCGGAAACTCAGAGGTGCGACGCTTCGAAAATTTGGCCGCAAACGACATCAAGAGCCGGTTGGAGGGACCTGCGCGGCGTGTCCGAGTCCGTACTCAACTCAATGGCTTAATTGGCGGACCCTTGGGTGACCTAAAAAGTGTCACGATCGAAGCCTCACAGTTCGCAACCTCAGGACTTCCCCTCTTCACAGAACCCAAACTTTCCCAGAAGGGGCAAATTAGGAAACTGGATATCAAGCTCCGGGACTTTAGCCTCGGAAAGCTGCACGTTCAGAAACTTGAAGCGAAAATTCCTGAGTGCCGCTATGACTACACCCTCGCCCTAACCAAGCGGAAGATCCGGCTGAGCCGATCAGGAGTTGGATCGGGCTTCGTCGAAATTTCCGAAGATGATTTGGAGAAGTTCATTCTATCGAAATTTCAGGAGGTCAAACAAGTTGCTGTTCAACTCGAAAATGACCGAGTGTTGGTGAAAGGATATGGCGAATTCATCATCATCAAGTCCAATTTTGAAGTTGATGCCAAGTTGGAAAGTCTCGACGGTACCAAGTTCCTCCTCACCGACGCTCACATCAAGTTCAATGGTGTCCCCGCAGACACGGCTTCGGCCAATGCGCTGATCGACGCAATGTCTCCTGTCGTGGACCTCGACCGGGACCTTAAGCTCTACGGCGCAGTAAGGGTGAACCGCATCACCACCGCGAAGGGGATACTGAGGGCGAGCGGCGAGGCCACCATTCCGGTGAATCCGGCCACGTCATCGGGCCCACTCCCGAACTTGTTGCCTCAATTCAAATTGTGCCATCGTATGTAATCACGCAAGTATGCAATCTCCCTGGAAAAAATGGCTGAAACGCCTGCTGTGGATCATTCCGAGTATCGGCCTGTTGCTCGGCGGCGTCTGGGCTTACCGACTGACTGATGCTCTCGGCGGTGGCAAAGGCATTCGGAATGTGGTCGACGCCTTTCGAGACCCCCGCTCCCAATTTCCTGGCCAAGATCGCATTAACATTCTGATCATCGGAAAGGACTACAACCACGATAGCAAAGGGATGCCGTATTCAAAGGATGCGCGGTCTGACACGATCATGCTCATCTCCGCAGACCTCGTCGATAAGCAGCTACGTGCCCTTAGCATCCCTCGCGACACAAAGATCGAGGTGGATGGACACAGCCGTAAGATCAACAGCTCATTCCAAAACGGTGGAGTAACCGGCCTGGAAAATGCTCTCGCGCAGTTCGGAATTCACCCCGACTACTACGTGGAGCTCAAAGACACCGCGGTCGAGAAGATTGTTGACGCGGTGGGGGGAGTTGATGTCGAGGCAATCGACGATATGATTTACGATGACTCTTGGGCTCACCTCCACATCGACATCACGAAAGGTGAGCACCACCTGAATGGGCAAGAAGCCGTCGGATTCGTTCGATTCCGAAAGATGGGAACGCATCGCGTCGATGAGAATGGAAGGAAGATTCCCATTCGGCGGAGGTCTTCTCTGGAAGAGGGCGATCTGAGAAGGACTGAGAGGCAGCAGCAACTCATCAAGGCGCTGATCTCTCGATCAATGACCCCTGGGAACATCATCAAGGCGGATTCGATTGTTAACGTCGGATTCAGCCAGATCAACACTGATCTTTCCCGAACGCAGGTGCTAGCGCTGGCGAACCTCTTCCGTGGGAACGGATCAACCGGCATGCTGTCAGCATCGCTGCCGGGAAGCGACGATACAGAAGACGGGATTTACTACTGGAAGGCCGACGCGATCAGGGCACCGCTCGTAGTCGACTGGGTTTTGAACGGGAATGAAACATCTGGCCGAAAGCTGGTCAGAGTCGCGGTCTACAACGCTTCGAAGGTTGACGGAGCAGCAAGACGCGCGGCGGTTGCGATTGAATCGCAAGGCTTCACAAGCTTCAGCGCTGGCTCGGTCAAAGCCCAAGAAGAGCCGACGATCACGTATCGCAAGGCTTCGTTCGAAAGCTTTGCACGTGAACTCGGCCAAACGCTGGGAATCTCCGACGTTTCCAAAGATGCAAATGCCGACCCTCGTGCGGAGTGGTTACCCGAGATCAAGGTTACGCTCGCTGGCGCGGCTGCGGACAAGTTCAAGCCAATCCCGCCTCCTTCCAAACCTCGATCTCGCAAGCCCTGACTACGAGCCGAACATGAATACGGGGATCGTAGATCCGGGCAAAAGAAGATTGTCCACAATCTTGATGATCCGGGCCCTGCCCGTGAGCCCGGGAATTGCTACGGTCTGCCATGCAAATCGGGTGATCGGGTAGTTCTTCACTTTCGCCAGCTTGGTTTCCTTGCTGTACGCGATCACCGCGTGCGAGAGATCGACATTGCGGGCCATCGCGAAACTCCCCGCCCATTCCTTTCCTGATAAGTCGAACGAGAAAGAGCTTGAGTCCCCCAGCATGTTTGCAAATTGAAGATAAACGGCCGAGGGACTTCCCGCACGCAGTTCATTCGCGCCGTAGCTGCAGATAAACCACACATACCCAGAATTCGAAATGATCGCGCTCTCCGGCAGTTTCGGAATCGGCAGTGATTTGAGTTCAACATCTACGGGATTGCCGTCGGCGTCATTCGACTTCCCGTACATCGTCAAGAGCGCACCGCCTTGCCAAGGTCTAAAGCTGGCGCTCAGCTTCCCGTCTGAAGATCGATATTTCGCATCGAGTCGCGCGCCAGTCTCACCTTGCCTTGGCGGGAAACGTTCACCCGGAACAGGATTGTATGAGGTGGACATCTTCGTTTTTCCACCTTCGCCAGTCAAATGGATGGAAACTCGGCCTCCCGCAGAATCTAGCAATACGATCTCCTCATCGGCAAGGAAGAGATTAGGGGGAATTTCCGTCAGCGGCACATCCTGCTTCTTTAGTCGAAGGAAGATTCGGTCGACATTTACTCCGAGCTGCGGCAGATCCGGTGCCGGATTCACCGTTGATCGCAAATCTACCTTCCCGATCTCTGAACCCGACGCATCCAAAACTCGCAAAACGCTCGTGTACGGGTAGCCATTCTGGTTCACGTCGAACCAGAGCACGCGATGGCCCGGCGTCCGTACAACCTTCGTTGGAACCTGGTCGACGAGTTCCTGAGAGCGGATGATCAGCGCATTCGAATCGTAGGACCGCTGCGTTCTGCAGAAGACGATCTGGCGATCTCCATCCACTTCCAAGCTAAAGAGAGTTCCCGGGAGGTCGCTTTGCAAGCGACTCAGGTTCACCGCTTTTCCAGAGGAGAAAGCCTTGCCAATGGGATCGGTCGAACCGGATGCAACTTGTCGAATCAACGTCACCGATCCACCGAACTGACTTTGATCTGCCTCTCCAACCCATGGAATCACAAATATCGTGGACTTGTTCGTGAGGGGTAAACAGAACTGAGTCAAACCGTTACGGGTGTGCTGGAAGGAGGCTCTTTCGGGTTGCAGTGAGGCTTGCCCTCCCAGAACGGGTTTGCCACTCCAGACACTCATATTTCGGTGCGACCTTTGCTGATCTTCTTCAGCTTCGCGCAATACTCCGTCTCCAGTTCCAAGGAGGTCGGCCAATCCAACGTTGAATACTTCCCTTGCGAAAAGGTCACGAGCCCAGAGCCGCCCGCCTCCCCCCGGACCAGGCACATTGTGGGAGAGTGCATACACGGTTCCTTGATCGAGCCAATGATCCCAATCATCGTTCGGCATCGTAATCAACCATCGCAACTTGTCGCCTTCGAACAAGCGGTAAGTGGTTTCCCAACTCTCTCGAACCCCAAATACCCTCTTAGCGGATGTATCGAGCCTGAACTGGGAGAATCGGTCCTCCCGGATCGTTTTTCCCTGTCGCGACGCGGCCAATCCCCCGATTCCAAGAATGCATGCACCCGCGACCAGCAGGATCAGTTTTCTGCGCATTTCATTTCTCCTGCCATATGAGTGTCCCCACGGTTCCCGATCGTTCATACACTTTGTGATCGTGATAGGCCGGCGAATAAGAGACGATTCAGCGTCATGGGAGTTAATATGAAATCATGAGCGCTGTGCCGTACAAGGTGTCCGTTGATCAATACAAGCAGTATCGCAGCGACGGTTTTCTAGTGGTGCGAGACCTCGTGTCTCGCGACGATGTCGAGCGCCTGCTCGTCCATAGCGAGGCGCTCATGTCAGGCGAAATCGAAGTGCCAGGCGTTGCCGCTCCCGAACCGAATGCAACACGAGAAGAGCTCGAACGCAGACTTCTCAGAATTCATATGCTGCACGAAAAACTCCCGATCTGGGAAGAGTATCTGCTTCATACGCGCGTACTCGATGTGGCGCAAGCCCTAGCTGGCCCCGATCTGCTCGCCCTGCAGACGATGATGTTCATCAAAGGCCCCGGGGCTCTTGGGCAGGGCTTCCATCAAGACACTTATTACATCCCCACCTTCCCGGATACGCTTATCGGCGCATGGATCGCTCTGGATCCAGCCGATGAGGAAAACGGATGCCTGCGAATGGCCAAGGGATCCTCGATCGAGCCGGTCTATCCCCCGCCCCACCTGCACTCCTTTGGTGAACGCTGGCTTGCGGGCATCACTGAAGTTGAGAACGTAGGAGGACACTGCAACGACGACGATGATCCGACGAACACCTTGAAGCCATTGGCGGTGCCATACGAAGAGGTCCCGGTGGTGCTAAATCCTGGGGATGTCGCTTTCTTCAATGGTCACGTGCTTCATCGCTCGTTGAGCAACCGCACAACCGATCGCTTTAGAAGATCCTTTGTGAACCATTACTGCAACGCCCGAAGCTTCACCCATTGGGGCGGCGGGAATGGAGCCCACATCTTGGCAAGGGGCGGAACGCATTTGGCATACGCTCGGCCACGCTTCGGAACGCCTTGTGCCGCCAATCGCCCCGAATCCTCGCCGGTGGACCAGAACTGCGAGGCCTCCATGATGATGGGAATGCCGGACGGCATGGAGAGTCGCCGAGTGGAAGAAGAAGAACACACCCACTGATCAGAAATCGTCGTCTATCTTTGAATTCTCGGCCGCTGAATGAATCGAGAAGCAGAAGCAAGCACCATGGCCTTGATCGCTGGAAGCGGAAATTTCTCCCCCGTGGCGCTTGATGACGCGCCGAACATTAGCTAGTCCGATTCCCGTCCCCGGATATTCCTCACTCCGGTGCAGCCGTTCGAATGGCTGGAATAGCTTATCCGCGTAGGCAGGGTCGAATCCAATGCCGTTGTCGTGCAGGTGAAAATCTACGACCCCGTTGTGACGTTTACCGCACAGCGAGACTTCTAGAGGCACGTCATTCCGTCGATACTTATATGCGTTATCGACCAAGTTCTCCATCGCGAGGCGGAGCATCGTGGGATCTCCCTCGACCTTCGTTTCCCCGGTAATTTGGATATTGGCTCGAACTTGATATTGGGCAGCGACGGATTCGTTGATATCCGTAATCATCGATCCTAAATCGATTGGCTTTGCGACCAAATCGGCACGGCTCAGGCGAGCGTAGCGCAGCATGTCGTCGATGAGGTTGGCCAAACGATGCGCGGCTTCGGATTGCTTTTGCATCAAACGCTTGCCTTCATCATCGATCTTGTCGCCGTAATCCTCCAAGATAAATCGACTGCTGGCAATGATCGATCTCAGGGGCTGTCGCAGGTCATGGGATACCGAGTAGGTGAAGCCTTGCAGTTCTTCATTCGCCCAGAGGAGCTCCTTTGTTCGTTCACGTACCTTATCCTCGAGCGTCTGATTCAGCAGGCGAATTTCATTCTCCACCCGCTTTTGGCGAGTGATCTCGATTCCAACGGCACCCACACCTTCCAACTCGCCATCGTCGGCGCGGATCGGATAAAGACCAACGATCCATGAGCGGTGACGATTTGGCTTGATGCCGGGAACATTGATCTCATAGTTTTCAATGCCCTCCCCCGTATCGAGGACTTGTTGGATCAGAGGATCAAGTTGTTCACCCAGGAGAGGAATAATCTCCCCCACTCGATGGCCCACATGATCGGCTGCCGAAATCCCTTTGAGCCGAGCCAGATAATCGTTGATTCGAACGTACTTTCTCTCGCAATCGAAAAATGCGATGCCCATCGGAGCATTCGCGAGCAGCGACTCGAGCAAAGCATTCGTATGATGCTGCAATCGACCCACTTGTGCGAGTTCCTCCGCCTGCATGCGTTGAGTCTGCTCGCTCTCCCGCAGCTTAATCTCAGCATCTAACTTCTCGCCTGCCGCTTCCAAGGCGATCGCCTGAGACCGCTTCTGCGAAATGCTGAAGGCAGCCATACACAGCGAGGTAACGATAAACAGCACGACCGAGGCAACATTAGAAGGGTCATTGAGCATCTTTGGATTACGCTCGATCATGTAAATGCCGTAGAGAGTGCCCAATCCGGTAGAAAAGGCGGCAGGCCCAAATCCGCCGTACCATGCAGAGAAAATGACGGAGACATAGAGCGTCATAAAGGGCGCTCTTGTCTCGGGCATGACCCCGATGAAGGCAAAACGAATCAGGATCATCAGGAGAACTGAGGCGATTGCCGCAGCGTAAGCCTGAATCGGAGTCGGGCGTCCTCTAAACATAGGTTTTTCGAGCTTCATCCCTTCGTCAAAAATTGAAAAGCCCGGTCACTTGAACCGGGGTACCCTTCGTGGCGAAAATCGGGATAGAGGACCATTTGCTTGGTGCCTCTGACTCTATTGTACGCGGCAAATTGGGTGGATGGCGGGCAAACCGTGTCCATCAAGCCAGTAAACATTAAAACTTCGGCTTCGATGCGCTCAGACAGATGAGCAACATCGATATAGCCAAGCTTATTCCAAGTCTGCTCCTCTCTCTCGTGCAGCGGATCGAATCGGCGGAAGTATTCCTGCATCTCGTCGTAGGCGTCGCGTGCCAAATCCATTTCCCACACCCGACGGTAGTCGCAGAGAAATGGATACCAGGACACCACTCTTTTAACAGAGGGTGATAGCGACGCACAAGCCAAGGCGAGCCCTCCACCCTGAGATGCCCCGCTGACGACGATTTCATCGTGCCCCTCCACTTCAGCCGCGCGTACGAGTTGCACGGTGTCCAAAAAGACCTGGCGATACAGCATGTTCTCAGGAGCTCCGTCTAAGCCTCGCACAATGTGCCCGCGCAGAGTCGTGCCGGCGTGCCCGCCAGAATCCTCTGACCGTCCCCCCTGCCCGCGCACATCCATCGCGTAGACCGTCCACCCTGCGGCGGCATAAGCCAGCTTATCCGCCCAGTCTCCGGAATTCATTGAATAGCCATGAAACATCAGAATGGCGCCCTTTGGCCTCTCAAGGGGCGAGATTTTCTTCGCATAAATGGTGGCACCGCGAACCCCTCGAAAGTAGAAATGCTCACACCGAGCGAAGTCTGTGGCGAATGGCGCAGGTTCTGCGCGACCATCAGGCGGTACGGTGTCAAGCTCATCCAGTGCCTGCGTCCAGAAGGTGTCGAAGTTATCCGGCTTTGGATTGATGCCGCGATATCGCTGCAGTTCTGCGAGAGGCATATCGACGAGTGGCATCAAACATGAGACGAGGCTAAATTGCGGACTGATTTATTTTTGGAACAAGCGATCTTCTAAAGCTGACTCAGAAGGCGGGCATGGATTACCGGGTGATCGAATGGAACCAGGTCTGAAATGGAACCGGGTGATCGGTGTTGATAAGGTCAACCCCGGCTTCGAGCTGCGTCTTCCACGACTCCTCGGTGTCGGGCGCTGCCCAAAATCTCAATTTCCGCCTTCTTTCGTGCACCTGCTTTACCAACGAACGGAGCCGCTCCAACTGGTCGGCAGGCATCAAGCCTTTGCCATCCCAGGAGAACGTTGCCGACCAGTCATCTGAGATCAACGGAATTCCTTGGCCAGCAAATTGAATGTCAGTAAGACGCCCATCGTACTGCGCAAGCGGTTTGCGGTCACCGAGGATGGCCGAGCGATCTCGATTACCGGAAATGATCGGCTTGATCCATGTAGGTAGTTTGAAATCAGCGAGTCGCTGGTGAATCGCGGCGAAAGTGCTCTTTGCATCAGTCTTTACGTCGATCAGCAGAATCAATGGCGTCGTTCGGTAGATGGCAGAAAGCTCTCGCAAACGATCCTTAAGCGGCTTTAGGTAAAGCGATTCCAGGGTGCGCCCGGGCACCAATTCCTCCCGCTCGTGACCGACCAAAAGGTTTCCGTCGACGAGGAACACATCCGCCTCGATGCTCTCCATGTGCGCTGCGAGCGCGTCAAGCAGTGGTCGTGAACGCTCGTAATCATTGTGTGAATGGCCAGGCACGACTACCGTGGCCAAGAGCAAGGAGATGATCATGATCTCCTTCGGTGACGTCGACGAGTCTTCACCGGTTCTTCGGTAGCCATCGCAAGTTCACCCAGCCGCACCGGCTTAAAGCTGCCAAGGTCGGCAGTTCCCTTTTGCCCCATGAGCACGATCGCATGCGGAACCGGTCGCGAGGGATGATCTGCATTGCTGTGCCCACTCGCCAGAACCAAGTCATCGTAGATGAGGGAAGTCGAAAATCCACTATCGAGAAGGACCGCCTCTTGAGCTCCAGCTGCCGCCGCCGCTTTGCCAAGCTGATCCGAGGTGATGCTGCCCATCGATGCACCACAGATCATCGTCCCCTCTTTTGTCACGCCGAAAAAGGCGCGCTTACGATAATCTTGGATGTCCTTGGACGCAAAAATCGTGATATGTTCTCGTGCCCTCGCCACGCCGTCGTGAACCAGCCACGTACCGGCCAAAAAGGCATCCGTGTAGTCGGGCATGAAGTCATGGTAGATCGATTCGGTGTTCATGCAGCCAGGAACGAAGTTGGCAATCGCCAACCGAGTTGGTCCCCAGATCACCATTGGGCGGTCAACTAGCTTCTTAAGCCGCGTGGGATCGGGATCAGGCATAAAGAGTCCGACATTCGCTGGTCGGCATGGTCCAATGAGCTTATTGTCGTCAGAGGCCACGGCGGCAGCGGAAAAGAACGTTCCATTGATCCCGGCGACGGCTTGATTCTCTTTCACGAAGTCGCCGACGCTCTTCCGGCCTTGAGCCTGAAGCGACATGGGACGGCCGCCCTTGATGATGGCCAGCTTAATTCCTTCGAATGTCCCGACTTGGCAGTCGATCGGGACGTCCTTGAGGGTGACGTCCACAACACATTGGGGCACTGCGGCGATCTCGTTCATTTGGGCGGTCAGCGCTTCCTCAAATTTCTTGGATTCGTACCTTCCAACAGCGAGAATATTCGGGGAGGCTTCCGCGGGAGTTGGTTCCATCGTGAAGGACATCTTGTACCCCGCTTCCTTCGCCAAGTCGCGAGTGACTTCGCTATTAGAGCCAACTGGATAGGCCATGTAAGGGACCGGCACGCCCAGCATCTCCTCCAGTTTTGCCTTTGAGTCGACCAGCTCCTTGCGCTGGACATCGGCAGGCAAGTCGGCAAACTTATCAGGGTGGGTGATGGTATGAGCGCCGATCGTGACCAGCCCTCCCGACACGAGCTCCTTCAATTCATCCCAAGTCATCTTTGGATGGCCGACCTGACTACCTACGAATCCTGTATGCACAAAGACCGTGGCGGGCAGTCCATGCTGCTTGAGGATCGGCAACGCATTGTCATAAAATCCTTGATAGTTGTCATCGAAGGTCAGAACAACCGACTTCTGGGGAATCGGCTTGCCTTCTGTGAGGTGCTCGTAAAGCTGATCCATCGTGAGGACGGTAAAGCCATTTTGAAGGATGAAGTCGATGTCCTTTTGAAACTCGTCGGTGGTCACGTCGAACCAGACGGAATCCTTGTCTCGCTCCCTGATGATGTCGTGATACATGATCACGGACGTTCTGCCCGCCTGAGCGCGAAGGGAAATATTGGCAAATGTGGGCTTTTGCTCTTCTAGCGGCTGAGAGGCTGACTCGCCAGGCAGCACGCGTTCGAGAGACCCGCTCAGCGAATGAGGGCGACAGCCTGCTGCCAGGAACAAGGCAAGCATCGACAGAAAGCCGGCAACTGGAGTTAGAGTCTTCCGAGTGAACATGCGATTCATGAAGTCAGACGCGCGAGCTATCGGAGACGCCGCCCAAAATTGGTCTTCTTTACGCTCAGATGAAGCTAATGATCCACTTCATCCGAAATTTTGCGATTAGGTCAACTAGTATCGTACGCGACCGTCTGTTGCGGGAAGCTCTTGAGCCTCTTGCTTCAGAGAAGGAATTGACGGCGGCTCTTGAGAGCCAATTCTTTGAGCCAAGCCTCCACTTCACTTGCTTCCCCCGGTTCCGGTTCTTCGATCGAGCGGTTGACCTCTTCCAGCTCACCGCCGACCACTTGCCCGATGTTCCCCATGACCTTGTGCCACGTCAGCTCCTGAGCCACCTGGCCTATGCCGTTCATCACTGCCGCATCGATCATATTTGCCGAGCGACTAAAGGTATCGATGGTGATTTTGACCTCGCTATCGGACTTGTCAGTCACCTCGAATTTAACTGCGCCGTTCAAGGGATGACCTTCAACTGTAAGTAGCACACACGAAGTCTCGTTCAAATCGGCAACTCGCACTTGGCAGAGGCCACGCAACGGCAGAGCCAAATCGAGTGTCGTTCCTTCTTGCAGGACCACCGGGGCACTTCCGGCAGTTACAGGTGAATTTGAAAACAAAGTTGGCAGTTGCGACGAGATGATTGCAAAGACTTGACGCGCATTGAATCCCGACCCGCGAATCGCACCTTCGAGCTTCAGGTGACGAAGCTTGCCGACCCCAGTCGAGGGTTCGGTCACCGGCACCGATTGCGTCAGCTCCATCAATCGCTGGTCGAGCGGGACAAGGGATATGTGAAAGCGCTCGGTCAGCGCGTTCTCTTCGTCTCCATAGAGCATGTTCCCTTCTTGCAACATGACAATTTGGTCTTGGCTGAACGGCAGATCGACGCCAACTCTCTGAACGAACGACAGGCCCATCTCGGCCATCCAGCCAGGCATGGGTACCCGCACCGGATGCTTACCGACCAAATTGCAAAGTTTGTCCAGCATCTGGTTCATCGAGACTTTTTCCGGCCCTGCAAGCAGTAGAGTTTCTCCAATGACGTCTGGCCGGTCGACGCACATCGCCAGCGCCTTGGCAAGATCGGCCGCCCAGATGGGCTGCGAGAGCTGGTCGCCACCTTCAATTACCGGTACCGCCGAAAGGGTTCGCACCATTTTGAGCAGCAGCGACACCACTTCATCACCAGGGCCATAGACGACCGAGGGGCGAGTGATGACCCACTCGCGGGAAAAGGTGGCCGTAACCTCTTCACCCTTGAGCTTGGACTGATGATAGTTCGAATTTCCCTTATCTGCGTTGAGCGAGGAGATATATACGAACCGCCTGACACCGGCACGCTCCGCTTCGCGCACGATGTTTTGGGTTCCGCGTACATTTACTTCCTCAAAACTGGGCCCGCCCGCAGGCTCAGATACGATTCCAGCATTGTGAAATATCACATCGCATGCTTCCGCCGTGCCCCTGATTTCGTCCGCGCTTGCCACGTCCGCATCGATGCTTTCGACGGGGCCGTCGAAGAGTCGTGCCCCTTGACTCGCGTGTCTCGAGACAAGCCGAACTTTGTGGCCCTGCCGAAGCAATTCCGCCACGAGAGATGTCCCCACGAGGCCGGTCCCTCCGGTCACAAGAATTTTCATATCATTGTTGACTCGTCCAACCGCAACATTGATCGGCCTTGACAGGATCGATCATCGGGACGAGGCCTCGCACGGGTAAACTTCCAAATTCACGCCGCCCATCGCGGCTCACCCTGCCATGAACGTCACTCGTGAAGATTTAAATCCCTGCACCGTCAAGTTAACCATCGTGTGCGAACCAGCTGAAGTAAAAGAAGGTTTTGAACGAGCCTTCAAGAACCTGAGCAAGAAAATTCGCCTTCCTGGCTTCCGCCCCGGCCACGCACCTAAGAAGATGCTGGAACAGTTTGTGGATAAGCAGGATTTGTACAACGATGCTGCCGATAACGTGGTCAGAAAGGCGGTCACGAAAGCGATCCAAGACGAGCAGCTCACAACCGATCGAAGTCAGCTGCCCAGCGTGGAATTAAAGAAGCTGGAGCAGGAAACCGATGAATGCGAATTCGAAGTCAAGGTTCCGTTGCCACCGGTCGTCGAGCTTGGCGATTACAAGGGTTTGCCTGTCGATAAGCCTGCCATCGAAGTGAGCGACGAAGAGATCGATTATCAGTTGGATGAGATTCGAAAGCGACGTTCAACCCGTGAGGCGGTCACAGACCGCGGCGTCGAAGACGGCGACGTTGCCGTGCTCAATCTGAAGGCTGACGGCGCATCTGGCGACGGACGCACCTTCATGACGGTTGTGGGTCAGACGTTCCCCCAACTGGATGAACTTCTCAAGAACATGCGCGTCGAGGAGATGAAGCACGTCGAACTCTCCTTCCCGGACAACTTCCAGGAGAAGGATTGGGCGGGCAAGCAGATGAAAGTGACGGTAACGCTCAATTCTCTCAGTGCGGTGAAGCTGCCCCAAGTCGACGAAGAGTTCGCAAAGAGCCTCAAGACCGAAAATGTAGAAGATTTACGCGAGAGGCTGCGGGAAACGATCGCGACGGCGAAAGAGGAAATGGTGCGGGAGCTAGTCAACGAGCAACTACTGGACGCCTTGCTCGAGCGCAGCACTGTCCACGTTTCCGATAACATGTGGGAGTCTCTGGCAAGCCGCCGGCTTCAAGAAACAGCTCAGGAGCAGAGACAGAAGAATGTCTCGATGGAGGATTACGCCAAGGAAAACGGGATGACCGTTGAAGAACTCGTGCAGAATTGGCAAGATAAGGCCAAGCTCCACGTGCGCCGCGCTCTCCTGATTCGCGAGGTATTCACCAAGGAGAAAATGCAACTCACGAACCAGGAGCTGAATCAGGAACTGATGCTCATGTCCCAGGAATATGAGATCGCTCCCGAGGAGTTGCTGAGCCTGCTCAAGAAGAATAACCAAATCGAGGAACTGCACTTCCGCGCGATCGCTCGGAAAGTGGGTGATTTTTTGAGTAAGAACGCCGCGTCGAAAGAGCCTGCCGAAGTCTCTTAAGTCATTCGGGCGCAGCCGGAGGCCGCAAACATCTGAACTTGCATGGGAGCAAATCAGGCTCAAGAAATCAACAAAGACATCGATGCTCGTCACGACCACCCCGCAAGAGCCTATCTTGCTGAGTTCGTAGGCACTTTCGCGCTGGTCTTCGTTGCAGCTGGAGGGTCCGTTGCGGCTGCTCAGAATGCCCAAATCGGACTCGTTACCAAAGCGGTGGCTCCTGGCCTTATCGTCATGGCCCTGATCTATTCGGCGGGACAGGTTTCGGGGATGCATATCAATCCCGCCGTCACGATTATGTTCGCTCTTCGACGGGTTTTCCCGTTGAAGAGAGTTCCGGCCTATCTGGTCGCCCAAATTCTCGGTGCAGTCACCGCCGCATTCGTTGTGCGGAGTTTGTTTGGTTCGGAACACAGCATCGGCAGCACGCTGCCCGCGGTCGCTACTGGCCGAGCATTCGGAATTGAAGTGGTGCTGACTTCCCTGCTCCTGCTGGTGATCGTGGGAACTTCCACCAAATCGCATATTATCGGCCCCGACGCCGCACTCGCGGTGGGCGGAACGATCGCGTTATGCGGACTTGTCGCTGAGCCCTTAACGGGCGCCTCGATGAACCCAGCACGCTCCCTCGGACCTGCGCTGGTCAGCGGTGATACCGATCAGGTCTGGATTTATATCGCCGCCCCGCTCTTAGCAAGCGTGGTCGTCGTCGCTCTGAGCGCGTCGCTTTTTGTGCGCAAGACTAACGACGAGGAAGAAGCCGCTCAGGGAAAACCTGGCGAATAACCTGGTAATAATTTCCGAAATTCATCGTGTATAGTAGGAGAGTGGCCTCTCCTGAAGATCCCGCATCGCGAGTTTTCCCCGAGATTGAGCAGGCGTTCGATCAGGTTAGATCGCTGCTCCGCGAAATTTTGCGCCAAGTCATCCCTCGTGCGCAGATGGCAAAGTCTGTGTCCGATGCCTTTGGAGTGCATGCCAAGCTCGGATGGCAGGTTTTTAATGCCGCCCATGCCGACTCGTCAAATCTTCTGCAATACCTTCCGAGTCCACATGGACTTGAGCTATGGTTGAGTCGAGCAATCAGCTTGGGTGTGAGCGAAGATCTGGCTCGTCGCCTTAAAGGTGCAATCACGCATCTAAGAGAAGTCACCGACAGACATGCTGGCGACGCACGTTTGTTCGATCTGCTGCTCGATGCAAACTCTGATATCAAGGCCGAGCACAAGTGGAGAAAACAGGCCTTCGATGCGAATAGTTTTATCTTCGGTGCGCGTGCAGGGGCCCTCATCGGGGTCGGAATATTGTTTCCTTCCGCTAAAGCAGGCTGGTTCGACATGGTGCGGATCAATGGGTTTATCGATTTGCTTCGTACTCGGGAAGATGTCCGCTGGCCGATTTCAACTTCGGTGACATTCAAAGACAACGAACCCACTCGTCCCAGCCGCGAACCGCTAGACCTCTCGGAATCGGGTGCTGTCCCTGTACTCCGGGATTTCAGTTCGTCCCCGTTGCCCATTTTGGAACGGCGAGTGGATGGAGAAACGATTATCGATCAAGTGGCACCCGCGGTAGTTGGCCTCACTGGCGTTGTCTCGCTGATGACGGGCGAAATTCTCCGCAACGTGGGACCCATTGAGAGCGACAAAAATGAATTCGCCCACTTCGGCCTTGGAATTCGGACGCCAGCCGAGGTCGTCTACTGCGATCACATCGTTCACACATCGCTATTTCCAGAGGTGCGACGTGAACTCTGCGTCTACGGAGAATTGGCCTCCGAAACTGCTCATCAGGAGACGGACCGCTTGAAGGTGTCAGATCCCCTTGTTTCCATGGGCAGGGCAGTTAAAAAGCTGGGCATCGATGAGCTAGGACAATATGGCTCGCTCATCCAAATGGCTTTCGAAAGGATTGGTGCCGATCCTTCAGAATTCGTCGTCTATCGGGCGCGGATCAAGTATCCGCCCCTTCCTGCGTCTGTGATGATCCGGCATCCCATGCCGCTCATGAACTGACGCTTCGGCGACTTTGCAATTGGCGCGGGCAAAGTCGTTCATTCAGCGCCTGATTACGAGGAGAGAACATGAAAAAAGTATCAGTTGTGTTAGGCTTAGCTCTGGTCGCCGTTGGCGCTCAGGCGAACATCTTTGAGGATTACGAAGGGCTCACTGAAGGGTTTCTTGGCTCGAGCTTTACCAACAACGGAGTCACTTACCGGGATGTGAACGCAGTGACCGGCTTCCAGCCAGATGGTTCTCCGTTCACCCAAGCCGACCTCGGCGACCAAGTCATTGTCGAAGACGCCAGCGTTTTCTATAATGACTTCCCTGGCTTCGGTTCACCCGTCAATGCGCTGACCTTCGGCAGCAGCTTTGTTCCAGGAGAGAATCTATCGATCGGAGCACTCGCGAGCGTCTACATGGACATCGATCAAGTGTCAACGGCCGCTTCATTTAATATCGCTTACTATGAAAACGGCCCTTGGGGTGACATTGTTTACCACCTGGACGCGATCGACAATGGCAATGTTGTGGCTTCCGATTCTTTCACGATCTCGAATCTAGGCGGTCGGGACAACGCGACGTACCAAACCATGAGCGTTAGTGGTGCCAGCTTTACCACTCTGCATCTCTACGCCACCCTCAACGGAGACTATGTCGCTCCACGTGGCATGATCGACAATCTCAATATCACAACCGTCCCAGAACCTGCATCGCTTACGGCGCTCGCCCTCGGAGGATTGCTGTTAAAGCGTCGAAAGAAGGCGTAGCTGGGTTGAAAGGGTGCCGATTGTTCGGTACCCTTTAACCTACATGATGAGAAGTCTTATCCTAATCGGCGCAATTGCCGTCGCCTCGCCAGCATTTGGCGACATCCTTTTCGACAACGGCCCGATGTCCACAGGGCCAATCCATAGCAAGGGCACTTCCGCCCCGGCGGGAACTGAGTGGAGCGAACTGCAGACCGAAGCTGGAGTCGGCACCAACGGTACGCTCGGATACAGCGTCAATTACACCAATACGACGGGAATCGGAACCCTCCATCAAGCCGACGACTTTACGGTCACCGGTTCTTGGACCATCACCGATGTGATCGCTTATGGTTTTCGCTCAGGCGGTTCCACTACCGAATCCTTCCTAAGCGGAGTCGTCCAAATCTGGGATGGCGTTCCCGGTGCCACTGGCTCCTCCGTTATTGCGGGCGACCTGACCACCAACGTTCTCACCAATACCGCCTTCACCAATCTTTATCGCACCGGGCGTTCTTCCGGATCGACAACACGCCCAATCATGGCCGCGACACTGCACCTGAACACGCCAATTACTTTAACGGCAGGAACGTACTGGATGGACTACGGCTTGGAAGGTATTTCAAACACGTACGCCCCGCTCGTCACCATTCCCGGGCAAATCACCCGTCCCGGCGCAAACGGCATGCTCTTCACCTCGGGCCAGTGGTACACGATGGAAGACAGCAACAGCGGAGTCCAATTAGAAGTGCCATTTCAGCTGATTGGCCAGCCCGTTCCAGAGCCAGCAACCCTCGCCGTACTTGGTCTCGGCGCGCTCCTTCTTCGCCGTAAGCGATCCTCCTAGACTCCTTCATTCGGGCCAGCCTTTTCTCTCACAAAGGTTGGCCCTTCCGCCGATACTTGGGCAAATTGAACCCGTAACCTGCTGGCAATTTTGAAGCAGCTGTGATACTGTTTTATTCGTGGATATCAAACTACGAGACGGCGAAACGAAAATCGGCGATTGGACGCTATTTTATCTGCCACCCAACGGCGGCAAGTACAACGGAAAGCTCACCGTAACAAATCAGCGGCTTCTATACGATGCAAAGTTCGACGCCAGCTTTAAAGGCATGATCGAAGAAGCGGTATTCATCAAATGGGGCAGTGAAGGCTTCATGGAAATCGAAAAGAGCGATATCAAGGGCACAGAGGTTCAGAAGAAGCTGCTCAGCAAACGATGCATTGTGACCCTGAACGATGGCAGCGTCCACACATTCGATTACGGCGCTCTAAACATCGACAAGTGCGCTGAGGCAATTGCTGCTCGATAAGCTCGGGCTTAGCAAATAAACTTTGGGCGCGAAAGCGCCCACTCCTTCCCTGAGAACATGCGGAACCGAAGGTGAGACAACGGCTCCAATTCCGCGCTGGGTAAACTGACGCTATTCAACTCACTTTCGAAGAAGAAAAACTATGAGCGCAACAGCAACCCAATATCCCAATTACAGCCCCGGACTGGAAGGAGTCGTCGCGGGCATCAGCACGATCAGTGAAATCAATTCCGACAACTCGAGCCTCGAATATCGCGGTTACAATGTCCACGATCTTGCCGAGCAGGGTTGCTTCGAACAAACTGCCTATCTTCTGGTGTACGGCACCTTACCGAACAAAGCACAGCTCGCTGATTTCAAGAGAAAGCTAGGAGAGGAGCGAAGCGTTCCCGATCAGATTTGGGATGTTCTCCGGGCCATGCCAAAGGATTCACATCCGATGGATATGATTCGCACTGCCTTTTCAGCCCTTGCTCCCTTTGATCCGGATTATCGAGAGCCCGCCACAAATGATGAGGCTAACGTGCGCAAAGCTGTACGAATCATCGCAAAAGCTGGCACCATGGTGGCAAATGGTCACAGAATCCGAGAAGGCAAAGACGTCATCAAGCCGAATCCTGAGCATGGAGTCGCCGAAAGTCTCCTTTACATCATGAATGGTGAACAGCCAAACGCCAAGACTGTTCAAGTGATGGATGCATCCCTCACGCTCTACGCAGAGCACGGCTTTAATGCCTCGACCTTTGCCTGCCGAGTCACCGTTGCCACACTTAGCGACCTTTATTCGGGCATCGTGAGCGGAATCGGTACCCTTCGCGGCCCGCTTCATGGCGGTGCAAACGAAGAAGCGATGAAGATGATCTTGAAGATCGGCACGCCGGATAAAGCTCAGGCTTGGATCGACGAAGCTCTTGCGACGAAAGCCAAAATTATGGGCTTCGGACACCGCGAATATAAGAAAGCCGATCCGAGAGCTCAATACATGACCAAGGTTGCGAAGGAACTTGGAGTCGAATCGGGCAACACTCAGTATGGCGAGATCGCCGACATCTTGGAGAAGACCATGCTGGAGAAAAAGAACATTCATCCGAACGTCGACTTCCCCGCTGCCTACGCCTACTACATCCTTGGCATTCCGATCGATCTCTATACGCCGATTTTCGTAGTCGCTCGAGTCTCTGGATGGAGCGCTCATGCGATCGAACAGCTTCGAAATAATCGTCTTATTCGACCTACCGCTATCTACGAAGGCGCTCAGGGCGAGACTTACACCGCCCTAGAAAGCCGATAACGATGTGAAAGGCTCTCCTCGCGAGGAGAGCCTTTCAAACTTCACATCTACTACCGCATTCGTTTAGCAAAAGTTAGGGAAAGGTAAACGCAAGGCCAGCCTGGTCAACACGCTTGATAAGTGTTGATATAGAATCCATAGATGTGTTCACGTTAACTGCTAGTTCGTCAAACTAAATTGGAATTGGGACGCGTCTAGGTGCAAATTCATCGAGATTCTTCCCAAAAAAATCGAGGATTTTCCCAAAAAGCTCGCTGGTTTTCCTAGAAAGCTCGCTGGTTTTCCAAAAAAGCTCGCTGGTTTTTCCAAAAAGATCGAGGATTTTCCTAAAAAGCTCGCTGGTTTTTCCAAAAAGATCGCTAGTTTTTCCAAAAAGCTCGCTGGTTTTTCCGCCAAGCCTCATGGTATTCAGGAATTGTACGCGGGCGAAAACATTCGCGACGACGAATGGCTGCTTCAGTTGGCATATTGATCCCCTACCTCCCCACTCGCAGGTTTAACTGTTGGGAAGCGCGGCCATGGGATAGCTGCCGAGAACGGTGATTTCGAGGGTGAGCGGGCGAAGCTCCTCAAGCGCGTTCCGCATCGTCTCATCGTGCCGGTGACCCACGCAGTCGAGGAA
>JAEVZK010000115.1 GCA_023392285.1 Armatimonadota bacterium | reverse complement strand
GCTCAACGCTCGCAAGATGAACCCCTCTGGCGGGTGGCACTTCCCGGGAGACACCGCCGAGATCACCAATGGGCTTGGAGACCACGTGAACCTCGCCTACCGCCTCGACGCGCAGCCGGTACCTGAGCCCGCCTCGCTCGCCGCCCTTACCCTCGGCACCCTAGCCTTCATCCGCCGCCGATCGAAGCAATAACCCTCAATGCCCCCTCCTGTTTGGAGGGTGGACTCGATTGAGGAGCAGCGTGTATGTTTTGCGGGCTAGCTGAGTCTTGCTATTTACTATTTCGAAATGGTAAATAGATGTTGTGCTACGACCGCTTGACATCGTGATCCTCCTCAAGATTCACGTCCTGAGAAAACCAGCTTATGGACAAATGCGACTGGCTGCCTTGCTCGGTGTGAGTTCGCGATCGGTAAACGAAGCGATCAAACATGGCATCGCAAGCAGGCTCTATGATCAAGAACGTAGAGCGATCAACCCAGGCGCAATGGAGGATGCCCTCGTCCACGGGCTACGATACTTCATCCCGGCGGAACGAGGAAGCATGACTCGCGGCATGCCCACCGCCTGGGCTGCACCACCCCTTTCCAGTCTGCTCGCCGCAAGCAACGAACCGCCACCGGTTTGGCCCGATCCGGATGGCACGGTTCGAGGCATCGCTCTATTGCCTCTGCACGAGAGCGTTCCAAGAGCCGCCAAAGAGGATGCCGAATTGTACGAGTTGCTCGCACTAACAGATGCACTACGAGAGGGCCGCGCGCGCGAAGCACGATTGGCCGCGGAAGAATTGCGCAAGAGGTTACGGCAACAGTGAGACGAGCCCTGCCACCCGTTGAAATGGTTCGCGTCGCGGCGGAGCGCTTGGGTGACCTCCGCGAAGATGTCGCGTTCTTAGGCGGCGCAGTGGTGGGCCTATTGGTCACAGATCCTGCTGCCCGCGCCCCCAGGCCAACGCATGACGTGGACGTAGTAGTAGAGGTCGCCTCAAGGCTCGAATACAACGAAGTGGAACAGCGCCTACGTTCCCTTGGATTCGAAAACGTCATGGATGGGCCAGTGTGTCGATTCCACCACTCCGACCTCGTCCTCGACGTCATGCCGACACTTGAAGAGGTGCTGGGATTCGGCAACGAATGGTACACCGCAGCATTGGAGAAGTCGGCGTGGATGGAGCTTGGAGGGGACATGACTGGACGCATTATCACAGCGCCATATTTCCTTGCCACGAAGCTCGCCGCTTTTGAGTCGCCGGGGAGGGAAGGCCATGGGGACTATCTAGCGAGCCGAGATTTCGAAGACATTGTCACTGTCGTTGATGGTCGGCCCGGCGTCATCGAGGAAGTAAGGATGGCAGAACCCGGATTGAGAGCCTTCCTTAGGGATCGAATGGTGGAGCACGCCAAATCGATTTACTTCGAGGAGGGTGTGGCCGCCCATCTGGACATTGATACCGCCAGCCAGAAACGAGCAACTAAGGTCGTCGAACAACTGAAGAGTCTAGCTAAACTGGATTGAATCATTCGGAACCAAGTTTGCGTGATGAGCTTGCGGGATGGAAACTCGGAACAACGGTCGTGAAGTTCGAGGACGCGAACCTGTCGAATACTTTGGTGGAGGATAGTGCAGGCTATTAGAACCCTGTGAACCCCCCGATCCCCATTGTAGCAGCCACCATCTTACGTTGGCTGGCCTTGAGCTTACTGGTAAGGCAAGTGGAACGACCTGGTGTGCCGATAATGTTCTATATTGAAAGTGGTGATAGCGCGCACAACCTTGGCGACGATCACACGCTTGGTGCTTGCTACGGCTCTGTTCGTGAACGCAATCGCTCCAGGAGTGTGCGCAGCGCTGTGTGCTGGCAAGGTCTGCTGCGCCTCGCAGGTGTCACGCCCACTCTCAGATAGGACCGAAGCGCCCAAATGCCCGCATTGCAAGACAGAGTCCAAGTCGTCAAAATCCGCGATCAGCGCTCCGGCTTCCAAAGAGAACTGCTGCGCATGGATTGCGAAGAAGGCCGATCCGCCAGCGAGCCTAGCTAAGGCCATCGCGAGCGCGACTGTCACGTGGGTCGCAGTTGTCCCGAGCGTCCCGTGCCTCGAACCCGTTCCTATTCCGGCGGATCACGCTTCCCAGTTTTTCGCTGACGACCGTGCTCCACCGGGCGCGCCCGCCTACTTATCCGAATCTCGCGCACCTCCAACTCGCTAGTCTCGTCGTCAGCGGGTTGCGCGTTGCGTTTGCCCGCCACGGGAACCGAGCGAGGTTTGGATCATTATCAGGAAAGCATCATCGAAGCCGAAAGGCGCGTGCGGAAAGGCAGATTGCGGCTGCGATCGAAAGACACGGCTGTTTGGACCGGGAACCGTCGTCGCCCTTCTTGCCGCGGGTCTGGTTGTGGGCATCGCTCTCCTTAATCCTCCACCAGAACTGAAGCAAACAAGCCGATTGCCCGCGCCGACTAGACCGCTTTGGAAGCCGGAGCCAGGCTCGCTCCTGACTATGCCAACACTGGATCTCTCGTCAAAGCAGCGGCTTCGGATACAGGAGCTCGACGAGAGCTGGCGCCGCGAACGGGATTCACTCACGGTCGCAATGCGAGGATTCCAACCTGCTCCTGGCAACCTGGAAACCTTTAAGTCTGGTCTGCAAGACTACTCATCACTGTCCAGGCAATACGATTCCACGCGTGAGCGGCTATGGCTTCGCGCGCTGGCTATTCTTAACCCTGCGCAAAGGTCACACGCCTTGGGAGGCGCGAAGTGAAGATCATTTTGACAGCCGCGGCAATTGCAGCCTCGGGACTTATTTCGGCGCAGACGGTGCGTCCAAGAATCGATGGCCCCTTGAGCCTCCAGGAAGCGATAAGAAGCGCCCAAGAGCACAACCCAGCCATAGCGGCGATGCGGGCGCAACTAGGAGTTACGTCTGCCGAGGTCAACTCCGCTCGAGCCGCTCTGTCTCCCCAGCTATCCGCAAACTCCTACGCAACGACCGGCTCATACGGCAGCATCGTCAGCTCCTCACCGGGAGTAATGCCTCCCTATTGGCTCAATGTCCCGCGCGGCGGATTCCTCGATCAGAACCTGATGCTGATGTTGCCGCTCTTCACAGGAGGCCGTCTTCAGGCAATTGTTTCCTCAGCGACATGGCAGCGACGAGCGGCCGAGGGCGAGTTAGCCGAGACTCAAGCGGCCGTAGCGCTACTCGTTCAGGAGGCCTACTTCAAGGCTCTGGTGGCAAAGCAGATGGTGCTTGTGCAGGAATCGAAGGTGGCTTCGGCTCAGGAGCTTCTTCGAACCACCCAGGCGCAATTCGAGGCTGGGAAGGGCATCGAGGCATCGGTGCAGCGAGTCCAAGCCGAGCTTTCGAGGGCCCAGCGTTCGCTCACGAGCGCCCGAAATGAGGAGGCGAAGGCAATGCTGGATCTGGACGCAGCCATAGGCACGGACTTCGCTTCGTCCATAACCCTGACCGATACACTATCTCCAGGGGCTTCGAACGGGACGCTCGACGAATACCTTGCGAGAGCCAAGGCTTCGCGCGGCAGGTTGCTCGCCGCACGGGCTCGCGCTGAATCGGTGGGAGCCGACGTTCGATCCGCCGAGGCTCAACGCGCCCCGCAGCTCTATGGGCAAGCCATGGGTGACGTGGCGTCCCAACGAATGGGAACAGGCGCGACGTTCGGACTAACGCTAAGTATTCCGATCTTCGATGGGGGGCGCATTCGCTCTGAAGTCGCCGCGGCCAAGGCAAACCGGGCAAGGGCGCTCGCGGAGGAAGCGGATGCGGCCATCGCGGTGGAGAACGAGGTGCGTAAGGCGTGGCTCGACGTGGAGACCGCCAAGTCGAACGCGGCATCGGCACAGGCTTCCGTCAAAGCCGCCCAGGCAGCCTACGACGTTATGGCGCTCCGGGTTAGCGCGGGCAAGTCGATCCTTCTCGAACAACTCGATGCTCTGCAGGCTTTGACCGAGGCGAAGGGTGACCTTTCTCAAGCGACTTATGAGCAAGTCGTCGCCGTCGCACGGCTGGACCGCGCTGCAGGAGGTGCCAAATGAGATTGTTTGTCTCGCTCCTGATCCTCATTGCCTCGTGCTTCGCACTTGGGGTTGGCACTACCGCGGGTCCGTACCGAGTGGACGTGGTCACCGACCCAGCCGTTGTCCCGATCGGTAAAGCCAATCTGTTAGTAAAGATCACGGACTCATCTGGCAAGCCGGTAACCGGGGCCACGGTTCGGGGCATCGCCCAGATGCCCGGAATGCCGATGGGAGAGCGGGAGCAAACCGCGCTTCCTGGAGACCAGGCAGGCACGTATCGTATCCCAGCTTCCTTCGCGATGGCCGGAGGGTACGAAGCCAAGATCAGCATTTCCAGTCCGCTGGGAAGTGCAGTCGCAACCGTTCAGATGGAGACCGGCAAATCCACTGCAGCCGACCAGGGCCCGGGCTTCCCGTGGTCCGTTCTGCTCTGGATTTTGGGTGGAGTCGCGCTTGCTGGTTTCGTTATCTTCCGAATGCGGAAGACGGGACAAACCGTCGATGTCAGGCCCATCTTCAGCCGCTCGGTAGTTATTGCTGTCGTCCTCTTCGCACTCGTCATCATCGCTGCGATTTACGCCGTGAACCGGTTCCGCCGCCCCGGCGCCATGACGCCGATCGAGGCGCAGGTGATGGACATGAATGCTCCTGCCCCCGAAGGCGTGATGCCCGTAACCCTTGCGACCGCGGAGCTCAAAGAGTTCAATGCGACGGTTCGCTACACGGGACAGGCCGTCGGATTCGTCGAGCAGGATGTCTTCCCCCGAGTCACTGGCACGATCGTGTGGATGCCGTATTACGTCGGCAACAATGTCCGCAAGGGGCAGGTGCTGGCGCGGCTCGACACTTCCCAGGCCGTGCCCCAGGTCAACGAGAAAGCCGCGATGGTCCAGAGCGCCCGCAGCGGTGTCGGCTCCGCGCAGGCTGACTATCAGCAGGCGCTCGCCGCCGTGAGCGAGGCCGAAGCAGAACTCGGGCAGAGACAGGGTCTCGTCCAGGAAGCGGAAGCGAACCTGAGCGCCGCCCGTGAAGGCCGGGACGCCGCCCAGCAGCAAGTAGCCGCTGCCCAGGCGGACGTGGAAAACGCGCGGGCGATGCTGTCGTCCGCTGAAGCCGACCAAAGGTATTGGGCCGAGGAAATCAAACGCGCCGAGAGCCTTTTCGCCGCCGGTGCAATTTCGAAGGACGAGTTTCAAAAAGAAAGAGCTGACGCCGAGAAAAGCGCCGCGTCGGTTCGACAAGCCAATCAGTCGGTAGCGGCCGCCCAAGCCAAGGTGAAAGCTGCCCAGGCTCAGAAGCGACAGGCCGATGCCGGTGTGATTGCGGCCCAACGCAAGGTAGCCCAGGCTCAATCCGAGCTAAACGCCCACCATGCTCATGTGCGGACCGCACAGGCTGCAGCAAACTCGGCTCGGCAGAAGGTTGGTCAGGCGTCCGCCAACGTGAACGCCGCCCAAGCCGGGCTTCAGAGCGCAACCGCCACTGCCGGCTATGCGGCGATTCGCGCAGAAACCGACGGAGTCATCACGCAGCGGCTCATTAGCCCGGGCACGCTCGTCAATCCTGGTCAGGCCATCCTCAAGGTTGCTCAGATCCAGCCAATCCGAGTTCAGGCCAATGTCGCTGAGGGCGACGTTGCGAAGATCCGGGTTGGCGCGATGGTTCAGGTAAGGCACCGGGACCGCGAGGAGAGGCCCGTCGTGGCACGCGTTTCCAGCGTCTCGCCTTCCCTTGACCCGTCTGCCAGGACCGGCATCGTGGAAGCCGTGCTGCCAAACAAGGACAACTCGTTCCTGCCGGGCCAATTCGTCAGCGTGGACATTTCTGTCGGCGAAGGTGGTAACGCGCTCGTGATTCCCGCGTCGGCGGTCCAAACCGAAGTCCAGCCCAGCGAGAGTGGCGTTATCTCCACCTCGCAGAAGCACTTCGTCTGGTTGGCGACGCCCCTGCAGGGGCAGCCGGGCAAGTTCACCGTTGCTCGCGCAGAAGTCGAAGTCGGCGATTCGTCGGCTGACCAGCTCGCGATTCGGGGCGGATTGGCTCCAGGGCAGCAGGTGGTCACTTCGGGAGCCGAATACCTGCGCGCCGGTCAGACGGTGAGCTTTGACCAGGGCGCGGCTTCGCCCGTAACGACCGCGGCTAACGTGGAGATCACCGAACAGGGGTTCGTCCCGCCGAGCGTGACGATCAAGGCGGGCCAGCCGTCTAAGATCACCTTTATCCGCAGGACGAAGAATACGTGCGCCACCGAGGTGGTCTTCCCGACATTGAAAATCACGAGGCCTTTGCCGCTGAACGTGCCGGTTACGATCGATCTCCCTGCACAGATGGAAGGTGAAGTCAACTACGCCTGCGGGATGAACATGCTCAAGGGCAAGGTCCTAGTGCGATGAGGCAACACACTTTTCGAGGCCCCCTTGCAGGTGACGCGGATGTCTCCAGTCTAGTGGTATCAAACCGTAGAGACTCAGGGCTCCGACCTTTTGGATCGAAGCCCTCGGCGAAATCAGCGGCGGCCCACGCCGGCGGCTCGCAGATCGTCGGCGTTGACCTTCGATCCTTCGCAGCACGAACAGAGCTTGCCGTCGACGACGATGGCAGGGACTCGGTTGATGCCGTACTGGGTGGCCTTCTCCCGGCACTCGTTCGTCTCGCAGCCCTCGCGGAGGTCGTAGACGGTGACGATGCAGTTGGGGCAGGCAGTCTCTTTGACGGTGCGGACGGCCTCGTCGCAGAGTGGGCATCCGGCGATAAACACTTCGATCTTTGCCATTACATTTTCTCCTTTGTGGTGGTCGCGTCCGTTTGCAGGATCGCGCACAGGCATTGGGCGGTGGGGAGGTCTCCCCGTTTCCACGCCTCTAGTTGGGCCCCGAGGCGGGCTTGCAGGCGTTGGAGGTCGCGGATTTCGCGACCGATAGTCTTGATGCGCCCTTCGACGATTTCGGCAATGTTCTCGCACGGTTGGGGATCGTTGTCGAGGGCATTAAGCACGGTCCTAATGAGCCCGAGCGGGAAACGCTGGGCCTTGGCGGCGAGGATCAGATGAAGCCGGTCGAGGTCCCGTTGTTCGTACTCCCGGTAGCCAGATTCCGTTGTTTGGGGCTTTGGCATCAGCCCCTGCCCCTCGTAGAAGCGCACGGTGCTGACGCTGACTCCAGCCTTTTTCGCCAATTCTCCAATCTTCACGCGTTTAGTGTGAAGTGTAAACGTTGGTTGAGAGTCAAGGTCTTTTTTGGGATCGAGGTGGCGGCGTGAAGCATCGGCCGCATAAGCAGAACCCGCTCCACCAGATCCACCGTTGGTCGATCGAGCATCCCTATGCGGTGATCGCGTTCTTCGTCGCCGTTGTGGGTTTGGCTTGGATGGCGGTCAGCGGCGTCATCCCGCGCCGGTTCGCCCCATACGTCGAGAGTCCGATGGTCGGCGTGATCACCATGATGCCCGGACTCTCGGCCCAGGAGATGGAGCTCTACGTAAGCAAGCCTATCGAGGAGCAGCTTGTCAATGTGAAGGGGCTGCGCTACATCCGGTCCAGCTCGCAAGACGGATTCTCGATCGTGACGCTTGAATTCCCATACGGTACGAACATGCAAAAGGCGCTCACTGATGTGCAGGCGCTGATGAACGTGACCCAGTCGCAGCTTCCTGCGACGGGCGCGAACATGAAGCCTTCGTTCATCGTTCCCATCGACCCGCTCAACCTGCCGGTCCTGTCGATGTCGCTCACGGGCGATCCTGCAAAGGGTTGGGACCCGCTCAAGGTGCGCGAGTTCGCAGATAACGAAGTCGTTCGCAGACTGAAGGAAGTGCCAGATGTGTATTCGATTGTTCCCTTCGGTGGCTATCGCAGGCAGCTCCAGGTGCTGGTCGACCGAGATCGACTCGCCGCTTACAACCTTTCCCTGCTCGACGTCCGGAACGCCATCGACAGAGCGAACGTGAGCAGCTCCGGCGGCACCCTTACGAACGGTGGGCGCGAGGACATCATCCGCGTCAGCACGCGCGCTTCTTCCGCGCAAGATGTCCTCAACTATCCGATCCGCAGCGCGCGCGTTACACAGGCAAGCGTGTCATCGAGCGCAGGTCCAACAGAGATGGTAGGCGGGATGGACGAATCGTCGTCCCCATTCGTCTCGCGGGCCGCATCGACGCAAGGTCAATCCCCGCGGGTTATCTATGTCCGCGACGTCGCCAAGGTGGTGGACACGCACTGGGAGCGGCGGAGCGGCTACGACTTCCTAGACCATCAACCCGGCACTGCCGGCTCGACAACACCTTCCGTCGAGGTATCGGTAATCCAGAACCCGGGTGCGAGCTCTGCAAAGGTCGTTCCCGCGGTTATGGACGTGGTCCACAAGATGGAGGCTGAGAATTCGGGTCTCCATTTTGAGGTCGCCTACGACAATGCGCACTTCGTTGGCATCCTGTTCGACAACGTTTGGCATGAGCTAGCGATTGCCATCCTGCTGACGGGCATTGCCGTGATGCTCTTCCTGGGCGAGTGGCGCGGAACGCTTATCGCGATGGTGACGCTGCCAACTTCGCTCGCCTTCGCGGTGCTCATGATGCTGCCCTTCGGGATGACCTTCAATAGTGGCACCCTCATCGGTCTTCTCCTAAGCATCGGGCGGCTTGTTGACGACTCGATTATCGATATCCACGCCGTCGAACGCCATCTCCGAATGGGCAAAACGCCGAAGCAGGCGACCATCGACGGCATCGCGGAAGTGCGGCTCGCGGTCATCGCCTCCACCATCATGATCGTGCTGGCACTAGTACCGCTCCTATTCTCAGGGGGGCTGGTGCAGCTCATGTTCGTCGAGCTCGTGTGGCCCCTCATTTTCGGTCTTATCGCATCGATGCTCGTATCGTTCACGCTCACGGCTCTCCTGTGTGCCAATCTGCTAAGGCCAGAATCTGCGCGAGAGGAGGATCGAAAGAAGCGAGGGTTCCGGTGGCTTTACGCGATCCTGGACCCTGTCCAGCGCGGGCTCGATCGGATGGAGCGCGGCTACGCCCGGCTAATCGACTGGTCGATCAAGCACCGGTTCGTGAACTTCACCCGGGTGCTCGCTACGCTCGTGATCGGCTTCACGTTCTACTACTTCATCGGCAGCGAGATGATGCCGCTTGCTGATACCGGCCAGGCGTCTGGATTCCTCGAAATGTCCCCCGGCACCTCTTTCCAAGGCACGGAGGAGGCGACGAAGAAACTCGAAGCGATCATCCTCAAGCACCCTGAGGTAGAGAAAGCCAGCATCGAGATGGGTGCGGAGTCGATGTTCGAGACCTGGACCCCCTTTTACACGGGCTATCAAATGCCGCAAGTGAGCGGCGCGGCGATGATGCTGACCTTCAGCGACAAGGACCGGCGCGACCGCACTATTTTCCAGGTGATGGACGCCATCCACAAGGAGGCGCTGGCCACGATTCCGGGAATCCGGCGACTACAAATCAAAGAGATGGGCTCGGATGTGATGGCGACCGCGGCGGCGCCGGTTCACGCCAACATATACGGCCCCGACCTCGCGCAGCTCGACCGGATCGGCACCGATGTCTTGCGCGTGGCGGACAAGATGCCGGAGATGTTCCAACCGGCGAAGACTTGGTCGATGGGATTGCCCGAACAGCGAATCCAAGTCGACCTTCAGAGGGCACAGGAGGTTGGGCTTAGCCCGGCAGACATCGCGCAGCAGGCTTACTATGCGACTCGAGGAGGCCTGACAAACGAGTTCTACCGGCTGCCGAATATCCGCCAGAACACGATCCTCGTGCGCTACGACGAACACGACCGCACGACCCCCAACGACCTTGGCAGCGTTTATTTGGCGACACCAGATGGCAGGCAGATTTCGCTTAAGTCCGTGGCGGACGTCGTTCCCACCAGTGCCCCGACTGTGATCGAGCACGACGGACTCCAGCGAGTTATGGGCATCACCGGCTACTACCGGCAGCGCAATCTTCCCAGCATGGACGTGATCATGAACCTGCTGAACAACTCTTATGCTGGCAATAAGGAGCTTGGCATCGAACCGGTCAACTTCCCGCCTGGCTACGGTATGGAGGTTCGCGGCGACATGACCCAGATGATGGACAGCGTCCGCCGTCTGATGAGCAGCTTCGGGCTTTCACTTCTTCTGATGTACCTGGTGCTGGTCATCCAGTTCCGCGGATTCCTCCAGCCCCTGCAGATGATCGCTTCGCTGCCGCTCGAGTTGGCGGGAGTGTTCATAGCGCTCTTCCTTGCCCACGCCGCGTTCTCGACGGTGAGCATCCTCGGCATCATCGTGCTGACCGGCATGGACATTACCACCGCCGTGCTGATGATCGACCTCATCATGAAGTATCGCGACCGAGGCATCCCGCGTGACGAAGCGATTAAGCGCGCCTGCCCAGACCGGCTCCGGCCGATCCTTATGACGGCGGGCATCACGATGATCGTTATGCTCCCGGTTGCGATCGCGCCAAAGACCGGCCTGGATGCGTACCAGCCCCTCGCCGTAGCTGTCGTAGGCGGTCTTCTTGTCGGCACGATCCTTAGCCTCTTCGATATCCCAATCATGCACACGTACCTGGACGACCTCGTGCGTTGGCTCAATAAGACGTTCCTGGGGCGCGACTGGCGATGGCCGGTCAGCGAAGCGCCCAATGACCTACCTCTGCCCGAGGCAACCGCCGAGGGCCGTATTGAAGGAGAAACACCATGAAGACACTCATTACAACCCTTGCCCTGATTAGCCTCATCGGCGGCGCGTTCGCGCAGCACGACATGTCCAAGATGAAGCCGGGCCAGAAGATGCCCGCGAAGATGGGAGCCCAGAAGGTAACCGTCGTCGTGAATAACGGCTTCAGCCCGAGCACAATAAATGTCAAAGCGGGTCAGCCCGTACAGCTGACATTCGACACTAAGCACAAGTCGTGCATCTCGTCGGTGAACTTCCCCGGTTTGAAAATGAAGAAGGACTTGGCTGATGGCAAGAAGACCATCTTCACGTTCACGCCGAAGAAAGGCAGCTACGCCTTCGCCTGCCCGATGAACATGATGAAAGGCAAGGTCATCGCCAAGTAGTGACGCCTGCAGCCGATGTCACTCCTTTAGGACACCGAAACAGCCTGAAGCATTCCGGCCCGTCAAATGTCCTCAAGGGGAACGAGACGGCAAATAAGGTAGTTTCTACAAGTAGGTGAGATCGATTTCGTCGAGACTGTTAGCGGTGACGTGTGCGCTGGTGCTGATGCTCCAGTCTGTTTCGGCGTCAGTTCTCTGCTCGATGTCCGCTGGTTCGCCAGGCTCAGCATCGCAAGCGCGCGCTATTGCACCCTCTGTCCGCAGCTGCCACTGCGATCCAACGGGTCCGCCAAAGGAATGCTGCAAGGAGAAGGCTTCCCAAGCTCACCCCGAGGGAAAAAGCCTTTCCTGCAAAAGTAGCGACTGCAAGTGCGAAATCGGTGTCCCGCAGGTCCCGTCCCCGCCAGCGGCCATGACCTCTCTGGTCAGTGCCCCAATGGCTGCGACGATGCCGACCGACATCGTAGTTCACGTGGCCGCCCAAACCTGGAACCAACCAGGGATCTTTGGGGCGGACTCGGGACCTCCTTCAGGCATTGAACGAGCGCCCGATCTCGGGCGCGCCCCTCCGGTTGCGTAAGTTTCACCCGTGACGCTGTCTGCGTCATCGGGTCTTCGCCAACTTACGACTTCAACACCGGAGACATTCATGTTCATTACATCCATCATCGCGACCGCCGCCATTGGCGCGGCTGGTCTTCAATCGCCAACCACTCTTTCCTGCCCGATCACGCTGCAGCCCGTCGTGAAAGGATCGAAGATCACCGACTGGAACGGGGTCAGATTCACCTACTGCTGCCCAGGCTGCGATTCTCAATTCGAGAAAGACCCTAGGGCTGCCCTGGAAAAAGCCGCCAAGGCAGGCAAGGCCGTTGGTCTCTTCCTTTTCGATCCCATCAGCAAGAAGCCCATCGATTCCGCCAAGGCAAAGGGCGGCTTCAGCGACTACAAGGGGGTTCGCTATTTCTTCGATTCCGGAGACGAGAAGACTGCTTTCGACAAGGAGCCTTCCAAGTTTGGAGCTCTTCCAACCAAAGAAGCGCTGTTTTGCCCAGTCAGTAAGGAAAGGGTCGAAACCTACGCAAAGGCGAGCGGTTATGGCGACTTCGAAGGAGTCCGCTACTACTACTGCTGTGCCGGATGCGAAACCCCATTTGAGAAAGAGCCAGCGAAGTACGCTCCTGCGGCTAAAGACTACGTCCGGTTGCCGAAAGCAACAACGACCGCTCCTAAGGGGGGTGGGCAGTGAGAACGTCCCTTCTCTTGTTGATGGCCATCGTGGTGTCGGGAATCGCTGTTGCGCAGACCTCGACCGCGACCAAACCCAAGACCCTGTCATCGAAAGCACTTTCTGCGGCCGAGAAAACCGTAAAGGGCGTCAGTATGGGAGCTGACAAGAAATCGCTCCTCGTTGGCGGAGTATCCGCTCGGCTTGTTGTGACGACCGGCCCTGAAAACGACATGATGTCGTATCGGATCAAGGGGCTCCGCAACCCCACGATCACTATGAAGCCGGGGACCAAGCTCTCGATCTTGTTCGTCAATACGGACGAAGACATGCTTCATAACCTTCGCTTCACGGCGAAGGCGCCGCCTTTCGATGCCAAGATCGGCAAAGCTGGCTCGACCGGTTCCAGCGATCTGCCTCACAGGGCCGCCTCAGGCTATACGGGCCAGGAACTGGCGTTCGTCGCACCGAAGAGGGCCGGAACCTACTACTACGTCTGCACGATTCCCGGCCATGCCTCGGCCGGAATGTTCGGGAAGCTGGTTGTCAAGGGGTGAAGAAGATGAACGACGACAAGAAGTTCGGGAGGCGACAACTTCTGCGGTTTGGTGGCCTTGGCCTAGGCACGGGTCTTCTGACCCGTGCCTTCGGGCAGCAGGGCCAGCAGAATCCGCTCACGCAACCGGTAACTCCTTGGCCAGCACAATTCGATGCGAAGGGAACGGCGCCGCCCTATCCGCCCCGCGAGAAGCCCAAGCCGGGCGACAAGATTCACGTTTACGACATCGAAGTTACGATCGACGTCCACGAGATCGTGCCCGGTGTGAAGACCCATATGTTCATGTTCAACGGAAGCTATCCGGGACCCGAGATTCGTGTGACAGAGGGAGATTGGGTCCAAGTCAATCTCAAGAACAAGAGCCCTGAGTTTCACACGATCCACTGGCATGGGATTATGCTGCCCATGGAGATGGACGGCGTGCCCCTTGGTACGCAATGGCCGGTCGGGCCGAATCAGGAATTCCGCTACCTCTGGAAGGCGCAGCCGGCAGGAACCCACTTCTACCACTGCCACGTGATGACCACGCTGCACCAGCAGGCCGGCCTCGTCGGATCATTGATCATTGAGCCGAAGGAGCCGGACATCGTTCAGAAAACCTTTCCTTACGATCGTGAATACACGTTGATTCTCAGCGAGTTGGACACGAACTTCGTCCGAAACATGATGTCCGAGATGGTCGAGATGGGCGTCCAGATGGAGCGGATGAATCACAGCGCCAGCATGATGCGCGAGATGAACGGCCGGATGATGGGGTGGTTCAAGAACAAGGAGGAATTCGTCAAGGCGGTCAAGGACGGATACATCCCGCCCTATCTTGCGGCGAGAACCGGCACCGCGATGCCGATCACTCCGAACTACTTCATGATCAACGGCAAGTCGTATCCGATGACGGATCACGTCAGCATCAAGCGCGGCGAGAACATTCGGGTCAGGCTGATTGCAGGCGGATTCATGCCGCACTTCATGCACCTTCACGGCCATGACTTCTGGCACGTGTGCCAGGATGGCGCCCCTCTCGCCTCGCCGGTGCGGATGAATACCATCCCAATTTATCCGGGATCGACAAGCGATATCGTGATCCAGGGTACGAACCCCGGTTTCTGGCATTTCCACGACCACAGCGACCTCGCCACAACCAACAACGGACAACACCCAGGCGGCATGATGACGATGCTCATGTACGACGATGCCCGCGAGGCCGGCATCAAGTGGGAAGAAGTGATCGCGATCAGCTCATAGGAGGGCACAAACACCATGAACAAAACACCATTGATACTATTTACGATTGTTGCCCTCGCGGGCAACGTAGCCACCGCCAAAGCGATGCCTATTGCTTGGCCGGATCTCAGCGGCATAGTCAAGAAGGCCGCTCGCGAGTCCCCACGACCTAGCCCGGCTGCTTCAGCATCTGAGGCATCCTCTTCCCCCAGCCCTGCGCAAGTACAGCAATCTCCCGTCAAGGAGGAGGTCGGCTTCAATCCGCAAATTGAGCTCGCGGGTTCGGGGGTGGCGACGCTCGATATTGGCCGCGAAGGACTGTTTGGTGGACGAGGAATCGGCAGTCGGAGCCAAATCAACTTCTCAGATTCTTCTCTGACCGTAGGGGCAGCCCAGCGGCTCTATCGCAATGGCATCGGAAGCTTCTCGTTTGGAGGTTTGACGACCGAGGACGGTAACAGCGGCACTGGCACCAAACCCCAGTTCTTCATGCATCAAGCATTCATCGACTTTCAGGAGTTGAGGTTCGAGGGATACCTCGGTCGCACGAATAATCCAACCTCCCAAATCGTCGCATTCCCGACCCTACGTGAAGACGATCTGACGGACTTCACATCGGTTCTCAACCCGTTTTCCGACGGAAACAACCTCGAGGAACATCGATACAGCAACGTGGCCGCTGTTGTTTTCAATCAGGGGCTACATCACTTTGTAAACGTCCATGCTCAGAATCAGATCGACAGCGCCGGAGTAGGCGAGGGCGGGGGCCTCAATTCATTTGGGGCAAGCTACCAGTTTCTCGGCAATCCCGCGCTCACGTCGATCGACCGAGTTCCAAGCTGGGGAATTGGATTCGAGCATCGCGCGATCAAGAATGCATTTGGAGGAGCCTCGACAGTCGTTTACGGCGGAGGAGTTCTCAATTTGCGTCCGAGCGTCACAAACAAACTCGACCTGCGATTGTTGGCCCAGGCCAGCTTTGGCAACGACACTTCGGCGCTCACGACGCTGAACGACACCTACCGAGCGGACCAGCAATCGCTCGCCCTTTCCCTTCGCAGTCTATATAGCCCGTTCGGTCAACCGTCATCGCAATGGGCGCTGACCGCGGGCATGAAGCGCTACTCGAAGATCTCCGACGCCAACTCGTTCGGCGTTGCCCTCAGCTATGCCAAGAGCCTCGGCGCTGGATTCGATCTGGTCTCCCAGATTGGCTATGAGCGAAGAAGTCAGGGAATGATGGCCGCTTTTGGCGGGCAGCGCAATGCGACGGTGTTTCAGATCGGACTGGTCTTCAATTTCGGTGCGACGTTCAATCAGCAGGTTGGGCCGCGCCGCTCACCGACCAACCTCTTGCACAAGTACATCCCGAACTAGGAGGAACCTCTGATGACTAAGCAACTAACCACAACATTGGCCGCACTCCTTCTTTTTGGGTCGGCACTTGCGCAGGAGCGGACGATCGAGGCGACGGCGTCGCTTCAACCGAAAGCTCCCGCCACCGGCGAGACTCGGCTCGAGGTCGTTTTCACCGAATCGGGCAAGCCAGTGGGCGGACTCAAGCTCAGCGCAAGTGTGGCAATGACCAACATGGACATGGGCACGGCTCATCCTCCGGTTAAGGAGGTCAGCGCGGGGCACTACGTAGTGCGTCCAATGCTTCTTATGAGCGGACCATGGCGCGTGAGTCTGGCCAGCGCAGATCCCAAGTTCACCGTGAACTGGGACATGACGGCGGGGTCGAAGCAGCCCTGGCAGCCGGCCAAGCAGATCATCAAGGTCGCTGGCACGACCGCGCCGGCGAAGCCTGAAACGCCCCAGACGGAACCTCCCAAGCAGGAGCAACCCAAAACTGATCCGAATAAGCCTGAATCCCCCAAGAAGGAGCCGGCAAAGCAGGAGCCGACCGCGCAACCCGGATACGGCGGCCACTCCGGACATGCCACGGCTTCAATGCCTCAACTCAAGGAGAAGAACTCTTACGCCTGGGAGGAGGGCATGGACTTCGATTCCAGAACGGGTTTCGGCAAGCTCGAACCCATGGTGCGAATGATGATCCTCATGATGGTTGGCGGCTCCGGCATGGAAGGCATGAAGATGGCACCCATGGACATGAAGTTCGACTCTGCGAACTTCACCGAAGGTGGGGACGATCCCATGAAGGATATGCCCGGCAAGGACATGTCCACCAAGCCTTTCAAGGTGACGGCTGATTTGGGATCGCCGAAGACGGGCGATAACAACGTAGTCGTGACGATTACGACCCCGGACGGCAAGCCCGTCGAAAAGGCAAAGATCACGACGTCCGTTGCGATGACGAATATGGACATGGGCACCGCCCATCCATCGGTCAAGGACCTTGGCAAAGGAAAGTACGGCCTGAAGGCCACCTTCAGCATGGCAGGGCCTTGGAGGTTGACTGTAGTCGTATCCGCTGCGGGCAAGCCGGCGTCGACCTACACGTTCGACTTCGAGGCGAAATAAGATGGAAACAGCGCTCCAGGTTGGGGTGGCGGTTGTCGCAGGCTCCGCTGTGCTCTACATCATGCTGAGAAAGCTAGGCGTGGGTATGCCGGGCGGGAAGCCCGACTGCGGATGCGGCTCCTGCAACACGAAGAAGCGGAGTAAAGCACTGTGAAGCGATCAGTTCTGTGCGTTGCCGGTGCACTTGTCCTTGTTAGCATGGCAAGCGCAACACCGGAGATATGGGAGGCCTACCGCAACCATTACAAGTTCGCAGAGAGCTCAGATGCGTTCAAAGCTCGGTGCATGAACTGCCACACGAGTCCGCCCGAACATAACGCGTTCGGCAAATTCGTCAAGCACACGATGATTGGCCAGGGAACCCCGAAGATGATGACGCCCGAGGTCTTCAAAGTCATCGACATGGAGGATTCCGACGGCGATGGCTGGACCAACGGCGACGAAGCCAAGCAGGGCTTTAACCCAGGCAATCCGAAGAGCCATCCGCACGGAACACCGCCTGCGCCCACAAATATGAACGGGAGCAATGTGAAGCCTGAGCAGGTGGGCGAATCGCCCCTCATGCCGCGGCACACGTTCCATCCGGTTATCGTCCACTTCCCGATCGCACTGTTCATCTTCGGCGCTTTCCTCGACTTCCTCGGCAGGTATCGCAGGGACGACGTCGTGCGTGGCGTCGCTTTCTGGAATCTGCTGTTCGGCACTCTCGCGACTTTGGTCGCCATTCCCACCGGCTTTATCGCTGCCATTCGTCTGGGCTATCCGCTCAGCATCGGCACGCCGGTCTTCTTGCACCTGTCGCTCGGCATTCTCGCCGCGCTACTGATGGTAGCGGTCGTCCTGTGGCGCCGCACCAATCTCGTCACTCACAAAGCCTACTGGGTCTTGCTCGCCCTCGCGGCGGCGGCCGTAGGCATCGCCGGCCACTTCGGTGGCCAAATGGTCTATGGCTAGACGTAGGAAAACCAACATGAAAACAACGCTAACTCTCATCGCCATCGCCTCGATCGCCACCGGTGCCTTCGCCCAGATGGGCCACGGCATCAGCAAGAACGCCAAGCACGTCATCGCCTGCCCCGTTACCGGAGACAAGGTGGACATGGACGCCGCCAAGAAGAGCAAGATGTACACCGATTACAAGGGCAACCGCTACTTCTTCTGCTGCGCCGACTGCCCGAAGATATTTAAGAAGAACCCGGCCAAATACGCCGGCAAGCCGCATATCAAGACGCCGGCTGCCCACAAGCACTAAAGGTTAACGAAGCCGCGTGGCTCGAATTCCGTTTTCGGTCCAGGCGGCTACGGTCAATGCCTCGTCTGGCGATGTCGCAACAGTCGAATCGCTTCCGGCCCTCGAGAGTTCGAGGACCTTCTCGGTGGGAGTGCTTGCTAAAATCCGTTGGCCGTCAGTCCAGACCGTGAATGGGCCCGCAGAGCCTTGGGAGATCCAAGCCTGGCGACCCTCCGCGAACAGCCTTTCGATACCGTTGGCTCCGCTTCGGTAAAGAGTGCCCTCGCGTCGCCAAACCGACTGGACCGCCCCCTTCGCATCGAAGGCGAACGAGCCGCCATCCATCGGGCAGGCATCGAGTGGCCATGTGCCTTGGCCGAGCTTGGTGGCCGGCAACCAAGTCGCGCCAAGGTCGGAGGAACTTGTGAGGTACATGTCGCGCGAGCCGTTCACGAAGTTGCGAAACATGACGAATAGCCTGTCCTTGGAATCGAACGCGATCGACGGGTGACAGCATTCGCAGACTGTGCCGCTTGGAGATTCATAAACAAGGCGGTTCGTCGACCAACTCGCGCCCCCATCCTTGGAAGTTGAGAGGTACAGCTTCGTCCCCTTGCTGCGCAGGTCTAACCAGGTGCAGGCGAGCGTGCCATCAGGAGCAGCCGCCATCGCGTGTAGTCCTTCGCGAGCCGACCCCGCCGAGTCATTTACGGGCACGGGCCTGGACCAGGTCCGGCCGTTGTCGCCTGATCGAAACGCAACGAGTAAGCCGGTTTCGTGCGAAATGGCGGTGATCACAACCTTTTCCCCACCGATGGCGATCCGCGGTCCCCGCCGCATGCCAAGCGCGAGCTTGGGCAATTCACCAACCTTAATCGGGCTCGCGTAGCTCTCTCCCTCATCAATCGACTTCGAAACATAAATGGAGTTGCCCATGCCATAGGCGATATAGATGGTGTGATCGCGGTCGATCGCGATTTGCGGCTCCTTGGCTTCAAGAAATGAAGACGGTGTCACCTGCACCGAAGCAGCCGCGACCAGAAAGGCAAAGGCAATCATTGTAGTTCTAGATTAGCCTCTACTTGACCGCTTGCTGAATCTCGGGTTCCATGTCAGCCGTCACCTTGGCTTCCACCGGCGGCAGCGAGTTCTTTCCTCGGCTGCCGTTTTTCTCGATGTCGTCGATGAGCAGCTTCATCTCTTGGATCTCCCGCACCTGGGCTTTGATGATCTTATCTGCGAGTTCTCGTACTCGCGGGTCGGTGATGGTCGCCTTGCTCGCATTGTTGATCGCGATGGAGTGGTGAGGAATCATCGATTTCATAAAGCCGACGTCGCCGACGAGAGTCTGGCTCCGATTCACCCAAAGCAGCACAATCGCGCCAAGCATCCCACCTGCGAGAACCAGCATCTTGGTGGTTTGGCCCTGGTACATCTTCCACATGAAGGCAAGCATGATGACCGTCATTACGCAGCCCATCACCAGCGACGCCAGCAACCGGTTGATGCTGAATAACACGTGATCGCCTTCGTAGACGAGTTGGTACATCAGTGGAAACATGACGGCGGTCGACGTTAAGATCATCGCCGCGAATTTGCCCCACGACATACCCATCGATTGCTTTTGCGAGTCTTTATCCATAGTTCTCCTCTAATGAGTTGTTTGAGCGGCAACCCGACGAGGCCAAGAGGAGGGGTCGAAACCAGGTGCGGCCAAACTCAATTGACGAAATCTTCTGCGAACATGTTCTTGAAATGTCGGATACCCGTAGGGGTATAGTAAGCATGTGGATGCCGCATCTAGACAATCCATCGACCGACGACTGGCCCGAATCGAGGGTCAGATTCGGGGGCTACGCCGAATGATTGAGTCGAACGAATACTGTTGCGACGTGCTAACTCAGCTCGCCGCCACACGTTCAGCACTTGAGCAAGCCGGAGCCGAGATGGCCGCAAGCCACGTCAAAACATGCATCGTGGGTCACGGCACTGATCAAGCGCATGACCACGCCAAACCCATGACGCAAGACGAGCTGATGGAAGAGTTGAAGGTGACGCTTTCGCGCCTCATGCGCTAAATACCCCTGGAGGTTTAGCGATGAAAACACAATTGATCATTGAAGGTATGAGCTGCGGCCACTGCGTCCGCTCGGTCCAAGAGGCGTTGGAGAACGTCGAAGGCGTGACTTCAGCCGATGTAAGTCTCGGCCGGAATTGCGCCGAGGTCGAGCATGACGCTGATGTTGCTGCCCTTGTGAGGGCGGTCGAGGAAGAAGGCTATAAGGCGAAGGTGGGCTGATGGCTAGCACCGATCACGCGTTACCCGATCAACCTTCCAAGCACCCCGTCGAGACCGACCTCAAGATCGGCGGCATGACGTGCGCCTCCTGCGTGCGAAGGGTCGAGAAGGCGCTCGCCAAGGTGCCAGGCGTCTCAGAAGCTAATGTCAACTTCGCGACGGAGAAGGCTTCGGTGGCTCACGAGCATCACGTAACCCACGAGCAACTCGCGAGGGCCGTTGAGGGCGCAGGGTATTCGGTGGCAGCAAAGCGTGCCGACCACGACATGCCCATGCACGAGGGAATGGGCGAAGACCACTCCGCGCATCTTGCAGCCGATGCCTACGGTCCCATGAAGACGCAACGAGCCAATCTTATCCTTGCGGCCGTTCTGACCCTTCCCACCATCCTAATTTCGATGCTTTGGCATCCAAGACCAGAGTGGGCGAACATGCTTCTCTTCGTGCTCTCGACGCCGGTGGTGCTCTGGGCAGGTCGTAGCTTTTTCATCGTCACGTGGAAGGCGCTCAAGCACTTCTCCGCCACGATGGACACCCTTATTGCAATGGGCGCGGGGGCAGCTTGGGCCTACAGCACCTACTCCCTGATCGCCTATTCGGGCATGGGCGGACACATGCAGAGCGAGCACATCTATTTCGAGACTGGGGCTGCAATCGTGACGCTGATTCTGCTCGGGCGCTATCTTGAGACCCGCTCTAAGGGCCGCATGTCTGGCGCGATTCAGAAGCTAATGGGACTCACCCCGAAGGAAGCGACCGTCGTTCGCGACGGTTTAGAAACAAGCGTCGCGATCGACGCGATAAACGTTGGGGACGAGCTCCGCGTCCGTCCCGGCGAGCGCATCGCCGTGGATGGCGAGGTGATCGACGGCGAGAGTTACGTCGATGAATCAATGCTGACCGGAGAGCCGGTGCCTGTTGCGAAGCAGCAAGGCGACAAAGTCACGGCCGGAACCGTGAATACAACGGGAACACTGGTCTACCGCGCCACAAGGGTTGGTGCGGACACGGCCCTAGCGCGGATTGTGAAGATGGTCGAGCATGCTCAGGGCTCCAAGGCGCCTGTGCAACGCCTCGCAGACCAGATATCAAGCATCTTTGTGCCCATCGTCATCCTGGTTGCGATCCGCACATTCCTCTACTGGTGGCTCGTGCTGGGCGTGGCACCTGGAGCAGCACTGGTGCCAGCTGTAACGGTTCTCGTGATCGCCTGCCCCTGCGCCCTCGGCCTCGCGACACCGGCCGCCATCATGGTCGGAGTCGGTCGCGCAGCCGAGTTGGGTGTGCTCATTCGCGACGGCTCCGTGCTTGAACGGGCAGGCGCGGTGCGCACCATCTTGCTGGACAAGACCGGCACGATCACGCGTGGCAAGCCGACCCTTACGGACTTCATCGCACTTGAGGGGGGCAAGCAAGAGCTGCTCGCCTTGGTCGCTGGGGCTGAAGCCCCGTCAGAGCATCCGGTCGCTCGCGCAATAGTTGAAGGGGCGGCCGCTCGGCATGCAGCGCTTGGCAAAGCTGAGAAGTTCGAGGCCGTACGGGGCCGCGGCATGCAGGCCGTTGTCGAGGGCAAGCACGTCGTAGTCGGAACCCAACGCCTCATGGACGACTGGTCCGTCGCCGTGCCGGGATCGGCGGCGTCGCAGATCGCCAAGCTGGAGCAAGAAGCGAAAACCGCGATGTACGTGGCTGTCGATGGCAAGCTCGTGGCGCTCGTAGCCGTGGCCGACGTGATCCGCGACGAGAGCCAAGAAGCCTTAGACCAGCTCAGGGCTCAGCGACTCACCCCGATCATGGTCACCGGCGACAATCGTGCAACCGCCGCCGCCATCGCTCAGCAGGTCGGGATCACCGATGTAGAAGCAGAGGTTCTGCCTGAGCAGAAAGCGAATACGGTGAAAAAGCACCAGGCCCACGGTGCAGTGGCAATGGTTGGTGACGGCATCAACGACGCCCCCGCCCTCGCCCAAGCCGATCTAGGAATCGCAATGGGAGGCGGCACCGACGTGGCGATGGAGACCGCAGGCATGACGCTCCTCAGTTCAGACCTGCGCGGCGTGCCGCTCGCGATCCGTCTGGCGCGTGCCACGCTAGGGACAATCCGCTGGAATCTTGTTTGGGCGTTCGGCTACAATATCGTAATGATCCCGCTGGCGATGACGGGCCGCCTAAGCCCGATGTTTGCCGCTGCGGCCATGGCCCTGAGCAGCATCTCCGTGATCTTGAACTCCTTACGACTCAGGCGCTTCAAGGGAGCGAACGCATGAATGGAATGAGGTCGGTGCTGGATTCCTCATCCGGGCTGCTGGCATGGCACTGTGCCGCACTAGGCATGAGCCACAGTTCAGCTTCCTCGATCGGGAACTCGCTGCCAACTAAAACGGGCCGGCGTCTGAATAAACTTCAATTTCGTTGAGCGAGCCTAGGAAGCAGTCTGTGTCCACATCATCTCATTATCTCTAGTCTCTCCTAGCTCGACTGGGGAAGGATTTCGGGCAAGTCGCACTCGTCTTTCTGCTTTGCCGCCTGCTTTGAGGCGGAGAGGCTTCGCAGGCGAATGAATGCAAAAGAGCCTCCGACCAGCGCGATCGCCAGGATCTGTGCAGCTAAGCCTTCGACATTCGGGAAGATCGCAAACCAGGTCCCAACCCAATCTGGGACTCGCATTGGAAAGTCGTGGGTCGGAAGCCAGCCCGCCAGCTGCATCTCTTGAGCCTGCTCGCCAACCATCACGATCAGAACCGCTCCGAGCAATACGCCGGTGAGGACGAGCATTTTCTTGTAGGGCAATTTCTGATGGGCGAGAAATGTGAGCCCGGCGACGATCATTGTTAGAAGAAAGCCGAGGCCCGCTCCCTGCAGGACCACGGCATTGCCAGCTTTCAGGCGCAAATCCTGAAGAAAGAGCACGATCTCAAATCCTTCACGATAAATAGCTGTGAAGCCGAGCAGCACGAAACCCAAGAAAGCTTTCGCTGCCGTGGTGGTGGTCGCGTTCAGCGCTTTGCGCCGATTGCAATGGTGGCAGATCCAGCCAGTCCAATAAATCTTGTGGAAGAACCAGTTCATCACCACAAGCAGCACGACGATCGCCAGCAGTCCCGTTCCAGCCTGAATGGCAAGCGCGGGAGCGTTAATCGAGGAGATAACTGCAACGACGAGGAACCAGGTGGCGATCGTTGCAACGAAGGCAGCGCCGGCTCCAATGAGCACGCCCCGCCACTGATCCCTTTTATTGCGGATGATTCCAGCCGTCACTGCGGCCAGGACAAGAATTGCCTCAAGCCCTTCGCGCAAGACAAGAATAGAGGCGCTGACGGACATTGCTGCTGGGCTTAGCTTGTCGCTCGTCGGATTGGGCGCCCCGGCAAGGACCACCGCCTGCCACACAATGATGGCGATGACGATGAGTGCTCCTAAGGTTGTGGCGACCTTCACCGCCGTTGGCTTGAAGAAGCGGGAACGATGTCCCGAGGTTCGAGCCGCTGATCTAATTGCCACTGGTCACCGCCGAAGGAGCAAGGGCGTTAACAACCGCCTTTGCATTGGCTGCGCAACCATCGTCCATCGTGCTTACCCACGCGAAAACGATGACCCACCGCAAGGCTCTCCAAAGGACCGACAGACTCACGAGCCATACCTCTGGCAGTTGCAGAGTCGGCCAGCTATGCGCCCGACAATATCCTCAGCTGCGAGGAAGAGGTTCTCGATTCGCTCGTCTGCAATGGAGTAGTAGGTCGCCCGTCCCGCTGGTCGTGCGACAACCAAGCCGCAGTCCCGTAGACAGGCGAGGTGAGCGGACATGTTTGGCTGCGAGAACCCAGTCGCCTCGACAAGCTCCCTCACGTTCTTCTCGCCGCCGCGGAGGAGATGAAGTACGTTGAGCCGAGTGGGATCGGCAAACCCTTTGAATAGCTTCGCCAATAAGTCCATCTGCGGATCGGTAGAGGAGGCAAGGACGCAACAATTGGGACCGTTACAGGCGTGATTCATCGCTCTGCGGTTATGATACGCGAATCTATACTGAAAAGTCTTGTTTCAGGACAGCATTTATCTGAATTCGATCAGACTGGCCGTTCTGTCTTCTGACGGAGCATCCGAAGACCGTTGGCGACGACGATGAGGCTAGCGCCCATATCAGCGAAGACCGCCATCCATAGAGTCGCTATTCCGGCGAAGGCGAGCGCGAAAAAGACAACCTTGATCCCAATGGCGAAGGCAATGTTCTGCTTCAAGATCGTGCTCGCCTTGCGGCTCATCCGAATGAACTCAGGGATCTTTCGCAGGTCGTCCTGCATCAGGGCGACGTCGGCAGTCTCGATAGCGGTATCGGTGCCAGCGGCTCCCATGGCGAAGCCCAAATCTGCCTTTGCTAGAGCAGGGGCGTCGTTGATACCGTCGCCAACCATCCCCACATGTGCGTCCTGAGCAGTCAGCTCCTCGATGATCTTCAGCTTGTCTTCGGGCAGAAGGTCGCCCCGAGCGTCGTCGATCCCGACTAGAGTAGCGATCGCCTTGGCGGTGCGCTCATTGTCACCCGTCAGCATCAGTGTTTTGACCCCGAGGTCGTGCAGCTCCTTCACGGCCTGAATACTTGTGTCTCGCACTGTGTCGGCCACCCCGATAACACTAAGGGCTTTGCCTTCGTCGGCAAGGATTACTACCGTCTTGCCCTCACCTTCAAGTCGCTCGAGAATCGCTTCGACCTCTGGACTGCAGTAGTTTTGCTCGTGCGCCAGGCGATGGTTCCCGATGAAGTAGAGCTTCCCGCCAATTCGACCTTTGACTCCGCGGCCCGTAATCGAATCAAAGTCGGTGACGGACTCGGGCGGGCCCTCATAGCCTGCGACTATAGCCGAGGCGACTGGATGTTCTGACGGGGCATCGAGACTCGCCGCGATCCTACGCACCTCCGGTTCATCCATGCCCGCAAGCGGGATTACGTCCGTGACTTTAGGCGTGCCCTGGGTGAGCGTGCCGGTCTTGTCGAGAGCAAGTACGCCGAGCCTTCGGCCTTCTTCCATGTAGACGCCACCCTTTACGAGGATGCCGCGTCGGGCAGCTGAGGCCAACGCGCTAACCACTGTGACCGGAGTCGATATGACAAGCGCGCACGGGCAGCCGATGACTAGTAACACCAGCGCCTTGTAAAGCCACGGCAGAAACTGCTGGTGGAAAAGTAGCGGGGGAACCGTTGCGAACAACACGGCCAAGACAACGACGGTCGGAGTGTAGGATCGGGCGAACTTGTCAACGAATCGTTGGGTGGGAGCCTTCTGACCCTGAGCTTGCTGCACTGCGCGAATAATCCGGGACAGCGTTGTCTGCCCCGTGTTCGCGGTCACTTCGAATTCGAAGGAACCCTTCTCGTTGACCGTTCCGGCGAAGACGCCATCGCCAACGCCCTTAGAAACGGGCATGCTCTCGCCGGTGATTGGCGCCTGATTGACGGTCGAAGAACCTGCAGTCAGCTTCCCGTCGAGCGGAATACGCTCGCCTGGGCGGACGCGGACAACTTGCCCGACCTTAACCTCCGTTGCGTGGACTTCTTGCCACTCGCCATTCTCCCCACGAACCGTAGCCAACTCGGGCGAGAGCTCCATCAGGGAGCGGATCGCATTCCTCGCGCGCTCAAGCGAGAATGCCTCGATCATCTCTGCCACGCCAAAGAGGAACACGACCATCGCGCCCTCTGGCCACTCGCCGATGGAGGCCGCACCGACGATGGCGAGCGTCATGAGGAAGTTGATGTTGAGGGTCAGAGTCTTCAGCGCGATGAAACCTTTGCGTAGGGTTTCGCGGCCCCCAAGGACCATTGAAGCAACAGCAAGAACGATTACGGGCCACGTCCGCTCTTGCCCGCTAACCCACGAAAGAATCTCCGCCGAGAAAGCAAACAGGCCCGAGAGCCCCATCAGCCACCGATCGCGAATTGGAACCGCTGGTCCGCGCTCAGCTAGTTTGGGTTTGGCCACCGCGTGATCGCGATCGCCGCATTCGTGATCCTCGTGCTCGGCGGGAGCCATCTCATCGGGCCTCAGCACCTCAGGTCCCATGCCGATGGAGTTCAAGGCGTCGATCAGTTGCTTATCGCCTTCGAGTCGATGCCTAACGGTCAGGACCCGATTCATCAGATCGAAGTCGAGCTGGTCGATCTCCTTGATGCGGCCAAGCTTGTTATTAATGATCTGCTCTTCTGTAGCGCAGTCCATCTTGCTGATATAGAATCGAGATTCTGTCAAAGTTTCCTCAGGTTGGAAGCGGGCCGTGCCGTAACCACGATACACAGCCCGCCTCTGTTTTCGCCCTACACTAACCGGGTAGGACTATCACCGCGCGGCCTCACCGCGTTCGCCCGTGCGGATGACGATGCTCTCCTCTATAGGCATCACGAAGATGCGACCATCGCCGGCATTGCCCGTGTGGGCAGCTTGGAGAATTAGTCCAATGACCCCTTCGACTTGCTCGTCGGGCACCATCAGCTCGAGCCGCACCATCTGCTCGGACTGGTAGAACTCAGCTCCAACATTTGTTGTGGTGGCGGGTGAGCTGACCACGGCCGGAAGCCGCCCCACTTTGTGGAGCGCGTTCAGCACCTCGTCCAACTTGTGCGGCCGAATGACCGCCTTGACCTCCTTCATTCGATGATCTCCTCCACCTTCGGCGTCTTGGCGGCCTTGGCGGCCCCGCCACCTTCGAACCAGATATAGAGCACGGGCAGCACAACGAGGGTCAGCACGGTCGCCGACATGATGCCTCCGATAACCACAGTTGCTAGCGGTCGTTGAACCTCCGCGCCGATGTCCGTGTTGATCGCCATCGGAATGAATCCGAGTGCGGCGACAAGGGCTGTCATTAGCACAGGACGAAGCCTCTCCAATGCTCCAAGCCGGGTCGCTTCACGCACGGAATGCCCGAAGTCTTCGCGCAGGCGATTGATCGCCGATACCATCACGACCCCGTTCAAAACCGCGACGCCAGAGTGGTCATTTGATCAGAAAAAGATCGCAGATTGAAGGTGCTCGGCCCATCGGCTCCTAAGCAGGCTCTCACGCGCCATCGCGCGAGGAGAACTAACTATGATGTCAACTATCCGGCGTGTTTTAAGCCGTCTGCTTGGGAGCAGCCGGGTCTCGCGGAGCTGGAACCCGGTTCACGGCACCGCACCGTTAGCCGAACTCGGTAACCAGAGTTTTGTACGCACGACTGCGGAGCCGGCGCCGCGGGAAACCGGTTATCGGATTCGCACGAGGGCGCTTGAAGACGGTCGCGAGCCGTTTGACCTCATGGGGGAGGACTGGTGACCAAGCTGATTGATGAACACCTCTGCGTAACGGGCCCAGAGGAAGCCCTGAACAAGTTTGAGGAGGTTCTGGCGGTAAGCGGTAGGCTCGGCAGCATTACGGTGGAGCTGCGGCTCGAGGGATTGCCGGCAAAGAGCAAGAGAATCCATTGGGAGCGGTCCCCGAACAAGCTGGAACTGTTCTTGCAATCTGGCGACTTTCCATTTCTCCGGTACCTGCCGGCCATCAGCCGAGAATTCCCCCTTCTGCTCTTTGTCGGCAACGCATCGACCATCCAAGCAGACCAGCAATACGTGGGCGCATATCAAGACGGTAACGAACTGCTGCTGTTTGAGTGTCCCGCGACTGGCCGGAGCCCCTCGGACTGTCTGAGAGGCTTGGGACAGGCTTATTGCCTGTCCGATGTCCACGCGGCAATCAGCAGCGACCGGCTCTATCCCGGCGACATGGACGTTGTCTTGGCTTCCGTGGCCCGGCTGGTCGTCGCCAAGTAAGAAGTCGCCGGGGCTCCGTCCCGGCGGGCCGATCTGAGTCTGCATTCACGAGTTCGGATGCGATCGACATAATAGCGCGTGAAGACCAGCGATATGACCAGGTCCGTACCTGGCAACCAGATTTCGACCCTGGGGGAGCAGGCCCCGATCATCACCAAGGTGGCTTGGCGATGACCGGGCTCGACGAGCTGTGGACGCTTGAGTGGGCCCACGAAGAGAACGCGCAACTCGAGGCGTCCGCCATCGACTTGTACTTCGGTCGCCTGCGCCAGCTCAGAGCGATGTATTGCGACATCTATGCATGGGAGTACACGACGGACGATGCCTTGGACCACGTCGGCTTGAACATCGGCCTGCTGCGCAAGATCGACGACGGCTTAACCCGCTTGGCCTTCGCTCGACACTCATCAGATGGCCTGGTCGACGTTGTCCGGTTCGAAGGTCACTTTGCCGGGTTGCTCACGGGTCATCGGGATTTTGAGCTGGAGGAAACCCATGAGTCGTTGCTTGTAAAGAAGCAAGCTTTGCTCGCGGCGGGCGTGATCCAATGGGACGGGTTTGGTTGGGACGTCGACCTTTGGTACCCAGAGCTGCGTAAGCAGAATCTCGTGACGTATGAGCGCCGGGGTAGAAGCCTCCGGCAGGAGCTAGAGGGGTTCATCGCAACCGGATGGGGCAAGCTGATCGCCGATACGCTGAAGCGGCCCATCCTCAAGGTGGACCAAGAGGGAGATCGGCTCTGGCACGCCACCCTAGACGACGCACGTGTAGCCGAGCGAATCCTAGGGCGAAGTCTTGGCATCGTCGACGACAAACTGCACCACGCCGTTCGGGTGCATGAAGTATGCAGTGGGTCCTTGGAGAAGCCGAGCTTTTCGTGTCCCAATCCGAATGTCTTCGGGCGCTGTTTGGAGCTCCTGCTGGACCGCCAGACAGGCACTCATGTCTTGCTGGACTTGCTGGCCCTGGTCGACTACAGCAAGAAGAGTGTTCGAAGCAAGTCGGTGGCGTCGGGCCGCCAATACGAGCCCCGTCCGTTCAAGACCGAGGGAGCAAGGTGGACGCCATTGCTGAATGCGGATAGAGGTCACGTCAACGGCACCTTGAGCCTCGATCTCTCGATCCTGAGGCGCACCGTGCCGGAGATGATCCTCTCCGAGGGCGTGCTGCCGCGCGGCTAGGCCAGATCGGCAATTTGTACAAGCATTCCTGCCCCGACAGGGCAAGGAGAAATTTAATGGCAAACATGTACTACGAGACAGCCTGGTTCGCCGGGCCGCCAGACCAGATGAAGGCGCTCAGGGAAATCCTGACATTCGAGAGCTCCAACGGCAACGACTACGTCGAGCTCAAGGCCTTGGAGGAAACAGCCGTGGGTTGGGACGTCGACTACGACGAGACGCCCTACAGCCTCAGCCTAAACGCACAGATGCGCTATGACCCCCTGGGGGCGCACTTCCACGGCATCAGTCAGCGAGTGCCGGGTCTCTTCATGGCGTCGAGCAGCCACTGTGTCCACGACAATCGCTACCTGTTAATGGCGGGATTCGGACGGCACGGCTACTTCTTCGCGGAACCGCCGGTTTTCACGGATGACATGGAAGACATACCGGGCATCAGCGACGACGACTGCGAGCTTTTGCACATCGTATGGAACGGCTTTTCCGCCGCTTTTGAGGCGGCTAGCAAGTCGTTCCGCAGGGGCGCCAAGGTGCCCGTGCGAGCGCTGCAGATTCTCGAGGAGACTCAGTTGAAGTACGACTCCTCCAATCCGCCCGACAATATCTCGGAGCTATTCGAAGTCGTGGAGGAGGAGACTTAGTAGTTATGCGAGTGTGGCCGCCACAGTGCGGCCGTTCGATCTACGGCAGGACGACTCGCCATGTCCATTGCTGCAGGGACGAGCCAAAGTCGCGATAGCCCCAGACGATCATCGTCGTTCCGGGGGGCTTTCCTGCCTTGACAGCCGTCAACGGATCGCCCGGAACCGCTTGGCTGAGCCATCTGCCGTCAGCGGTCAATAAGAAGTCACCCTTCCGAATTCCAGCCCTCTCGGCCGCACTCCCGATGTCAACCCCGCCAACGTACCAACCCCAAGTCGGGTCGATGCGGAGCCGATTGTAATTGGTCGGGTTAATAGCCTCCAGCCACAGCCCAACGGATCGATGCGGCGTTGGCACTCCTGAACCCGCGCTTTGCCGGTTCGAATTGATCTGGAGAAAGACGAGGAAGGCGATGACTGCCACGACTCCCACCGAGACGCAGCCAACTCCACCGTTTTCTCCACCGGTGTTCTTCTCAAGGAGGACGAGGATCAGGATTATCCCGAGAATCAAAGCGATAACTAGAAGTGCTGCCACGGCTCGGATGTCCATCATAGACATGTCTAAGTTGGACATGTCTATCTTAGACGGCCAATCTGCATGTGGTCAAGGCCATGCAGAAATCCATCCACACGCCCGAATACCGGCTCCTGGTGGATCTTCTGCGCGCCAGCCGCGAGGAACTCAAAGTCAGTCAGGCGCAGGTAGCAGAGAGGCTCGGAATTTCGGCTTCCCAGTTGAGCAAGTGGGAGAGAAGAGAGCGCCGCATCGACTTGCTCGAACTGTCCCGCTACTGTGACGCTGCAGGCATTGACTTGATCGAGCTGATTGGCACTTGGCGCGAGCGCGCTACCTTTAAGGACTAGTCGCGATTGGGCGCCGGGACAGCCCCTCACGGCCTTCGGGCATTGCCTTAACGGATTCAAGGGACAGGAATCGAACCCCGCCGGCGATGGCCTGCCTCTCGCAGTTCGGCCGCCATCCGCTGCTAGCCAGAACTGCGCACACGACTGATTTCGCATCCGCCAAGAAGCAGTCTTCAACTATTCGATCAATGCGGGTTCCGGCGAAAGCCTTGAGGCCGACAGGCACCATGAACGGTAATCGGCGCCCGTCCCCGAAGATAGCAACAGCGAATGCATCAGCCCGGAGGCCTATGATCGCACCGACGATGACGGCAACCTCTTCGTCCGACAGGCCAAGTAGATCGGCGACGTCCGAGCCGAACTTCAAATCGCCAGAAACCTTCTTGGATCGTAGGCGCGTGTTACGCATCTGCCCCCTCCTCATCCCCACGAGGCCAAATGACAAAGGGCAGGATGTCCGAATCGGATAATCCGGCCGTGACCGCGCCCAACACATACCTCCTGCCTTCGACAAACCGCTTCGGGCACGGAAACCATTCGGCGCAGCCGACCGCCGCGCGAGCAGATGGAGCTTCGACACGCCGGAACGCGCCTTGGCGTTTGTAGCCCGTCAGCGTCGAGCCGTCGTACGACGCGGCAATAATTGCTCCCGACTTCGTGTAGGCGACGACGCCCCCTTTGGTGAGCGCAATCCAGTTCAGAAAGCTCATAAGCGCCTGCTTCATTCTGGACTTGTCCTTCGCGCCTAGCAAATCTTCGTCAGGAACTTCGATGGCCCGTGCCTGAGCGTCAATTCGGTCGCGCAGCCGCTCGAGATGCGCTTCCGCTTCACACCTCTCCATTCGGAAGTCGGCAGCTATGGCAGCCACCTGAACTGCGTCTAAGGCCCCGACGAGCGACTTGAGCTCTTCTGTCTCCTTTCTCCGTATGTCGCGCACGCGTGCCTCAAGCACGAGGCGCTGCTCCTCCAGTTCTTGCGCCTCGATTGAGATTGCAGCCTCCGAGATTTCGCGCCGGATAAACGGTAGCAAGGCACCGAGAACCCATTCGTCCAACACATGGTCGCGGACGCCAACGCTCGCGCCGCGCGGGCAGCGGTCACCCGTCTTGTTTACGCATTTGAACACCCTGGCAGTCGTGCCGTCCGGCAACCGCTTCGACCCTAGTTGCATCGGGCGCCCGCAACCGCCGCATACGGCTAGTCCCGTGAGTAGGTGGGCGCTGTACTTCGCCTTCTCTGAGCGGGTTTTTGTCGAGCGAAGCTTGGCTCTTGCGGCCTCGAAGAGTTCAGTGGAAATCGCAGCGCCGTTTGACCCCGCATCGCCACAAACCCGCAGAGCGGCGCACTCGCATTCCTGCTCCAAGTGGCGCCAGCGTCCCACATACATCGGGTTCGACAGAATCGTCCGAATCTGGCTTTCGTGGACCAGGCTCGCATCCTTGGCCTTATGTCCCTTCGCGCCGACAGCCACTCGCACGCCCTCGCGCATGAGCTTCTTTGCAATTCCAGTTGGGGACATTGGGGCGGAACCATCCTCGCCGTGAACGTAGAGCCTGAATATCCGGCGAACGATTTCAAGCTCCTCCTCCACGGGCAAGACCGCCTGACTGTCCTTGCCCTTTGACCGAAACCCAAGGCACGAGGGATTGCGCGTAAACATTCCGAGCCTCGCCTTGAGGTCGTGGTCCCTTCGGACATCTTCTGAAATCTGGTCGCGCCAGCGGCGATTGTTCGCTGCCTCCACAGTAACTTGAAAACGTCCATCCGCGGAGCCGGGGTCAACCTCGCGGCCCTGCATGATAACTCTGACTCGGCGATTGATGAAGAGCCGGGCAAGCCCATCGCAGACCCCGGCATCGCGGTAGAGGCGGTCGGATCGCCAGACCACGACGGCGCCCACTTCGCCGGACTCGATGTCGTGAACCAGGCGGGTCAGCTCCTTCCTCCAAGGCTTTGGGTTACGCCCGTGAGAATCTTCCCACCACCATTCCCCCTTCACGCCTTCCGGATCGGCGTAGAGCCGGACTTCGCGACCTTCAAGGGACAACGCCGCAATGACCGACCGGCAGAACTCTATCTGCTCCTCGACCGACTTGGATCGGCCTTCGGTCTTGTTCGACTTTCGGGCGTAAATTGCGATCGCCCGCGAGTCCTCGTTTCGCGTGTCCATTGCCTGGTTCAACATTGTGGCCTAAGAAGGTGGTGTTTGTCAAGGTTGCAGGTCATCAACACTTGCTTACGGCACCTACAGGCATCCACTTCTACTTTGAACTTAGGAGCGGTGATCGAAACGACCTGCATCCAGCCGAAGATTCGCAAAGCCGCTGGCCCTGAGGTGGCCTCGAAATGCATAATGGGATCGTGCCGAACGAGAGGATTCGTGATCGCTACCCCTCGCGGATGAGGGAGTTCAGGGAGCAGGCATTACTCACGCGCCTGGAGTTCTTTCACGCCTCCAAGAAGCTGGCCGAGCAGGACCCCGACCGGTTTAAGGTCGTCACGACCGAAACGCTGCGGAACCTCGAAGGTGGCTTCACCAAGCCACGGCTCTCGACCGCCAGGACCATCGCAGCCGTGCTCGGCGTTCGAGCAGAGGTCATCTTCCCAGGCGGGTTCGACACCGGCGCCCGGCGCTGAGCTCAAATTGCAAAAGGGGCTTGACGGACCGAGGTCCGGCCCGTCACCATTGACCATGCGGCCTCAACATGGCCTTGGAGCAACATGACCGATTATCTCATGCGGCGTCTGCACGCCCTTTGCCAGCTTAAGCTCGTCTTGGAGCGAGCCCAACTGATTTTCCCTTCCAGCGGCGACATCTTCTTGGAGGACGGCTTGGTCACGTGGTCGACCACCGACGATGACGAGATCTACGTCCTTATGCCGCTCAAGAACACCCGGGCTTCCCGTGGACGAGAACTGCAGAAAGCGGCGCTCGCCGCCAGCCTGCTTTCATTCGTGACCCATGTGCCCGCCCTCGACTTCGAGTCGGCATCGTTCATCGAATGCATCGTCGACCCATCTGAAATCACAGCAGAGTCACTGATAGGAATGACCTCCGAGCCCCTTTCTTGCGTTAACGTCAGGATGCATCTGGATTTGTGCGCCCACCCGGCGGAGGGAAGCCGACCATGAGCACTTCAGGAATTCAGCGAGTCAACGGGCTGGTTGTGGGAACTGGAAGAGTGGTATCGATGTCGCCTCCGTGGCCCCTGCTGGTCTTCGACCTCACCGTGTGGTTGAAGCTACTGCCGGACATTCACCACATGAACGAGAGCGTCGCCGCACTTGAAGGAGACCGTGTTCTGGAGGCGCGTGAGCGTGAGCGCGGTGCGGTTGTCGTTCGGTGCGTCGAGGAGGGGGTGCGCCCGGGGCCCGACGATCACCCATTCTTGGCGCTTCGACTGCTTTGTGAGCCCGGAGTGGTCTCCGCGGACGGCCTCGAGGAATACGCCCTTCGTCTGGCGCAATGCTATCCGGGGGCGGCGGCCGAACCCTTCTTTCTTCTCGACTGCCGGGACGGAGTCCTGCACCTGGTGGACGAGGTGGCCTTTCTCGGTGATCTTGTCGGACCTGGAATGCTCTCGACTACCGCGCCCGCTGCATGGCTCGCTGAATACTCGGCTCAACTGATAGAGCGTCACAAACGGGAGCTGGTGGCGTGACGCTTTCACGCGACCTCCTCGCTCGTCTCGTCCCATTCCTTCGCTATGTCGTTGCGGCTAGCAATGCCGAATGTCCGATAGCCACGGAAGGGGAAACCGAGCCTCTGGGGTGGTGGCTTAAGTGGCGTGTCGGGAAAGACCATCTGACTGTCCTCACCGCGCTCCCTCCCGGACTGTCGTCCACTGACCGGCAGGAAGTTTTGCTGTCCGTTGCACTCCTCCCTGGGGTTCAACGGGTTGATTGCAAAGGCAAATCGTGCCCCTACCTCGTCGCCGATCTCTCGCTCGATCCCTCGAATCTCTCCGATCTTTCCGACTGGCTCCGTCGCTGGCACGTCGAAGTGGAGGCCCAGGATCGGTGAAAGAAGTGCGTGCTTCTACGATTTCGACCCCGCTCGACATAATACGCAGTGAAAGACATCGAATTCGACGAGCCCTCGGCGCTTTGGGAAGAAGCCTATGCTGGCATTCCCGACGAAGAATGCCTCGACTTGACGGTAGAGCTCCAGCAGTTCCTTGCGCTACTCAAAAGGTGGCACGTGGAGGCGCCTAGGAGCGATCCGCAGACTCTGTGGAACGAGCTCTCCCGAGACCTGCCCACCTCGAGTGAAGTGCGTTCGACCCTGCGGCTGTTTCCATCGGGGTATGGCCTCGCCGGCGAGCGTGTAGCAACCTACTGCAGTGCCCCGGCGCACGACCCGGAGTTGCTCGCTGAACACCAGCGAGGGCTAAGGCGAGTTTGCGGCGCCTTCTCTGTAGATGCGGCGCGCCATCTCCACGACACCTACGGTCGCGGCCAACAGGAGCGGCCAGGCTGGTGCTACCTATGGCAGCTTGCCGAGAGTCGGCAGATTGACGTCCTGGTGATGCTTACGCTTGACCAGGTTCCGGGGCCCGACCACGAATGGATCGTGGCTACCAGGCTTTTGGAAGAGTTGGGCGTACGGCTATACGTCGTCGATGACAGCGCTGGCTGCCTGACCCTCGTCCTGACGCCCGAGACAGCCCTGCAATGGCTCGCTTGCGAGGGCTCGAAATGACGCGGGCAAGAAGAGTTATGGATACCTCGGACCTGGCCGGAAGCGAGTTCGTGCTCTACGCTCGCTCGGGTTCGCCTGATCGTTTCGTAGCCGAATTCAACGCCGACTGCCAGATTCAGGAGCTTCGGGATTTCTGCGGCGCGAACTCCCTGCCCATTCTCTATGAGTTTGTAGACATCGGAACGGCCGAGTTCGGGAAGCGCGACGGGTTGAATGACCTGCTCGATTGCCTCTGGGAGCATCCCGGATTGACAGTTCTAGTGACGAGCCTCGATCGGCTCACTCGTTCACCAAGTGATCTCATCGTCATCGCGTTCTACGGATGCAAAGTCGCTGCGCTGGAGGATTTGGAGGACACCACTTAGATGCCCAGGAAAACCAAGAAGGTTGATGCCGCACCAATGGCGCCAGTCACTAGAGGCGCCGTGCTCTACGCGCGCGTGTCCTCCGCCGAGCAAGAAGAAGAGGGCTGGTCGACGGACGCTCAGCTCCGCAAAATGCGCGAGTATTGTGCAAAGCGCAACCTCCCGATTCTACAGGAGTTCGAGGAAGCCGCCAGCGCGAAGAAGGGTTCGGACAGGCGCGCCTTCGAAGCCATGATCGGCTACCTCGCGCAGCATCCGGGCGCAGAAGTCGTGGTCGAAAAGGTCGATCGCCTGCAGAGAAACTATGTGGACTGGGTGAGGCTCGACGAAGTGAAGCCGGTGATTCATTTCGTTAACGAGGGCATCGTGGCCGATGAGAACTGCCCGAGCCACAGCCGGCTCTTCATCGACCTCCGGATGGTCTTGGCGAAGAACTATATCGAGAATCTGTCGGAGGAAATCCGAAAGGGTCTCAATGAGAAGGCCCGTCAGGGACACTATCCAACTCACGCGCCACTTGGCTATCGGAATGAGCGGCGGGAGCAGGGAGGCAAGTCCTATCTCGTCACCGATCCCCGCCGAGCGCATCTTGTGCGGCGACTCTTCAATGAGTTCGCTACAGGCAACCATTCGATCGCGACCCTATCGGAGGTCGCCCGTAAGATTGGCCTGACCACGAAGAAGGGGAATCAGGTTCAGGTCAAGACTCTGCACCAGATACTGCGAAATCCCGTTTAGGTCGGAAGATTCTATTGGAACGACGTTCTCTACGATGGTCTCCACGAGCCGCTGGTCGACGAGGTGACGTGGCAACAGGTCCAGGACGTGCTGGATGGCCGTGGAAGAAACAAGCGCGGGTTCGGCGCAATTCAGTTTGCTTACAGGAATCTAGTCCGCTGCAAGTGCGGCCTCATCATGACCGCTGAGAAGAAGAAGGGTCGCTACACTTACTACCACTGCACCGGCCGCAAGGGCGAGTGCGATCGACCTTTTGTGCGGGAGGAGGCCATCACGGCAGAGTTCCGCAAGCTCCTCCAAACGCTGACGTTCCCACCCTCCTTGGAGACGTGGATCAAGAAGGCGCTCGGCGAGGATCACGAGGAGCGGATGCTCTATCAGAAGAGGCAGGAGGAACGATTGGAGGCTGAAGTCCAAGAGGCCCGTCAGCGGCTGGACCGCCTATACAAGGACTTCTGCGACCAACTGCTCGATCGCGAAATCTACATGAGGCTGAAGTCTCAGGCCGACGAGCAGCTTGGTCAAGCTAGGCGCGGAATCGCCGCCGTAGAACGCGCAGAGCGTGCTTCGTACGACGCGGGCATCGAACTAGTCGATCTAGTTCAAACCGCCCTTGCGCGGTTCGATCAAGGGCATCCAAATGACCGAAATGAGCTGCTAAAAAGGCTCTGCTCGAACTGCGTTTGGAGAGGCGGCGAGCTGCTCATCGAGCTTCGAAAACCCTATGATTTGATGCTGAAAGCTGCACAGATCGAGGAACCACCCAAGGAGGGTAACCCTGCCTCAGGCGAGGGTAACGAACTTTGGTGGAGGCAAGGGGACTCGAACCCCTGACCCTCTGCTTGCAAAGCAGCGGCAAAGCCTTTTCAGCGTTAAAGAACGTGCGCGTTTGAACCTGAAAGTTCTATAAATGTTGAAGAACTTTGAATAACTTTTTGCGCTGGTTATCACCAAGAATTATCACCAAGCGGAGAGCAAACTTACCCCGGCCACCTTGCCATCAGTGTGATGGTATCTGGTGAGTGCCGGGGCCTACAGTGCTTCTGACGCCGATGCAAGGATCATCGGTTCAAGTGGGCCTAAAGAGAAAGCGCCGGAGACATAATATGATTGCTTACGCAAACAAAGGAGCAGGTCGATTCCCCCCCCCACAACGCAACTAACAAAGAAATTTTGTTAGTTCGCACCTACGTCAGCGTAGAGCAATTTCATTTGTTCCGCTACCTCGACGAGCAGACTTTTCGTTACAATGAGCGCAAGGGGACCGATGCTGAAGGTTCGCCACGGTCGTCTCTTCTACGGAAGGCAAGCGGTTGACTTACGTGGAGCTAAATCGGCAAGGTGGTTCAACAACCGATCAGCGCATGAGGAAGAAAAGAAAGGATGGAATAAGCGCGAATGACGCGGCATTCGAGGCGCGGCCCGACATGTTGACCCTCGATCATGCGTTGCGGGAAATCGTGCAGGTTTCAAAGGAAGAAATCGAAAGACGAGAGGAAGTATGGCAGAAGGAACGGTCCGAACAAAAGCGAAAGGACTAAGCGACTTAACCGTTATTATCGAGCCTCGCTCACCCGAGGTGCGGTCGTTGCTGCCTGACGTTATTGACCAGATGGAAACGCTCGTGCGTTTCTTGCGGTCCTTGACCGATGACGACACGACATTTGAGGTAAAGTCTCTCAGCACGAACTCGCCACTTACGGCAGTTCTACGGCCCCTGCATCGAACGCGCCCACCTGCAAAGCGTGGGAAGCCAAAGCCGTCCTACAAGTACAAGGAGTTTAAGGCTCCTACGGATCGCGCCGCCAAAACATTTACGGCTCTTGAAAACCGAAAGAGACTGCCAGCATACGCTGACCCTTACGCGCTGCTCCAGCTTCGTGAATTCGCGGAGGACCTGAGCAAGTCCAATCACACGGCGACCATTATCGCCAATAACGACAGCTATAAGGTTGACGAGCGACTTAAGCACCAGATCGATTCAAGTCTGGGTGATGCCCGGATTGCATTCACAAGCTTCACCGGAACGCTGGAACGGCTTAACGTTCATGGTGCGAGATGGTCTTTCACAATCTTCCCGTTAGTTGGGCCCAGCCGCATACTCTGCTACTTCGATCACGACGAACTAGAGGGCATACGAGGCCTGGTCAAAGAAGTGGTCACGGTGCGTGGTAGGGCAGTCTATCGGGGAGATTCGCCATGGCCCGTGCAGATACGCGTAGACTCCATAAAGCGCCGTGAGCCAGCAGGGGAAGGATTCTGGAACGATCTTCCGAACCGACTGGCAAGCCACTGGGAAGATGCTTCGGCTGAAGAGAAGGAACTGATGGGCTTGGAGGCTGAAGGTGCCTAAGGCGTCGGCCTACCTCGACTCGTGCGTTTGGATCGCCCAATATAAGCCATCAGAACTGACGAAAGATCAGAGAAGCGGACTCGTGTCCCTCATGGAGTCTGTTAATGGGGGCTCTGTGGTCATCGTGGCGTCCTCAATGATATTTGTCGAAGCCCTGACAGTTTCCCAAGATGATATTGAACGTGCGTTCGACGGCAGAAAGGGCCAAATCATCGCCGCTGACGAGGAGATTGCCAAGCAGTCGCGAATCCTACAAAACAAGTGTTTCAAGGAAGCCAAGAAGGTGCTGTCGCCCATTGACTCCATCCACTTGGTCACGGCGGCTATGGCAGGTTGCCAGCAGTTTGTGACCTTGGATCGTCGTCATAAAGCGAATCAACTTTCACCTATCGCTGATAAGGTCATGCTTGAACGGCTACTCGGGGTTAAGATTGTCGACCCGTCGGAACTTGACGACCAGAAGCGCTTAGACCTTGACCTCGAAGAAGGCTAGCGGCTGTGCGTCAAGTATATTATTGCCTTTTAATCCATGGACCCTAATCGGCTATTTCGGGCTAGACAGCACTATGCCCGACGTGGCGACTGCCCCAACCCTCTAGCCCGGCTGAGGCCCGACCGCTACCAGCTGACCAGTCCCGATCGCGTCGACAATCACCTGCAGCGAGGGACGGATATGCGGATCGGTCGAAACGTTGTTGAGCGTGTTGATGAGCGCTTGCCCAGCGTCCACCTGCACCGAGTTGTGATTGCCATCGTACAGACACACCGGCATCGCGCCCCGCACCGCTAGCTGCCGCACATGAAATTGGCCCTGCACCGTCTCCGACCAAACACCGACGCCGCATGAGCCGGTCAAGAAGCTCTTTGGCCAGCTTGTTTCCGTGCAAGCGATCGGCTTCGCCGGGAACATCACCTGCAACTCAACCAGCCGGACTGCGATCGTCTCGGGCACCGTGTCCGCGTAGTGGTGCCAGCTGATCCCGTCACAGTAATTCTCCAGCCCAGCCGCCTTCGCGTCGTTCATCCATCCCACCGCATTGGAATCGTGGTAGTTAAACACACTCCCGCCGTAGCGAAAAACCGGCAAGCGATAAAACAGCCTGGCAAAGCCCGCGCAGACGTTGACGTAATCGGACGCCGACATTCCTGGCCACGAACCCGTATCATCGAGCTGCGGCTCGTTGTACAATTCGAACGCCGTGATTTTCGAGCCGCACCGCTGAGCGATGTCACGCGCGTAACCATAAGCATCGTCGCCCCAGTCCTGGCCGACGATGAACAGAATTTCAAGGCCGAGATCGTGGTAGTAATCAATCGTCTCGACCGTGTAGGCCCAATCGAAAAATGCCAGAGGAAATTCGACCCGAACCCACGAGAAAATGCCGACGAGGGCATCACTCGGAATCTGCATCGAATGCGCGTTGATCCCGATTCCCGGTGAGAGCGCAGGCATCAGAAAATCCTCGTGTGAGAGTTAAGGTAACGCTCAATCTGGGCAATCTGTGGAGCCGTCAGAGCCGCGTTGTAAACCAGCAAAGCGGCCACGTCGACGTCGTTACCCGATCCGCTGTTATGGCCGATCGTGATGCCGTCCATCGAGGCCGTCCCCGCGTCGCCCGATGCAACCTGGACTCCGTCGATGCGCAGCTTCGAAGCGATGCCGTAAAACTGCGCCGTCGAGATCCGCCAATTGGAGTTGGTTGTCCCGCCCGTGAGCTCCGCACCGGCAAACATATCCTCCGCTCCGGCGTTGTCGAGCAGCGCATTCCTCGCCGACCCCAGCGCCGAGTCGTAGACATATGCGCCGCCGCTATATTTGCGATAGACGGCGAAAATGGTAGACGGCTGTGCCAGCGCAAGCAGGCCGGAGGCCACCTGGAGATACAGTGCTCCCGCCGACGCGCCCCGCAGGTAGGGCACTCCGTTTGGACCGCCCGTTTTATAGGTGACTCGGTTGGCGTCGGTCGGCTGCTGCAGATCGAATCCGTTACCAGATTTCTCAAGCCATCTACCGCACCGATCGCCGTCCGACGCGCAGAGTGTCGCCCCTCCCGACGTGGTGATCATCGTGCGCGGGTCCCATGACTCAAACCAGTATTTCAATCCAGGAATGGTAGACGGGCTGAATCCCGCGTTCCCGACGCCGGAAAGGCTGAGCACTCCCATCTTTATCGGTATCCCGCATTGAACGTGACATCGCCGCTTGTTGGCGCGGTGTTGTCCGTATCCCCGACGCCCGTGCTGGCCCGCACGGAGATCCCAGCGGCGAAGCGGATGCCGCTCGTCGAATCAAGGTTCGCAGCGCTGCCCGCCGGGATTTCGAGTGTCCAGATCGGAGTGTCGAACTGGGTGGGCGTAGTTGCCTTGTCGTAGAACTTCACGTACACAGACGCGGTCGCGTTGTGGTTGCTGATGTAGTAGGCGAAGATCACGCCAGGCGTAGCCTTGATGACTTGGCCGGTGGTCGATAGGTCGAGCTTGCGGTAGGGGAAAAGCGCCGCAGCGACATTGGCATTGGTGTTATTAGATCGAGAGGACAAGGCGATATCTCCTTAGATGAGGTCGTGAGGGGCTGTAGGCGCTAAGGCCGGGTGTAAAATTCGAAGCCGTGCAGCAATTTATTCAAGGCGTAGCCTTAGCTTTTGCTTGTTGGTGGATCGGCTGGCTAGGGGGCCGTTGGTATGAACGAAAGCGTGGGCTTAGTGTGCGGGGGCAGCGGGAGAATTACCAATTAGAGAACATCTGAGCTTCTGCTTTGAATGATGCCTTTTCTGGCTTCAGCGGTAGCCGATTCTTGTCGCTGAGCAGATACACAAAGATTCCGATGATCGCCCAATTCGCAGAGTGACCTTTTGATCTGGCTACTTTTGCAGCCCCAGCAAAGAACATGATGAAGGTTGCGAGCCACAAAACCGGCACTATGTAGCCAAGTCCCGCGCCCCCCTGGAGGGCAAAGACCGCGAGCAGCCGCAACGCGAAAGCTCCCAGCATCAGATAGCCGCCGTTCTTGGCCAGGTCATCTTTCAACCCTTTCTGGACAGTCCACTCTTCCAATGCTGATTCATATTGAGTCTGCTTCGGAATAAAGATGTTTAAGTCAGGACCGTAACGCTTCACCTGATCGATGAACCATCCGGCAAACGTGCGGGACCAGCCAGAACTTATCATCCTCGCTTCAACTTCCTCTTTTGGCTTGCCCGCTGTTAATAGCGCGTGGGCATCGAATTTGAGGTCTTCGATATCCTCCTCCCTGGCGGCGACGAATTCATCTCGTAGCGGGTCGGGAATTGGAACATGATTCATCGCCGACATTATAAGCGAGTGTGACTAATCCTGTAAATGGAGACCGCGTCCGATCTAGTGCTCAGGCTCCGGGTGAGTGATATTGTCCATGTCCTCGTGGACACTATCGAGATCATCAATTTCTTTGCCCAGCTTAGAAAGGTTCTTCGAGTTGTTCGGATTAGCTTTTAGCGCCAGGAAGGCGTCATGAACATCTTTCAGTTCACCTTCCATCCATAGAACATCATCAGACATTCGTTCGCCTGGCGACTTCTTTGGGTGAGAGCACTGAATGACGCAAACAGACGCGACAACAAGGACGATCACGGGGAACGTGAGGTCGTAGCTCCTATTCCGAAGAAGTCTCATCCATGTCCTTTAGCTTTGACTCTCTCTTTTTCGCGATGTCAACAGCATGATTGTAGAATCGCCTGTACCACTCTGGGTTCACGCGCTTAAGCACAACGCCGCCCAAGAGTCTATATAACACATCTTCACGATGTTTAGGTATCGGCAATTCGACGAAGCCGGTGAGGCGCTTCTTGCCTTCTTCAGCCGCGTTTATGTCGCTCTGCATCTTGTTAGCTGCAGCATCACCAAGACTGTGGCGGATGCTATAAACCAAATCGTCGTAGTTGCGATCGGTCAACATCTGCTTTTCTTCAGTCGTTAGTGGCACCTTGATTGTCGACTCGCCGCCAGCTAACTGCTCTCGAACACTGCCTCCGCCGGCTGGAATGAACTGGCCAAAGACATGAGAAGGATCGCGAGCGAATTCCCGCTGCTTAGGATCGGCAGCATCTGCTACGTCTTTTAGCACTCGTCCGAATGGAATGGCTGAGGCCACCGTGTCTGCGTTGACGGTCGCATCATCTTTGTATTGGTCAAACTCGCCTTTCATCCCGAAGATGTTATTGGCGATCAGCTTCCCAAGTGGTCCAATCGTGCCAAGTTGATCCTGCAGAATGTCTTGCCCGACATCGCCGTTACCCGTGACGAAAGATTCGATCAGGTCGTAGGCATTCAGGAACGGGTACTTGGCCGTACGGATGAAGACTTCATTTCCCTCGTTGTCCTTTCCTAAGAAGAGTCGGCCACGGGTGTTGACAACGCTCTTCAGCTTTGCCTCATCGAACGTTTCCGGAACGTCCTTGCCCGTGATCCCGACCGACTGCTTCTCACGTTGCGCCTTCTTGAACATGCCATAGGCTGTGACAATCGTAGCCAAAGCCATAACCTTAGCGGCTCGTTCTTTCGGCGGAAGATTCTTGTCAAACGCGCCTCCGGCCATATCCGTGAGCATTTTCATGTACTTATACGGATAAGTCATAAACGGTTTAACTAAGCCGCCGACGGGATGCTTACGGAAATTCTCCAGCCAAAGAGGAACGTTCTGATAATCGTAAGCCCACACGTCGATCACGTGATTCACCGACTTGATGAACTCCGGATCGTGTAGCGGATCGCGGCTCGATGAAGATCGCTTTTCTGCATTGATAATCGCCTTCTTCCAGAATCGCTCAATACCCTGATAGCCAGCAAGAGCCTTGTCGATCACGGAATCTACCGGTCCCATGGCTCCCTCGCCTTGGATGAACTGACCGTAATAGTTGCTCTTGTCAGATCCATACACCCAGTCCGGGGCTCCCTTCCATCCCGAAGGGGTCATTGTTTCCAGAACACCCATGACGTTCGCGCGAGTCCGGTCCAGAGCGTTTCCTTGAGGAGCGTCGAACAGGTCCTGGTAGAAATCGGTGAGCATCTTGCCTCCTAGCTGGATTCCACCTGAGAGGAAGTTGGTCATCGCAGTGCCCGGGTGCGCGAGGATCATGCCTTGCCAATACCGGTTAAGTGAGTTGACCACCCGTTGCGATGTGGTGACCTCATCGACGTAGAGCCTCTGCTTCACATATCGTTCGTAGACCTCAGCAGGTACTTGATATCGCTTGCCGATCGCGATCTTGGTGCCGTTCTCGAGCATGATGCGGCGGGAGCCAGGAAGGTCAAAGCCCTGCCGAGTGTTGCCCTGAATCTCCACCCAACCGGCGGCCACCTTTTCGCCGTCTTCAAGTGGCTTCGCCGTGATCGCCAGTTGCTTGCTGATGAACTCATTGTAGGCATCCGCAATGCGGAGCTCGGTTAGCGCCTTCTGGGTTGCCGCACGGAAGTCTCGCTTGAATCCTTGAACTTCGCCTCGCTGCTTAGTGGCGGAAGCTTTGCGTTCGGTAAGGAAGAGCTTGCGCCAGGTGGTTACCTCGCTATCGTCAAAGCCGAAGTGGTGAACGTAGCCTTCAATGTCGGAATCGATCTTGAAGACTTGCTTCATCTTCTCGCGGTTAAAGATGTCTTTGGCTTCGCTTAGATCCGCTGTGTACTCGCGAATGAGAGCTTGCCCTTCTGGGCTTAGCTGCTTGTAGGCAATCTCCGCCTCTTCGGGGGGTTTGCGCCACTTCTCGAACAAGATAGAGCCATCATTTGTCTCGCCGACTTCATCATAACCGGCTGCGCGCAAAGCTTCCATTTCTTTAACTGCCGCTTGCGCCTTCTTGAACTCAGCGTCGGGCTTCTCAGTGGTCATGCCCTGCTTTGCTATGTCGAGCAAGTCCGGATCGATTCCGTCAATATCGACGTGCGAATACATCTTCGTTCCGAACTGCGGATTACCCCCAACCGTGTGCAGAACGCCTTCTGCAGCATCGAACAACGAAGCTGGATCATCCTTGATGCCCTTGAACTTCTCGTCCATAAGCTTTTCGGTTTCGACGATCGCTTGTGCTCGCCGTGAGCGATAGAGAACCTCTTCACCGTAGGCTTTGGTGCCGAGATACCGGTCCAGCTTCTTGATGTACCCTTGGCGGGTATCGGGCAAGAAGAAGAAGTTCTGAGGTTTATCGACCATTGCGCCCTGAGCAACCTTCATATAGTCATTTAGGATCGGATGATCGGAGACCATCTTCATCAAGTGCTCGTATGCCGTCGGGGCGAGATCCTCAATAAGAGAGCTGTGGAACATGGCCGACTGCATGAAGCGGGCAAACAGCTCTTTTTTGTTGGAGTAGTAGCCAGGATTGTCCTCGAAGGCTTGTTCTCCGACCAGCGCTTTGGTCACAGCGGTCAGTTCGTTCTTGATCGTTTCTAGCGCAGGCTTATCTTCGGTGCCGAAGAGGATGTTGAACTTGCCACTTGCACCGGTTTTGAGGTGCGCGTTAGGTGTGTTCACCTCGCGCCAGGCCCGCGACATCACAGAGTCGATTTGGTGACCAACTTCGTGGGCCAGAGTGTCGGCAAATTGGTCAACTGACAAATCATTTATCCGAATGCGTCCGAACTTCCACTTTCGGTTCGGGTTCTCGAAAAGTCCGTTCACACCCATTGCTTGGAGGTCGCGGAATACGTTGGCGCCTCCTCCCTTTGCGATCTTCTGAATGGCGTCTATGCGCTGGCGGAATTCGTCGACTGAATAGCCACTCCGTTCCTTCGTGGGGAGCCCGGTTTTGGCGTGGCGCGCATCCGCCGCTTTGCTTAGGACGCTGTTGTCCCATGCTCGCTGTAGCAGATGGTCCGGCACGTCTCCAATGTCCTCGCGAACATTCCTGGCGAAATCCTCGAGTGTTTTGGCCTTGTAGTGCTCGACAAGCGCAGAGAGGTCGCTTACCGCCTCGTGGTCTACATCATAGTCAGCTTGCGGTTCCTGGACCTTCTTTGCTCGCTCGATCGGAAGTCCCAAGCCGAAATTGCTTCGGTCTGGCAAAACTCCTGGGTTAAGGCTAACACCAGAGTGGGACATGACCTCGACAAGCAAGTCCGTCTTCACCGCCATCTTTACGAGATCCATGTTCTCACGAACGAGAGGCACGTCGGCGTCGGCAACTACGAGGATCATTTGCGGAGAGCCTAAAGATCGACCAATACGGCGAATCGTCGCTGCGGCTCGTTGGATGTTAGGCTGCAACAGGTCGGAGACCGGCACGTCAGCCAAACCACGGACAGCAAGTTGCGCATCTGCGGCGACAATGGTCGACCATCCCTTGTCGTTCTTTAGCGTTGCGGCTATCTTCGCAACGTCTCTCGGTCCATTTATTTCGAAGCCAAGCAATTCGTGCGGCTTCGACGCTCGCAGAAGAGTGTCATCGCCAAAGTAGTGAGTGACGACTCCATAGTCTGCATTGCCGTCGTAGTCGGAGGTAATCCACCCGTACTTGTTCGAATCAATGATCAGATGCCCTTTGAAGTAGCCGGGCATCTCCATCGCCAGCATCTTAGATACGGCGATGTCGGCACCTGAAGGTTCGGGAATTCCCGAAGGGTGGTTATGCTGCACCCAGAACCCATCGGCTCCAGTTTGGTCCAACATCTGCTCAAGGAAGACTAAGAGCTTGGTTTGGTGCGGCTCATCGAAGAGGGGGGACGAACTTGGGAGTCTTGCGGAGAAGGCATTCTGTCCGACGATCGTGCCGTCTTTGGTGAAATAGTATCGGATAGTCTCAAAGCGAGGATCCCGATAAACCTGCGCAAGCGTCGCAAGGTCAGCGAAGCTTGTTGCTTTTCGCCCCAGTAACGTAACTTGATTGCTACTTTGGAGATCATCGGCAATTGCGCTGGCAAATATGGTTTTCTTAGCTCTGACATCCCGAATTGCATCCTGCCCGAGTTTCTGAATCTCAGGCGAACCGTCTGTTGGACGCATTTTGTACGGCTTTGATTCATCGCCGTATTTGTCCGTCCCTTCTCTGATTATAGGACTCTTATCTTCAGAACCGCCGAATTTCTGGCGAAGACGCCGCTTGGCGCTTTCGATAGGGTCAGCCGATTTGTCGAAATCAAACCCGGATCTCTCACCGCGCGCTTCACCCTCAGAAAACATCTGAGGAGTGCTCTCCGCGGGAGTGGTGGTTAGTTCAATTCTTGGGGTCGGCGCGGCTTCTGCGGGAACAGCTCGTCCGCTCTCACCTCGTCCACCATCACTGTTTGCAGGACCTTCTTCCAGTTGACCGAGCTCTCCGAGTTTTCGGATGGCTGCGGTCCTTGCTTTGTCTGTGACCCGTCGAACGGCCTGTTCGAACTGGGCTTTTCGTGGTTCCTTTGCATAGGTAATCGCTTCTCGTTCTAGTGTAGCGGCAGTTTCCGGATCGTACGCGATAATTCCTCGCGCGGTCTCTTCGATCATTGCCGCCCGACGCTGGGCTTCAGTATCGACGGCAGTATCTCCGACCGCCTTACCTTTTGCAACAGCATTGTAAAGACGCTGGTCGCTCACAAGGCGTTTCGCGGCCGCCTCCGCTATCCTCGCTTGGTGCTTCCATGCGAACTCCTCCGGGGCATCCCCGAACAAGTCGCCGGTGCCGCCGGTCGTGTCGACGGTCGTCGAGTCTTTAGCCTTAGCTGCGATGAACTCGCCTTGTGCTCTCGTCTCTAGTCCGTCCGCCGCTCGCATAGCGGCAATCTGTTTCTTTGGATCAAGACGAGCTTCGGCGATTGCAGCCGCAACCTTTTCGTGTACAGAGCCATCTTCAACGTAGCCGAGTGCTTCAGGTGTCAGTTGAAGAAGAGCAACTGCGTCTCGCCCAACCCCAGTCTTAAGATTGACTCCATAGCCCTTCAAGTCATCGGTTGAAGCGCCCAGGTCGCGAAGGACGGTGGCCGCGTCGATCGCTGTGCCCTTACCATCCTTAATGTTCTGAAGAGCGCCAATCGCCCGGGCGGTCTTGAAGTCGATTCCATCCGACTCTTTATAGATTCGCACAGGAACGTCCGCTTCGCCTGTACGAATTGCCAGCTCTCTTCGGTGGTGACCGTTAATCACCCAAGTGGACCCGTCCTCGCGCTGCCAAATTGACAGCGGGCCAGCTGTGCCTTGATCGTATTTCGCAACCCCCTTGAGCTCATCGGTAACCGCGTTCTTTGAATCAACAATGCCAGCTTTTTTGTACTGCAGCCCATCGAGAACCCCGATCTTTTCAGGGTTCATGCGCGCTTCGGCAAAAGGAAATCCTTCCGCATTTACATAGTGCTGATCTGGCTCTATCTTGGATGGTGGTGCAGGTGCCGCAATCTGATTTTCTGGTTTAGGAACTTTGTTCAGGCTTCTGCCATCGGGCTTCAGTTCCCAACGCGATTCGCCTCGTTCGCGAATAACCTGCTCTGAAGCGTGCATGGCATCTCGCCCGATTGTCACCGCGTTCGGACCAGTCAAGAACCTGCGGATGCTGCCGTAGATGTCACCAGCCGTCTTGCCACGTATCTTCTCGGGAACGTAGCCGCGGGTGACAGCCTCTTGCGCGTAGCCAATCGCGGCGTGGGCTTCCTCGGCCGACAATCCGTATTTGTCGATCAACCTGCGAGCGAGAATGGGCTCCGTAATTTTCGAGTCGAATGAATGTCCGGCATGCGCGAGTGACAGTACAAGGTTAAGTCCACGAACCGCTCGCTCCTCGAGAGATATTCCCGGCTGGAAAATGTTGAGCGATTCAGCAAAGCCCTTACCGAAATCGACGAGCGGATCCACTGTGCCCTTTGCCGCCGATTCTGCCGCGGATGACGCAATATCGGAGAAGAAGGCAACTTGCCCAACTATAGGGACGAAGTATCCGACCGTGCCAAGAGCTGGGCTCTTCTTTAAGATGGCGTAGGTTTTCTTCAGGTCATCGGAGGAGACGCTGCCATTTCCACCGACCGCAGCCGCGAGAGTGAATGCGCCGGCACCAAGGCCGTGAGCGACTCCGCCAGGAAGTTTGAGAAGGTCTAAGTTTGCAGCCAAGAAGGCTTGATGAACCGGATCATGTGCCTGAAAGAGCTTCTGCTCGAACCGGTCGCGGCCGTGCTCACTGGGAGTCAACCCGGTCGAAGGATCCGCCGACGCGCGACGGAGAAACCCACCTTCGATCTGCTCCGGTGTGGCGCCACTCCTAAGGGGGTCGCCGCCTTTAATCCGACGAACCGTCTCAATTGCCTTATCGAGAGGAATGTAATTGTGCCCCTCGTAAGCCGCACCGGGTTTCAACCTCACCACCGAATCACCCATGTCGATCGCTCGTTGGTAATCCTCCATCGTGAAGTCCGGCGGTTCCGTGATGTTCGATGGCAGGACCTCATGGCGCATAGCGTCATAGTTGCCGCTGGAAACCATGTTGTAGATGGTTCGAAGAGGAGTCTTCGTCTGCCGCGCGTATTGAGCGATTAGCTGCTGATGGCTAGGGTCAAGTCTCGATCCATAGCGTCGACGCACTTGCTCAAGAACGTGATCCCCGTAATCCGGCTCATACCCATCGAGATTTGCCGTCGTGGCTTCCTTGAATCGCCCCATCGGATCAACCGCGGCAGGCTTAGGTTTTGGTGACGTGAGAGCCTTGATCGGATCAGGATGGACTTTCTGTTCTTCGTATTGCTCGCGCGTGATCGCCTTCGCACCCTTCGTCGATGGGTTCGGGGCAAGTGGGTTCGGTGCAAGTGGCGGAGATGGCGCGGAAGGCGCGCTCGGGCCAGGACGTTTGCCACCCGTCAAGAAGCTCAGCGCCGACGATGCGACATTCTGAACGCCCTGCTTCAGTTTCGATAACCCCGAAGACTTCGCAGGTGAACTCTGGGAGGGTTGCTTCGGTGGTTGATCATAACCGCTTAGATCAATTTCACCGCTTTCGATTTGCGATCTAACCTGGCCAATCTCTTCATCAGAAAGGGCCCGATCAAAGTTTATTTGGTAGGAGTGTCCGTTGCTAAGGTCGAACTGGTAAGTTGCGCCCGGCATTATTTGATCCTCTTGACGCCGGTGATTTTTACTCCGCCGCCGATCGGTCCCTTGAGCCCTGGGGGCAAATCTTCCGGGTCAAGGGTGATAGGGTGAACTTCTTCATCCTGCTCCTTCGCAAACTTCTTCGCATCGAGCAGCAACTGATGAGGATCGACGGAAGGAACGCCCATTCCCAGCCGCTCGTTGTTGTGCTCATCGGTCAGCTTCATATAGTGATCAAGTTCCCCCTTGAGGCGGTCGATTTCAGCTTGCGCCGCTTTGTGCTCCTTGGTCTTTGGCTTGTAATCCAGCATTTCCATCTGCTTGCCCGCAATCTGGGCTTGTAAGCCGTCTATCTTCTTGCCGTAATCCTTCATCAGCGAATCCGACTTGTCTTTGAAAAGATCGGAGTAATACTTCATCGAAGCAATGTCGCCTCGCTGCTTAGCTAATGAGTAACTGGCACGAGCCGTATGAGCGTTGAACCAAGCAACTTTCATCCGCTCCGTGAACTCCTTGTTGTGCTGGTAGCGATCGAGTCCCCGTTGCTCTTTCATCCAATCGAATTTCTCACTTGCTTGCTTCTCCAGATCGGAGTTGTGCCGAGCGGTTTCGTCTAGTCTCGCACTCGCCAGCGTCTCCGACGTGGGAACCTTCTGCAGCTGCTCCGGAGAAATCCCATAGTCGCGAACGAGTTGCCGCCC
>JAEVZK010000109.1 GCA_023392285.1 Armatimonadota bacterium | reverse complement strand
CTTCCTGAAGCGTCACGGTAAGGATTTCTTGGTGAACGAAGTTTTTCTCGATATGCTTAACAATCGCCTTGACCTTCTTGGACTGACCAGCAATTTCGACATCGACTCGGCCCAAACCGTCAGCGGCGGCCATGGCCTTCTTGAGATCGAGTTCGCTAGTTTGGTAGAGGGACGTGGTGTGGGATCTTTCCACGAGGGCTACGGGTAAAAGACCTCTCCGGCGAAGCTGTGCTGGCTTGCCCTTTTCCCGCTTTTCAATTTGTAAAATCGACATAATATTTCCTTTTCAGCAGTAAGCGTTTCCCTTAGATTACCGCGAAACCCCAAAATGCGGTCTTGGAGTTCCCGCTTTAGTAGTATAAGTTCAGGCCAAGGTCGCACGGTATCCTACATCCTCTTATGCCGGAGTTTTTGTTCGAACTTGGGACAGAGGAATTGCCCGCGAGTTTCGTTCGCAAGGCCTATACCGACTTGTTGGACCTGCTGACCACGAAGTTGGAAGCGGCTGGCGTGCTCCGCTCGCCCGGAACTGCACTTGGCACTCCTAGACGGCTGATCATCCATTTTCCAGACCTAAGCGATCGGCAGGCCGATTCGACAAAACAGCAGCGAGGACCTGCCCTCAAAGCGGGATATACTCCCGACGGCGATCCCACTCCCGCCCTCCTCGGCTTTTGCCGCTCACAAGGCATCGATGTAGCGGACCTTCAACGGGACGACCAGTATGTCTGGGCGAACAAGAACATCACTGGCCGGATGACGGGTGAACTGCTCGAAGAAATCGTTCCTCAAGCGGTTCGATCCATGTCGTTTGAGAAGTCGATGCGTTGGGGGGAAGGGCGCATGCGGTTCGCGCGTCCGATCCGCTGGATCGTTGCGCTTTTCGATGGGAATGGCCTTGATTTCGAGATCGAAGGAGTTAGGGCAGGCACCCAAAGTCGCGGACACCGATTCTACTGTCCTGAGCTATTTGAAGCGACTTCCTTCGCTCAATTGATTAAGGAGTTGAGGCATCGATCGGTTGAAGCTGATCCGGAGGTTCGATCGCGAACGATTCGAGAAGGAGCGGAGCGAGTGACTGAGGGCACTCCGATCCTAACTGACGATTTGGTAGAGGAAAATACGTTTCTCACGGAAGCGCCAGCCGCGCTGGAAGGTTCTTTTCGCGAAGAATATCTCGTGCTTCCTCGCCCCGTCCTCGTGACCGCGATGGCGAAGCACGAGAGAATGTTTCCGGTAGTTGGCAAGGACGGCAATCTGAGCAACCGTTTCGTCTTCATTCGCAACTCAGGGGAAGATGAAACCGTCCGCCGAGGCAGCGAATGGGTGCTGAACGCCCGCTTTAACGACGCGAAATTCTTCTTTGACGAGGACGCGAAGTTTACGCTTGACGACTTTTTGGATCGGACCTCCGGCATCGTCTTTCAGCAGAAGCTCGGGTCCGTCCGGCAGCGGGCAGATCGCCTATCCAATCTCACAGCCGAGATCGCCCGGTCCACCGGTGGGAGCGAAGACGAAATCTCGTTTGCCGCTCAGGCTGGATTACTGTGCAAGGCCGATCTTTCATCAGGATTGGTGAGTGAACTCGCCTCGCTGCAGGGTGTCATTGGCGGCGAGTACGCTCGCCGTGAGGGGCTGCCAGAGCCCGTATGTGCGGCCATTGCCGGACAGTACAACCTGGAGAGCATCGGCTCGTTGTCAGATTCAGCCGATTTGACCACGGCCCGGCTCATCATCGCGGATGCGCTCGACAAACTAGCTGGATTCCTCGGGTCTGGACTCGTTCCCAGCGGTTCAAGCGATCCTTATGGTCTGCGCCGGGCTGCGACAAATCTCATCGAGATTGCTTGGCAATGGAGCCGACCTCTTCCAAGCTTCTTCGAACTTCTTTCGGTAGCTTTGCTCGAGTATGAGAAGCAGGGCTTCCTGCTCGATACCACTATCGCGTTTCCCGCTCTTGCCGACGTCTTTGCAGGACGGTATCCGCACATGTTGCCGGAGGTGCGCCACGATCTATTAGACGCCGCAATGCTCGCGGAGCTCAGGCCGCAGGTTCTAAACCCAAGAGCTGTCCGATTCCGTACCGAGTGCCTTGCAATTCTAGCTAACGACGTTGAGTTCGTCCAAACGGCGACTCGGCCCATGAACATTGTCATCAGCGCGCGAAAGAAGTCGATCGAGTTCGCCGAGGAGGACCCGCTAATGAAGCTTCCTCACTCTGCGCTCGAGTCCGCTGAGGGGCTCGTGTTGCTCCAGGTGCTCACGGACATCGCTGCGCCGCTTAGAGCCGCAGAACTTGGGGAGAAGGTCGACGAAGTCGTTCGCCTACTGCGAACGCTGCAGCAGCCAATCAATGACTTCTTCGAATCAACGATGGTCATGGCCGATCAACCGGACGTGCGATATGCCCGCCTGAGCTTGATGCATGCCTGCTCGCTCGCGTTTCTCGCCGCCGGAGATTTTACGAAAGTCGTGATCGAGGGCGTCGCTTAGGCCGCGCGATATCGCCGGCAAGCCAGCCCGAGACGGCCAGCGCGTAGTTGGTGTAGCCTTCGGGTGGATTATTCCTGCCGACGACGATGATGCAGGTGGCGATGAACGCGAGGGCGAGGCCATATGCAAGCCATCGATTCTCGTAGGGAGGAAGCATGTCTTGAGTGAAGGCTTTGACTTTCGCAAGTGAGACAAGCCGTCGAGCAGCCGGTGCTGTTAAATTGATCGTCTGCAGGTCCGATTCAATTTGCGCGGGAGCACCTCCTTGAACGATTTGATTGGCGACATCTTTCAACAGGATGCGGAGACGGCGCAGGCGGATCGTGTTAGCCACGGAATCCGAGCGCTTCACCGGGTGCATACGAGTTGGATAGCTGTTCTCGTTGGCATAATCCAAGTACGAGTAAGTTGCGTATCGAATCGATCCTTTGAACATGTTGAAAAGCATCCCTTGACCAATTACGATGAGCAGAACCGCGAAGAAGGTCGAGCTCGGTCGAACGAAGGAGAACAGCCAAACGACTGCCAAGAGGAAGCCGATCGCGCTGAGAATTGCCAAGAAAATTGAAATCCATGACAGGGGCTTTTCGACTTGCCCGGAGTCGTCTTCTTTGGAGACGTGGACGACGATGGCTCTCGCCAAGGTCAAATCGTTGAGCTCTTCATCAACCGCGACAATAGCTGCTTCGACGCTGTAGTTTTCGCTTAGTTTTTCGCGCGCAAGTTCGGTGGCTCGGCTGACGCTTTCTGGGGTCGCGGTCACCCAGATCGGAATTTCGCCCACTCTGTCCTGCAGCCTCATCTAATTAAAGACCTCGGGATCAACGATTAGGGTTCAGATGGCCCATCTCCGCCGATGGGCTCCCACCGAGAATGGCTCGGCCCCTCATGTTGGCCTCATCTGCGTCTTCCAAACCCGGCGAGCAAAGCAGAAGGCAGATCTTCTTTACGAAAGACCCAAACGAGGGATTATTGATGATAACCTGCAAGAGACGATTCTGCATGGATGCGTGAAACAATGCCGTTACCTCTCATCTTTCTTGTCCTTAGTCTTGTTCTCACCTATGTGGCGGGATTGCTTCCGCTGCAAAAGGAGAATCTGAGTGATTCTGAAACGACGAGGGCCCGGATCGGCGAGATCGGCTCGGGAGCTGGAGTCGCGGCGGTTGCCCTGCTTCTGTTCTTTGTGGCCACGAAGATCTGGCCATCCGTTTTCATCGATGGGACGATCCTCTCGGTAGCGGCGGCTCTTGGAATCTTGGTCGCCTGCTTCTCTGCGGGATTTCGTCAGACAGTGACGGCATTCCCCCTAGGAATGGCAGTGATCGGCGACTCGATGCTGCACCTGCTAGGAGGCTCAACCGGACCAGCCCTACTCGCGTTCGTGGTCGGCTCATCGGTCGGCGCGTTCTGTACAAGTTTGGGGCGACCTAAATTCCACGGTGCCTACATTAATGCAGTCTGCTGCACGGTGCTCGTCGCGGCGGATTTCCTCGGACGCCGAGCGGCGGGTTCCGACGCAGCCGCGATGACTGGGCTCAGCTTGGGTTTGTCAGGCTTGGTTGCGGCCGTTCTAGTAGTGGGCCTTCGGGGACGCGGGATGATGCTTCGGGGTCTCGTAACGGTTCTTGCTGTGGCGGCTGTAGGATCGCTTGCTTGCTGGAAGTTCCTTGGAACGTTGGAGTTGGCGAGCTTGTGGGCTTGTGGGGCAGTGGTCGCGGGCATTGTCCACCTCATCTTTGAGGGAGAGGAGGAGCCATCCGGTTTTCGATTCGTGCTATCGACCATCATCTGGATTGCGGCGGTGACCGTCGCCTTTGGAATCAAGCTCGGATATGGAATGTCCGCCGTGCTGTTGGCGGGAGTCGTGACAGCCATTCTGCTAGGGAGCGCGAGAGGCCTGATGAGCCAGTCCGTGGCGCTCTCGATCTTGCTCTACCGCTACTATCGAGAGCTACAACCGGAAGGTGCCCGTGCCCTTGACATTGGGCAGCACTATTCTATGGTGGGCTTGACGTTGGGCGCATTACTGCCGCTTTTGCCCTTGGAGTGGGCTCGCGCGAGAAGGAGCCGACTAGTCATATCGGGGGCCCTCTGGTTGGTTTTGTTGATCGGTCTGCCCTTGATTGGAAGCCTGCTGCTTGGCAGCAAGGGCGCCGTCGGCATGATCGTGGGATTCGGCTTTGCCACATTGGTGGAAGGCATCCGTGGGGCAGTCACTCTAGAAGCCGTCGGACTCGGCGTCGGCTTGGGTGCGCTGACGACACTTTCCTATGGCTGGCTCGTTCCATTGATGGACATTGGTCGGGATGAGAAAACAAGAGCGCTCGTGATCGTTGCAGTTGTTCTTGTCTTGATCGGAACCGCCCTCTCCATGCTGACCAAGCCTGACCAGCGGGAGCAAGCTTGATGAAATCTTCCTCTATTCGAATTGTTTCTTTGTTTCTCGGCTGCTGCCTTTGCGTGGCTCTTCTCGCGGGTGGGGTCACGCAAGAGGTGGCAAGGGGCAACCTGCGCGGGGTGGTGCGCATGCAGGAGTCTGGCAAGGCGCTTCCGAAGGCCAGCATCAGTCTTGAGGCGCGTCACGAGTTAGGGCCGGAAGAAAAGAAATATCGGACCTTACAGGCTGACGAACATGGTGAGTTCAGTTGGAAAGGGCTATCGGCAGGTGCGTATGTCATCAGCGCCTATGGTCAAGCTCACACGGGAAAGGAACAGCAGATTACGATCGAGGAATCAGAGACAACGAACCTAACCATCGATCTGGAGCCAAATCAGCCGTATCTTCAGATTTATTCCAGCCAGCGGGTGTTCTCACCGAACTCGAAACCTAGTTTTCAGCTACGCGGATTTGCGCCAGCAACTTCGGTCAAGGTCGATTACTACCGCTTGGACCTCAGGAAAATTGCGGCAAGCAAGGGCCTCAAAGATCTGCTTTACTCCTTCTCTCGGCCAGGCACGAGCGGACACGATCCGGCTGCTGCATCGACGCAGCATGAGTCTTTCAAGAAGGATCTGCTGAGCAAAGACATCGAGGGCGTCTTCACGGAGCCCATCACGATGCCAACGCTTGCCGAAGGCTTTTACTATGTCCGCTGCACCGTTGGGAATCTGACCCAGGGCACCTACATCAACGTTTCACAGATTGGGCTCGTGACGAAGTCAAGCGGTAACAAGTCGCTGTGCTACGTGGCTGACGTCGTGAGCGGGAAGCCCATCGCGCACGCTTCGATTCAGACGTTGAAGGGCGGCAAACTTGCCGATGCGGGCGAAACCAATGCCGACGGAGTGCTCTCCGTCCCAACGAGCAACAAGGACGACTTGGTGGTGGCGCGCAGCGGAAAATCAGTGGGAGTCGTCGATGTGGATCTTTACGACGACGGAAAGAGCTCGAACAGCCGGATCGTGATGTATACGGACCGACCGATTTACCGTCCGGGCGACAAAGTTCAATTCAAAGGCATCATACGGAATTTGAACGGCAGCAGCTATGCCGTGCCTCCGGCTGGAAACGTTTCGGTCGAAGTGTTAGACACCAACGGAAATGTTCTGGAAAAGATGACGTTGCCGCTAAATAACCGCGGCACTTTCGTGGGTAGCTACACATCGAATCGTGAGGATGCTCCAGGTGAATATTCCTTCCAGGTGAAATACGGCAACGAGGATTACACCTACTGGTTCAATCTTTCCGCGTACCGCAAGCCCGACTTTTCGATCGACGTGAACAGCGAAAGAAGCTACTTCATCTATGGTGACCAAGCGAGCGCAAAGGTGAAGTGCACGTACTACTTTGGCGGGCCCGTTGTCGGAGCGCGCGTCGAGGCTTACATCACTCGCACTCCTCACTATAGCTACTCGGATGAATTTGGCGACACGGAGGAGTATGACGACTATGCGGAAGACTACTATCCCAGCGGAATGGTGGGCGAGTACCGCGAGAAAATCGATGTGACAACTGACGAGAAGGGAGAGGCGATCATCAGTTTTCCAACTCGCGTTAAAGAGGACACCGAAGTTCCCACCACTGACTTCGATTATCAGATTGTCGCCTCCATTTCTGATGCCAGTGGGAAGTTTTTCGACGGCACAGGCACGGTGCCGGTAGTTCGTGGAGACGTCGATGTTATAGCGGAAACCGACGATTACGTGGCCAAGCCGAACCAGCAGTCAACGATCCGCGTGACCGTCACGGATCGCAGCTCGGGCGAGCCACTGACCAACTATCCGGTGAAGGTCGAGCTGGGCACGGAGACTTGGCAGGACGACGTCGCCACATACAAGCCATTAAGGAGCGTTAGCGGGACAACCGACAGCAGGGGAGTGGCGGCGATATCCTTCCAAACCGGGGAAGCTGGTTCGCTGGTTTTGAAGAGCTCGGCTCAGGACCGTCAGGGTCGAACGGTTGCCTCCGAGTCGTACCTGTACGTCGATGGCGACAACCTGGTGGGTCCGCCAAGCGCGCACTTCACTCTCACCCTTAATAAGCGGAAGTACAAAGTAGGCGAGACTTGCAAGGCGCTCATTCAAACCAGCAAGCCCGGATCATCGGCCTTGATGACCGTGGAGGCGAACGGAGTGCTCAGCAGTCGAGTAGTCAAGTTAGACAAAGCCGCGACCAGTATCGAGTTTCCTGTCACCAAGGAATTCGAGCCCAATGTTTTTGTCAGCGTGTGCTCCATTCAAGATCGTCAGCTCAGTCAAGCCAGCAGCCGGTTGGTGGTCACAATTCCTGAACATAAGCTGAACGTCAAAGTGAGTTCAGATAAGGAAAGCTATCGGCCCGGCGATTCGGCGACCCTGACCATCAGGACCACGAACTCGGAAGGTCGGCCGGTTTCCTCCGAAGTCTCCGTCGGAGTGGTCGATGAATCCATCTACGCGATCCGTCCGGATCGAACAAATTTGGAACGGGACCTTTATCCGATGCGCGGTAACAGCGTGTCGACGAGCTACAGCTTCGAGGAAATTTACTTGGATGGAGGCGATAAGGGCGGCGGCAATATCCAAGTTCGCTCCGACTTTCGGGATACTGCGGACTGGCAGCCACAGGTGCTTACCGACGATGAGGGCTTCGCCCGAGTTACCGTCAAGCTCCCGGATAATCTCACCTCTTGGCGCACAACCGTTTGGGCGATTTCAGATCGGACGCAAGTGGGGAGCGCGACGACAAACTTCCGAGTCAACAAACCATTGATGGTGCGGCTATCGGTACCCGCCTTCATGGTAAAAGGTGATCGTCAAGAGATCAGCGCCAGCATCACCAACAATTCTGGCCAGCCTCAGGTGGTGGCGGTGCGACTCGACGCTCAGGGAATCGATGTTCAGGGAGCGTCCCCGTCGATCACCGTGTCTCCCAATCAGCCGGAGACGATTACTTGGACTGCGACCGCTTCGACAGCTGGTACGGCAAAGCTGACAGTCTATGCGGTGGCCGGAGATCTCAACGATGCGGAGGAGCGTTCCTTCACGATCAAGCCCCTCGGCCTTGAGCAAAAGCAGCAGCTGGCGGGAGTCGCGAGTGAGGAGAAAACCTTGGAATTTCAAGTGTCCCCGAATGCGGCCAGGGATTTCGGACGCTTAAGGGTGACCGTTTCCCCCTCGATTCTGAGTTCAATTTATCAATCGCTCGATCACTTCATCGACTTTCCTTACGGGTGCGTGGAGCAGACGATGAGCCGATTCCTACCCACGGTCGTGCTGTCGAACACGCTTGACCAAGTGCAGTTGCCTGACCCGGGCCTCAAAGCCAAGATTCCAGCGATTGTCGAAGACGGCTTTTCACGTCTTGCGGCGATGCGCCATCCCGATAATGCATGGGGTTGGTGGCTCTACGACTCAAGCGATCCTTACATGACCGCATACGTGCTCGACGGCCTTCAAAGAGCGAAAGAAGCTGGTTATGAGACAACGAAGATCAATCCCGCTCCGACGCTTGAGTGGGTGAAAACCGAACTGAAGTCGGTGCGCGCCTCTGAACCAGATCGGTTTGCGCACTTCTACCTCGCCTATATTGCAGTGCGCTACGGCATTCCAGAGGCGGCTGCGCCGGCACTTAAGGAGCTTGGGGACGGCAAGAATTTTGCCGAGTGGGCGATGCTGGCGCTGATCAGGAAAGCTCAAGGAGACTCGGCAGGAGAGGCCTTGGCGATCCAGCACGTGGATACGCTCCTCAAGCAAGGAGATCAGCCGGAGAAGGATTATGCTTCCCACTTGTATGGGGCGGAACCCTATGCCTGGGCGTTGAGAGCGTACGTCGATGCGGGTGATCTTGATAAGGCCGCCTCACTTGCGGAACGCATGATGCAGATGAGGACCGGTAATTTCTGGTACAGCACTCGCGATTCCGCGATTGCGGTGCTGGCGCTGACCGACTACGTGAAGAAGACTCGTGAACTCGGCACCACGTTCGACGTCCTCGTCAAGGTGAATGGCCGGGATACTCGCCACTTGCACTTCAGTCCGACCAGCGTTTTCAATCCAGACGAGAAGCTTGAAGTGCCGCTCTCCGATCTGCAAGAGGGTCACAACACGGTTCAACTGCTCGTCACGGGCGGCGGGAAAGCCTACTATTCTCTTGATTTGCGTCAAGTGGTGCAGGAAGATCAGATCGCCGCCTCTCAGAACGCTGGCCTCATGGTCTCCCGAAGCTATTACTTGCTTGAGCCACGCCGGATGGAAGATGGATCGCAGAAGCTCGTTACCAGTCGCCAACCGGTAGACCGAGTCAACGCGGGGGACTTGATCCGTGTTCAAGTGAGCTTGGTCTCGACCAAACCATCTGAGTTCCTTATGGTCGAAGACCCGATCCCTAGCAACTGTCGAGTCACCGACCGGGAATATGTCGAAAACGCGTGGGATTGGACCTATTGGTGGTCTCAACTCGTGATTCGAGATGACAAGGTCGCCTTCTTCGTCCGAGATTTGCCGGTTGGTCTGCATAAGCTGGAGTACACGATGCGCGCGGAACAAACGGGCAGAGTCACGTCGTTGCCGGTGACAGTCGAAAACATGTACGCCCCGACAATTCGCAGCAATGGAGCGAGCGCGCTCTTCGAGGTGCAGCGATGAACCGCTGGCTGCTGCCGCTAATCGCGACGGGAGCCGTCGTCGCCGCGACGGCTTTTCTGAGCAAGCCGGGAGAAGTATGCGTCGGCGGGTACACAACCTCCTTGGCGGGAAGATCCCGTTCACAGCGCCACAACTCTCAGTTGTCCCTGGACAACCTCCAAGGCATTACGCTTGCTCCCGGCGAAACCTTCTCATTTAACAAGGTCGTGGGCAGCTTTTCGCGTGATGAAGGCTATCGTCGAGCTCCTGTCAGTTACAACGGACAATTGATCGAAAGCTGGGGAGGGGGTGTGTGTCAAACCAGCACGACGCTCTACAACGCCGCTCTTCTCGCCGGGCTCAAAATCGTGGAGAGGAACCGGCATCGTTTCGCCCCGAGCTACGTTCCACCCGGACGAGATGCCGCGGTGGCGTACTCGGAGATCGATTTGAAATTGAGAAACCCCTACTCATTTCCCGTACGGATTCTCGGCGAGATCAAGGGCGATCGCCTTTCTCTGGGGTTCTATGCAGCTCAGTCGCTGCCAAACAGGCCGGTGATCGAGGGTGATGTCAGGGAAGCAAAGACTCCTGACACCTATCAAATTGGCAAGCCTCATGGATTCGCACGAGTGCGCAACAGCGGAAAGACGGGCTTCCAGGTTGCGGTGTATCGAGTGATCGGCAACAAGAAGGAATTGATTTCGATGGATAGCTACCCGGGAATGAGCCGGGTCATCGAATACCGATAGCCCGCTATTGCCTCGGATCGACCCGGTTCTTGCGCTGAAGATAGCGCAAAAAGGTGTATCGGCAACTATGCCCACACAACCATAATTCCTTTATGCGCTCTCGAAATGTCAGTCTTCCCGGCATGGGTTTCGCCGCTTTTCTTTGCTTGGTCGCAACCGGTATGTCGTTGACTGATCCTTCGCGCTATTCGGCGATCGCTCTTCTTCTATTCGCGGTGGCTTGGCTGGTGTTTTACATTTCGGTCGCGATGCCATTTTCGATCAAAAAGCGCGCTCGAGACTAAAGCCGCGCTGGCCAGTCTAGAACTGGTCAGTCATAAACATTTCCGGGGCGGCGGGAAAGTTGTATCCCATCAAATAAAGTTCATGCTGCTCATTCCTCAGAGGAAGCTGTAGCTGATCGGCGACGCGCCGCAAGCCGAACCAGTCATTTCCCTTCGGCATGATCCATTCGCGTGGCGGCGGTTCAACGACTGCTTCACGAACCGTGCTTCCTTCCATGCAGTAGTAGCCTGAATCCACCGGGGCGCAAACTCGTAGATTCCACCGCCAGTATTTCCATCTCAACTCATCTCGGCGTAGGCGGCAATCCTTAGCGCAGGACCATTCATCATAGAGTCGTCGAACCAGGCCGTAGTCGATGTCCATAGACAGGGTCCCGTCATCCTTTGCCGCAATGTCGGCTCGGATCACCTCATCCAGGGGTTGGAAGCCGATCCGTCCGTAAACCCGCTGATCTTTCGCAAAGAGCAGAATCCGTCCCTCGCCGCCGGCTTCACTGTGAGCGATCACGTGCCTTAACAGTTCGGTGGCATAGCCTTGACGTTGCGCGTCGAGGGCGGTGGCGACTCCGGCAATCCCAATGCCTTTGCCCCAACCAAATTCGAGGGAAACCGTCGTTAAGATGGAGACGAGACGTCCCTCATCAAACAGAGCCCACTTGCGCTTTAGGTCGAACAGAGGCTCCGTGAAGAAGATGGCGTGAGCACGACCGTAATCAAGATCGAAGACGGTGCAGAGAAGCTGAAGAAATTCCTCTGCCTCATCCGCGCCCACTGGCCTAATTTCTCTCATGGGAGCATCGACACCAAGCCTCTACTATATCAGAGCGGACATCGACGCTTATGTCTTTGGTGCCGGCTCGATGACAATCTTCACATCAACGTAGGTGGGCTCCACCTTTTGAACGTTCGTCGGCAAGATCACCTTGACTCGCTTCGTCGTTGTCTGGTTGATGCCGGTCAGGTCGATGGGTTCCGTCTCAAGTCGTGTAATGTCGTTGAGCGCAGCCGCCCGTCCGGTCACGTCTACTTGAGGCGGCGTGACCAAGGCTCGTTTCACTTGAAAGCCGAAATCAACCGATCCTCTAAAAATTGGATTCACGAGGAAAGGTATCGTTTCCGATGCGAGTCTCAGCCCCGGAGTGATCGCCACCGGCCCAGGATTGAATCGCAACATCTCGTCCGACATGATCACGCCATCCTTGGAAAAAAGCTGGACAGGGCTGTTGTAGCTCTGCTTCTCCCCCGGCCTCACCTGGCTCAGATCGAGCACGGCTTCGGCATGATCAACGCGGTCAACAAGTGATTTCGGTCCACTCACATAAACGAACGGCGGCGTCACCGTGGTCTGCTCCGGCACATACTCATATGTTGAATCTTTGAGTTGTCCAGACTGCCGAACCTCAATCGTCTTCTGGACATTCTGGACGCTCCGGTCAACCGTGATGGACACTCGCGCCGCCGGCGGATTCCATGTGACGTTGTAGTTTCGATCCGTCTTTAGTTCGAGCGGATAGTCGCTGGTGCCGAGCTTGGGGCGGGAAAGGTCGACAACGGCGTGAAGCTCCGACGCCTGAATCTTGCGTCGATCTTCATCGCTGCCAATCGGAGAAAAGGTGTACACCGGCGGCTTGGAAAGAACGAGATATTCCGCCGGCAGGTTCACAATTTCGATCGGAACCGGGTAAGTCGCGCTTATGCCAGTGTTCGGATCTTCCTGATTTTGCACATACAGCCAAAGCGTGACCGAAATGATGAACGAGACGAACAGCAGCGGCAATTGAGATAGGGCTTTCACGCGCTCTCCTTCTCCTCTTTAGTGCGCTTCGTTTCGACACGTTCGCGCCGACGTCGAAGAACGTCTTCCGCTCGGACCTCCCGGTTCATCACCTCACGCAGTTCAACGTGGTTGGCGAGCTTGCGCAGCTTGCCCTCCATCGCGTAGCTGATCGTCCCCCGCTCCTCGCTGACCACAATCACAAAAGCGTCCGTCGCTTCCGTAACTCCAACCGCCGCCCGGTGGCGCATGTGGACGTTTTGGGAAAGATCGGGCGACTCGCTCAGTGGGAGTCGACACGCCGCGGCTAAGATCTTGTCCTGCCGGATGATCACCGCGCCATCGTGCAGCGGATTGCCCTCGTAAAAGATAGAAACGAGCAAAGGCGAGGTGATTGTCGCGTCCATTTGAACCCCGTTGTGCACGATCTCATCCAGGTTGCTCGCGCGCTCGATGACGATAATCGCCCCAATCCGATTCGCCGCTAGATCGGTAACTGCTTCGACGATCTCCTCGACCTTCTTCAATTGAGCCTTGCTGTTGAGCGCGGCCAGCTTATCAAGGGAAACCCGATCGGCAAACGGACTTCCCAAGCGTTCGAGCCCCTGTCGAAGTTCAGGAAGAAGCAGAATGACGAGGGCTACGGGCGCAAGCAACGCAGCCTTGTCGAGGATCCAGTGCAAGCCCAAAAGATTCGTGAGCCGGCTGATCACAAGCGCCACGATGAAGAACATGACACCCACCACAATCCGCCAAGCGCGGGGACCTCGAATCAGGAGGAAAAGCCGGTAGACGATAAAGGTCACGATCAGGATATCGAGCCAATACAGGAGCGTAGTCCATCGCAGCTCGAAAAGTTTGACCAGCGGGGCAAGGTAATAGTCCAAAG
>JAEVZK010000093.1 GCA_023392285.1 Armatimonadota bacterium | reverse complement strand
GGCTGGTGATCCCCAGGGCCGACGCCAATTTCCTCGCCATCGAATTTGGGTTTGCGGCATTGTGAGCGACAAGGAAGAGGCGCTCTCTAGCTCGCGTCATCGCCACATACAACAGCCGCTCCTCTTCTGCGGCGTCTCGCTCATGTCGCTTGCTCGCAATCCAGTCGTGATAGAACGAACTCTTCGGGGTGAACTTCGCTACCGTCAGATGGCGGCGTGCATCGACTTCCACCGCTCCTGGATTGACCGTCAGGCGCTCATGGACTTCGGGAATGAGAACGACGGGCCATTCTAAGCCCTTTGCCTTGTGAACCGTGGTGATGGTCACTTTGGGTTCCGCCTCATCGTCGGTGGGAGCATCTCCCTCTCGGTGCCTCAGTATTTGAATCTCACGAATCTGCTCCGCATAGTCGAGGCTCGTCAATTCCGGTTCTGAGGCCGCTAGCCGCAGCAGCTTGCGAACGTTCGCGATCTGCTGAGACCCGTTTCTGCGAGAAGCTAGCGAGGCTAAATAGTCGCTTGTGGCGAGGAATTGTCCCAGCAGCTCCCATGCGGGGATGCGGTCGGCGATTTCACGTAATGGGGTGAACCAGGTCAAGAATCGCTCGATTCGGGCGGCATCTTCAGCAACCGTCGGGTGAAGCGTGGCCAAGGAGTCGACGACCGGCTTTTTTTGCGCCAAGAGAGAAATCGAATCGAGGGATAAGCCCACAACCGGACTGCGCAACATCGCAAGGAGGGCATAATCGTCATACGGGTTGCCCAGGCTCCGCAACGTGTTTGCAACGTCCCTGATTTCGAGGCGCGTGTAGAAATTTTCTGAACCGCCAGCGATTCGGCAGGGAATCTCGTGACGGTCGAACACCTCCTTCAAACGGACGGCAAATTTTGTTTTTCGAACGAGAGCCGCGACGTCGCTCCACGAAAAGTAAGATTCGGCCCGAGCCGCAAGAAGGTGATTTGCAAGCTCATCTAGATTTTCAACCTGTTGCAGCCACACTTCTACGCCCTCGTGATCTGGCTTTGTATTGTTCTCGAAGTCCATTGGCTTCGGAGGTGGACGCATGGCATGGTATTCGCGCCACAGATTTCCGAACACGTCATCGACCGTCTGGATCACCCCGGCCGAACACCGCTGGTTAACCGAGATGGGCAAGGACTGACCCATTTTCGCGCGCTCGCGAAAACGCTCAGGATCGGCGAGCCTGAAGCCGTATATCGACTGTTGCGGATCGCCGACAATGAGCTCCCTCTCGATATTCATTAGCGAGATGAGGCGGTCTTGAAGCGGGTTGACGTCCTGTGCCTCGTCCACCATGATGATCTTGTATTGTTGCCCGACTCGGTCACGAGTAATGATGGAGGTTTCGAGAAGGGTGATCGCCCGTGCTTCGAGAGCATTGAAGTCGAGCTTGTGATTGGAGTATAAGTTCTGCTCCAACGTCATCCAGGCGCGCTGACATAGTTGGAGGAGCCCGCTGGTATGAAGGACAACGAGCTCGTCGATTTCGCGATCGAGCCGCTTCGAAATGGGTGATTGCGGGCGCAACTGAAGGTCGCGATAGGCTTGTTGCAGCGCTGCGTGCAGATGGTCTCCTGGTGCAAGGCGGACTCCCGCCTTCACTTCGGGAGTCTGCTCATCCAGAATCTGACGATCGATGTATTGGCGAAAGCGCACCGGGTCGGCGAGGGTTTCTTCGAGAAATGTAGGCTCGATACCTGAACCTCGAAGCCCATCTAATACGCTGCTGATGCTTGCTTCAATCTCTCCGTAGGGAGATGAGTTTCCGTAGCGCATTTTCCCGGCGAGAAAAGCGATCAGTCGCTCGGCCTCGGGAGGCAGGTCGTCGGATGAAATCGCGGATCTTATGGCGAAATCCTGCTGCCGACTGGATTCAACGTCGGAGATAATTTCGAAGCTGGGATCGATACCTGCCTCCAGGGCATTCTCACGCAGCAGGCGCTCACAGAAGGAGTGAATCGTCTGTATCGGTCCAGTTTCTGCGACTTGCGCTTCATGAAGCCGCCCCTCGTCTCGAAGATTCGCCACGATCCTCCTCTTCATTTCAGCGGCCGCTTTCTTCGTGAAGGTGATGGTCAAAATTTCATCGGGGGCGAAGCCGTCGCGCACGTATTTGAGGTAGCGCTCCACCAAGACGGCCGTTTTTCCCGCGCCCGCCGCGGCGAGAACGACCAACTTCTCACCCGGATGGTCGATGATGGCTCTTTGCTCGGGGGTGGGATCAATCTTCTTGAGCAAAGGGCGAGCCTCCTTCGCCGAAATCTCGGCTGTTGCGGCAGAGTTCGCCAAAATCGCATGTGGTGCAATGGTCTCCGGGAATGGCCCGGACCTCCACATTTCGGATTCGGATGATCGCCTCATCGAGCAGCTTCTTCACCTGCGAATAGAACGGTTTTGAAGGGGCGGGCCCGTCGCTGCCGAGATCGACCACGCGCAGTCCTTCCTTTCGGTTCGATGGCAAGTTTTTTCCTGGAACTCTCGGCAGGACGAGCAGGAGGCGTTCGCCAGCCATTGTCTCCACCTCGACGGCGCTCGCGCTACCTCGCTCGAACGCGGCCATGAGGTAAATGCCGTAATAGAGCACGTCAGGGTCGGACAGTGGAGGGTCGGCTTGAATGATATCGGGGGCGCGAGACTCCAACAAGTGGGCTATTCGATAGGGGCCCAGGTGAGAAAACCCCGCCGCCCCGCCCGAAATCTTCATGCTTTTAACAAGGTCGGACCTTAACTCGCCCCCGCCAAAACTAACTCTTACGCGAGTCTCTTCTCGCGGCCAAGCGAGCCGGGCGATAAACTCTCGGTGGATCCATTCGTTGATCAAGCGCTCTCCGCCGGAGCGAAGGATATTCATCTCCCAGTCCGGAACCTCGTTGAAGAGACGGTCAAGCTCCAACTCCAGCACATGGTGGAGTGCCTCGCGCGCGGCCGTTTCATCCTGGACAAGAAGCAAATTGGCACGCTGAGGCAGTGACTTCAAGCCAAACCAGCGGCCCTGCAGCCGATTCGACCGAACGTCCAGCCGCCGTCGAGCGAAGTGTCTGAAGGGACATTGCAGCGCATCGCGCAGTTCCCCTGGCGTGGCCGATTCGGGCGGGCTGGGCAACATCGGCAGGGTATCGGTGGAAGAGAACTCCAGTTTCGGCGGATCGATCTTCGGCAGATCGAGAGCGCTCCGAATTGAGCGGTCTGAATCGGCGAGACAGTCAGCAGCGACGGGAATGATGTCGGTTCGATTCATACGAGTGACCCGTTCGTTCCGGATGACTCGCTTAATCTCCTCCAAGTAGAAGGCGGGAACGTTGTCTCGCTCGTCGTCAGTCTCGGGATAGGAAAAGATGAGTTTTCTGTCAGGAGCAGCGCAGACGAGGTAGAACTCGTCCCGCTCGCCTTCGGAAACGTCCCGGCTGTTCATCAGTCTGGGCCCACTGATAAGGCTTGAAATCTCCTCCCGCTCCCGATCGGTCAAGATGGGATCTTCGCTTCTTCGGCGTGGGAAACTACCCTCAAGCATGCCGAGAACATGGAGGGTCGCGGGTCGGGTCAAATGCTCGGCAGACTGCACGATCCTAATGCCGTGAGATGAGGCAGGCAGACTCGCGTCTGAGTTCGACCATACTTCCTCAGCTACCCGCACGAAGTTATCGAGAGAGAAGGATTCGCCGCGTGCGCCTCGGGTTGCAGCAGCGACTGCCGCTACGGACTGCCACAGCACGTACTGAGCCCGCACGTCCCGCTCGCGGGATACTGGAAGATCGTCCCACGGTAGAAGACTGATCAGAGTTCGCAGCTCATGGATCCAAGATTCCAAGTGAAGCGATTTTGAGTTCGCCTCGCGACGCCACGCGAGGAGATCGAGCAGCCACCTCGGAGCATCCTTTTCACCGCAATCCTTCTCAAAGACCTCCCAAGAATCCTTTTCTTTCCTTGCGGCCAGGAGCGATGCGTTAAGCTCTTCGGCTAGTGCGCGTGGCAGTTTGGCATAGCTGCTCCGCAAGACCTGTGAAAGCTTTCGGATATCCCGAGAAGAGCAGGCGGTCAGGGTTTGAAGCGTCAATTTGGCAAAGCTGTTCGTCAGCAGGGGCGCTCGACGGGAAATCTGGATGGGCACGTCCAATCTCTTGGCGGAGAGTTCTAGAAGGGGCGCGTACTCGCCAAAATTTCTGGCGAGAATGGCCATCGATTCAAACGGCAGCCCTTCAAAGCGGTGAGCGCGGAGGCAAGTCCTCAGCGCCTGCTCGCACTCCATCAGAGGGTCGGGAGCGCTCACGATCTGAGCCTCCAAAGTGGTGGACTCTGCTTCCGTTTCGGAAAACAGAGCATCGAGTATGGGACGTGTCTCACCGGCCCTCTCCACCGGAAGGGAGTCATCGAGCACGACGTCGGCTCGCTTGAACAGGCGATCGTTCTTTGGGTGGCGGTAAGTCACGATGTGGACAGTTGCGCCGTGGCTGACCGCCCATTTCAGGAGGTTGAGCGCACTCGGCGGAATTTCGTCGCCAGCAAGCACCAGCATCGGAAAGAGGCGAACGCCCGGTTCAGGCTTCGATGCAAGGCACATGTCGATCAGATGCCTGCCCAGCACTCGCCCGGTCGAGCGCAAGTTCTCCGCCACCGCTTCTTCGAGTGCGGCAAGCGATCGCAGCTTTGCTGCGAGGTGAGGAGTGGACCGCGCGGCAATCTCATCCAACTTTACGGCATCGACGTCCCAGCCAGCCAGTTCGTGGAGGGTCTGGGCAATGAGTCGGTGTAAACCTGGGAATCGGGCTGTCTTATAAAAGGGGGAGTCCGGCTCTAAAGAGGCGCAAGCGGTGCCAACTGCGGCGATGACTTGAGCGTTGCGAGCGACACCTGGGGGAAACTCGCCACAAAGGGTGGCGAGACGGCGAGCGACCGCTCCAAATTCGAGAATTTCGGTTTCAGCTCCATCGGGCAGCAGTTCCGCGATCGCCTTTTTTCGAGTGTCCGAAAAGGTGACGAGGACGCCTTCTGGCTTGCGACAGAACTCAGCGATCAGCTTCGACAGATTCTTGGCGCCCGGAATGAGCTTCACCACCTTCATCTGTCCCTTGCGCATCGTCGTCCGTTAGTTTATCAGGTAGACGATTGTCAGTCGCTTTTGCTGGATACCAGTGCTTATATAAGGCGATCAGAGGAACAAGAAGGAATGCACCGGCTGTCAGCCCAGCGAGAACATCGCTCAGCCAGTGAGCACCAACATAGATGCGGCTTAGGCCGATACCGAATGGCAAAATGCCAAAGAATAGGGTGCCGGCGTAGCGCGGCCAGCGGTTTGGCTCTCCATTGAGCCAAAAGAGGCATGCGAAAAGACCAAAGATGACAGCTGATCCCATCGAGTGGCCGGAAGGAAAGCTCAGGCCGGTTCGCTCCATCAGAATCATCACTTGACTTTCCAGCGGCCTCGGCCGGTCGACGATCCATTTGAGGAGCTCGTTTACGGGGAGACCGA
>JAEVZK010000156.1 GCA_023392285.1 Armatimonadota bacterium | reverse complement strand
GTAGGAGTCATCCCACCCTCTCCGCCACTGCGAAGCAGCAGGAGAGTGGCGGATTCGAACAGTAGGTTCGTATACGCTGAACTTGCAAAGCAAGTGAGGAGCGGATCTCCGTAGGAGTCATCCCACCTCTCCGCCACCAGCGTGTGAGTGCGCTTGGCTCAGATTTCCTCCTTCGGCTCACCACGTTGCATCATGCCGTACAGGACGGGCAGCACCACGAGCGTCAGCATTGTCGCAGATGCGATCCCACCGATTACGACGGTGGCCAGGGGACGCTGGACTTCAGCTCCGATTCCCGTGTTCAGCGCCATCGGGACGAAGCCAAGCGCAGCGACGAGTGCTGTCATCAACACTGGCCTCAGTCGCTGCTGTGCGCCCTCTCGAACTGCATCGGGGACAGATCGCCCCTCTTCAAGCAAGCGGTTGATCGCGGACACAAGGACGACGCCGTTGAGCACAGCCACACCAGAGAGGGCGATGAAGCCCACGCCAGCCGAGATACTGAACTGCATACCGCGCAGGAACAAGGCAATTATGCCTCCCGTGACGGCGAGCGGCACCCCTGTGAAGATGAGGACCGCCTGCTTCACTGAGCCGAACGTCATGAAGAGAAGAGCGAAGATCAGGGCGAGCGCAACCGGCACCACGAGCGTCAGCCGCGACGAGGCGCGTTGCAAATTCTCGAACTGACCTCCCCACGTTATGTAGTAGCCCTCAGGCATCTTCACCTTTGACTTGATCGCCGCCTGGGCAGCCCGCACAAAGGTGCCCAAATCTGTGCCGCGAACGTTAAGCTGCACGACCACGCGTCGTTTGCCCGTCTCACGGCTAATCTGGGCGGGAGCATCCTTGAAGTCGATGTTCGCCAATTCGGACAGGGGCACCATTTCCCTTGCGGCTGTCTTGATTGGAAGCGCGGCTATCGCGGCAGCGCTGTTGCGTATGTCATCAGGCAGCTTCACCGTGAGACCGAAGCGCTTGTCGCCTTCGATAATCTGACCCACTGGCTCGCCTCCGAGGGCGGAGCTGATGAACTGCTGAACGTCAGCGACGCTAACTCCGTGCCGAGCGATTGCCTCTCGATCCACTTCGATCTGTAGCATTGGCACCGCGTCCACCTGCTCGACCTCCACGTCGGCCGCACCTTTAAGGTCGCGCATTACGCCCGCGATTTCGTCTGCTTTGTCGCGAAGAACATCAAGATCTTCACCGAACACTTTAATGCCGATGTCGGCCTTTACTCCCGAAACCAGTTCGGCAAACCGCATCTGAATCGGCTGCGAGAAGTTGTAGCCCTGCCCAGGGACTTGCTCCAGCTTCTCCTCAAGCTCTTGCCTGATTTTCTCCTTGCTCATGCCAGGACGCCATTGACTTCGCTCTTTGAGCATCACAAACGAGTCCGTGAGCGAGAGCGGCATCGGATCGCTGGCGACCTCCGGTGTGCCGCTCCGTGAAAAGACGGTGAGCACTTCTGGCACCTCCAGCACCTTTCGCTCAGCGGCTGTAACGAGCTTGACCGTCTCGTCTGCATCCACGGTGCGGACGCGGATCGGCTGCACCACCAAATCCCCTTCATCTAGCGTCGGAATGAACTCCGACCCAAGTCTGGTGAAGAGCAGGCCCGCTACAGCGAGAAGCGCCACCGCTCCGCTCAGGATCATTGCTTTCCGCCGTAGGGCAAAGGAGAGGACGGGTCGATAGATACGGCTGAGGAAGCCCATCACCACGTTGTGGCTCTCCTTCGTGTTCCCCGACAAGAACATGCTCGCGAGAGCGGGAACGAGGGTCAGCGTCAGGAGGAGCGCGCCAATCAGAGCGAACACCACCGTAAACGCCATGGGCTTGAACATCTTGCCTTCCGTGCCTTCCAGGGCTAGGATCGGCAAGTACACAACCGTGATAATTGAGACCGCGAAGGCCGTGGGCTTCCCAACTTCTTTTGAGGCTTCCTCAACCGTGTGTCGGACCTCCTCGCGAGTGAGCGTGCGGCCAACGCTCTCCCTGCGTTCTCCGAGGCGTCTGACGGCGTTCTCGATCATGACCACGGCACCGTCGACGATAAGGCCGAAGTCGATGGCGCCGAGGCTCATCAGGTTGCCTGAGATGCCGAAGTAGTTCATGCCCGTCACGGCAACGAGCATCGAAAGTGGAATGGCCGCTGCTACGATCAGTGCGCCGCGCATATTGCCCAACAGCAGGAGCAGCACGACGATGACGAGCGCACCTCCCTCGAGCAAACTGTGTGTCACCGTCTCGACCGTCTTGTTGACGAGATTGGCGCGGTTGTACACAGTCGTGAGCTTCACGTCCTCGGGAAGCTGCCCGCGAATCTCCTGCACCTTTGCGTCCAGCGCCTGTGCAACGGTGCGGCCGTTGGCACCCTTCAGCATCATTCCGACGGCTAACATCGCCTCTTTCCCGTCCTTGGTGCTGATTCCCGTCAAAATGGGTGTGCCAAGCGTCACCTCCGCCACATCGCGCACAAGGATTGGCGTGCCGCCCTCCGTGGCGACAGGAATGCTCTCGATGTGCTCTTTCTGAGTGGCAACCCCGACGCTGCGGATGAGGATGCGCTCGCCGCCCGTATCCATCACACCACCACCTGCGTTCTGGTTGTTCTTCTCGAGAGCGTCGATAAGATTCCCGATTCCGAGGTTGTGCGCCTGAAGGCGCCGTGGGTCGACGACGACCTGATACTGCTTCACGCTGCCGTCGGCCACGTTGATCTCCGCCACACCAGGAACAGTCCGGAGCTGCGGCGCGATTTGCCAGTCCATGATTGTCCTCAGGTCCATCGGTGATCGGGTGGGGCTCTCGATGGTGAACATATAAATGTCGCCCAACCCCGTCGACACAGGGCCGAGCTGCGGGGCCTCGACATTTTTTGGAAGCTCGTTAGCAACGCGTCCGAGCCGCTCGTTCACGAGCTGTCTGGCAAAGAAGATGTCAACGTTGTCTTTGAACGTCACCGTGACCTGCGAGAGGCCGTATTGACTCAGCGAGCGAGTGTCCTCTACGCCGGGGAGACCGCCCATTGCGGTCTCGATAGGGAACGTTACAAGGCGCTCAACCTCCTCAGGCCCTAAGCCCCCCGTTTCGCAGTTGATCTGAACCTGATTGGTGGTGATGTCCGGAACAGCGTCGAGGTTAAGGTTCTTCCATGAGGAGATGCCGAGCGCAACGAGCAGCGCAGTGGCTGCGATGATGATGAAGCGTTGGGTAACGCTGAAGTGGAGCAGGCGCTCGATCATCAGTCCTCATGCCCCTTCAGCTCGTCTTTCTGAGCCTGACTCTTCAGCACAAACGCTCCCTTGGTGACTACGCGTTCCCCTGCCTTGAGCCCATCCAGGATCTCCAGCATTTCGCGCTGTTCGCGCCCTATCCGCACGGTTCTTCTCTCGAACTTGCCACCACCTTCGGCCACGAACAGCACCCTTTCGTCACCATCTGACACGATCGCGCTGCGCGGCACCGCTATGCCCGCCGAGCTTGCTCCAATGCCAAGTTCCACCTGAGCGAACATGCCGGATTTGAGGAGCCCGCTGACGTTCTGCACGAGGCACTGAACAGGCATCGTCCGTGTCTTCGCATCAAGTCTGCTGGACACCACCTGGACCACCCCAACGAAGGTGCGGTTGGGGTAGGCGGAAGTGCTCACCCTGACGGGTCCGCCCCGCCGCACGTGCGCGATCTCTTTTTCGGGCACACTCGCGGTTATCCAAACAGAACGCAGATTGTCTATCTCGAAGACTTCGGTCGTCCGCTCCACCGCCTGGCCAAGCGTTGCCTCCCGATGGGCGATCGTTCCACCGATAGGAGCGACAAGTGTCACCCTGCTTCCGCCTGCGCGGTTGCCGCTTCCAGCGACTGCCGCGTAGGCTGACTGAGCATTTGCCACTGCGCGACGAGCACCCTGCACTGCGGCGTCGGCCCCTTGCAGCGCGACTCTTGCGCGGCCTACCTCCAGGTTCGCTGCTCGCGCCTCCGCCTCGGCCGCCTGGATTTCTCGAGCGTTGTGGAGCCCCTTGGTGGCAATCTCCTTCTCTCGTTCATAGGCTTGCCGGGCCAGCGCGATCTGTCTCTTTGCCTTTTCTTGGCGGATGCGGTCCTGCTCTACATCGAGGCGTGCGTTCTCGAGCTCCGTCCTTGAGATGAGTTCTTGCCTGAAAAGCCTCTCTGCACGCTCGAGTTGGGCGCGATGGACAACTTCTTCCTTCTGCGCGCTCTCAAGTTCAGACTCTGCATCGTTGAGCTCCCTCTGCGCATCCTGCAATCCAGGCTGGCTGAACGCACCAGTACGCGCGAACGCTTGCTGCCGCCCAAGTGCGGCTTGTGCCGTCCGCAGGCGAGCCTTGGCCAGATCAAGCTCCGCTTTGGCACGCTTTACGTCCGACTCGGCTGCGCCGCGGGCTCTCTCGGCATCAGTTATCGCGGCGGCCGCCTGCGCCAAGTCAACCGATTCAATAGTGGCCAGCGCTTGCCCTGTCGTCACCGTGTCGCCCACGTTAGCGAGGAGCGACAGTATCTTGCCTCCCACTGGAGGAGTCACAACGGCTCTGCCTTGGCCTGTGTTCGATACCACGCCGGAAACACGCAGCTGTGCCTGCAGTGGCATCGACTGAGCTACTTGGGTTTCGATGCCGGCAGTTTTGATAGCCTCCTCAGTGAGGGCGAGATCGGCCGAGTGCTCCCCGCCGTGCGCTTCTTCCGCATGGCCATGCTCCTCTTTCGATGCTGCAGCAGTCGGTTGGGGTCGCCCGCATCCGAGCATGACGAAGGCTGCGAGTCCAGCAAGTGCGTAAAGCAAGTTCCTCACGGCTTCACCACCAACTGGCCCGTTACATGCAGAAGTCGTCCTTGCGCCTGAGCGAGCCAAAGCCTCGCTTCGATCAGGGTTTCCTCCGTCTCGCGCAAAGCGCGCAGAGCGTCGAGCACCTCAATCAACGAACTCGCGCCCTCGGTCAACCCCGTCCGCGTTCGCTCCACGAGAAGCCGAGCCGTTTGGACGATCTTCTCGAACGACGACACCTCCTGCACGGAAGCTGCCACCTCAGTTCGTGCCGCATCCACCTCGCTTGCGGCAATAGCACGCGCGTCCGCTAGAAGCTGGCGGGCTGCCTCTGCGCGACTGGACGCAGCGGAAACTTCATTGCGCGTCTTGCCGCCGTCCCAAAGAGGAAAAGACAACTGAATGCGTGCGCCGTACTGCCCGCGCTGATCCTGCCAAGGGCTGCGTCGTCCCTGCAGCTCAAGCTCAGGGAGCGAGGAAGTGCGAGCGAGACGTGCGTCCGCTTCTGCGGTAGCTACCTCGGCAGCGAGCGCCAGAAGATCGGGCCGAGTCTGCTCAATAGCCACCGCAGCTTGTGGTTCAAAGTCGGGCATTCCGCTGAGCACCAGAGCGTCCTTGGGAAATCCCGTCGCTGCAGCAAGTCTTGTCAGGTTCGCATCAAGTTCAGCTTGCCGCCGCGATGACATGGCGCGGGCGCGCTCCACCTCGATCGAGAGCCGCATGGCCTGAACTCCCGGTGCCACGCCGCCTTCAACCCGTTGCTTCACAGCGTTTTCAAGCTGCTCTACGATCTGCAGCGTATTCTGCGCTGTGGAGGCTAAGGCAGCGGAAGCTGCCGTTTGGGTGTACAGCGAGATAACGTCCGTCTGCACCGTCACCAGCGTCTCCGTAAGGGCCGCTTGGGCTTGCAAGACGAGCGCGTCTCCGACGGAGCGCCCCGCACGGGATCGCCCGAAGATGTCGATTTGCTGGGCAATCATGGCGTCTCCGTCGGTGCCACCCACCTCCGCGCTGGTGGAGTAGCCGAGAAACGCGCGAGTGGGGGGGACTGCCGCGAGAGCGCGGCGCGATGCTTGAGCCTGCGATAGCCGCAGCCGCGCTGCTCGGATGCCGGCGCGGGTCTCATATGCGCGGCTCAGGGCCGCTTGTAACGTGATTTGCCCCTCTTGCCCCAGTGCGATTAGGGGCACCAGGCAGAGCAAGGCTAAAATGAGCGATTTCAATGGGATCTCCAGAGATGAGGACAGGGCGGCGCGTTCTGCCGCTCGACGACTACATCAACGGAGAAGGAGGCGCACGGCTCTGAGTTTGAGAGGGCGGCGCGTTGGCGACGAAGGACTCGATGCCGATGAAAACCGCAGGTGCTGGCGCAGGCGATGCCAGCGGCAGGATCAGCTCGGGTTCTATCCTTGCGAAGACAATCTGCTGTGCGCCCGAGTCGGAAGCTTGTGCCTTGCCCTTGGAATCATGGGAGCAGCCGAGGAACTTGCAGCAGTCACGGCAATCCTTGGCGGCGGTTAACGCGTTCTTCGCAGCGGCTGGTGCACTTATCAGCCGCGGGCACTCAACGCACGCCTTACCGCCGGGCAACTGCCACGATGCGACGCAGGTGTGAACCTGGGTAATGAACAGCAGCAGTATGAGGATCAGGTGACGTGCGGGTCGCACGAGAAAATTATAGGTTACCGACGCGCAGTACCGATAGGTCTACTCAGAAAATCGAAGAGAGGAACTCCAGCCCAGCAAGTCGCTTCCATAGACGTGGCCTTTCCACCATTCACAAAGAGATTTCAGTTGCTCTCTAGGTGCATTTCAAGTTGTTTGCCTAGCCATCGTTCATATACCACCCATCGCAGCAACAAGCCTAAAGCCAAGGAACGCTCCGAGAGCTCCTACGACGAGCAACCACCTCGTATCGTGCCGAGTAAGGCTGTAAATGAGGCCGAGAATAGCGACAGCGAGTTCATCGTGGTCCATGGAGCGGTCGAGTTTTATCACTACGACTTCTATTCTCAAGCTCTTTCCAAAATTCTTCGCGGCCACCCCAAGGACCTAGATGACGTTCGAGCTTACGCACACTTAAGAAAGATAGAACTGCCTCGGCTTAAAGAGCTATTTCACTCCATAGAAGCAGCGATGATCCGGTATCCAGCCATCCGCCCAGACGTCTTCAAGGCCAAGCTGAATAGCTTTATCCAGGAGCTAACTTGAACCACAACGAGCTTCTCGAGTACCCAGGAGGGGACATCATCGTTAAGGGAATCGCCGATCTGGAACGAGGCGAGAAGACGAAGGAAGCCTTGCTCGTGATGATCGCGGGCCGCAATCTGGAGCGGCTTGGCATCAAAATCACGCCCCTGCCCGACGTCGAACCCTACTACGAGCACCGGTTGTACGAGATGCTCGAGGAGGAGGATCGGGCGAGCGCCCATGGCGCGTATAACGCCCTGATCGGGCGGATTGTCAGCTTCGATAACGCGTACAGCGCGCACCTTGCCCGCCAGAAGGGCTGAATTCTTCGGGACTCCTGCCGCCACGCGACAGAGGCAATCCGTCTACAATAGCGGAACTCAATGGAAGCCAAATCTCTCGCTCAAATGTTTGGAATTCGGTGCAACCAGTTTGCTGGGAAGGCGGCAATGCTGGTCCCCGACAAAGGTGACATGCGCGAGATCACCTATCGAGGGCTTCACCAATTGGTGCATCGCTACGCGACGGCGATCCGCCAGCTTGGTGCGAAAAAGGGAGATCGGTTGGTGATCCTGAGTGACAATTGCGTGGAGTGGGCATTGACGGATTGGGGATGCCAGACGCTCGGAGTCATCGTTGTCCCAATTTATCCCACCCTGCCCGCAGATCAAGCTCAATACATCGCTCAGGATTGCGGGGCCAAGATTGCGGTGGTGAACGGAGCCGATCAAGAGGCGAAGCTGCAAGGATTGGCCATTAAAGTTATACAGATGAAAGGAAGCGGCTCACTCGATGAAGCCGCCCAAGCCGCGAAGGACTTGATCCCGGACCAGGAGTGGGAAAATGGGATCGCAGAGATTACCGGCGATGATCTCGCCACCATCGTGTACACAAGTGGCACGACTGGCTTGCCGAAGGGCGCGATGCTTGCGCATAAAGGCTTCCTCACCATCTTCAAGTCAGTCCTGGCGAGCCTTCCGTTCAACCAGAACGACGTCTTCCTCACCTTCCTTCCGATGTCCCACGTGTTCGAGAAGGTGGATGGGCAGTGTCTGCCGATCTACCTCGGGGCAACGATTGGCTATGCGAAGAGTCTCGCCTCCCTCGCGGGTGATATGGTGAAGGTCCGGCCAACCGTCATGCTGGTCGTGCCGCGCTTTCTCGAGGCCACCATGGACAGGATTCTGGAGGGGCTGAAGAAACAGAAACCGTTGCAGCAAAAGCTGTTCAACTTGCACATATCGCAGGGAAAAGCCAAGTTCAACGGCCAGTTTGCCCCACTGTACTGGCTCACCAATGCGGTGGTGGGAAAGAAGGTTCGAGAGCGGTTCGGCGGCCGTCTGCGCTTCTTCGTTTCAGGTGGGGCAGCCTTGCCAAAGCATGTCGCGGAGTTCTATGGAGCGTTGGGCATTCAGATACTGCAAGGCTACGGACTCACGGAAACGTACTCCGGAGTCTGCGTCAACCATCCCGACCGCAATCGACCTGACACCGTCGGCGAAGTGTTCGACGGAGTCGAAGTCAAAATCGCTCCCGACGGCGAGATTTTATTTCGAGGCGACGCGCGCATGGTGGGGTACTGGAATCTCCCCAAGGAGACAGCCGAGGCGATCGACGAAGACGGCTGGTTCCACACGGGCGATATAGGCATGTTCGACGGGAGTTACCTGAAGATAACCGACCGAAAGAAGGACCTCCTCGTACTGGGTAATGGCAAGAATGTCGCGCCGCAACCGATTGAGAATAAGCTGCGGTCGTCGCACTACATTCAGGAGGCGGTTGTGCTGGGAGACGGGCTCGACAGTTGCATTGCACTCATCATTCCGAACTTCGAGGCGATTAAAAGCGACGATCCGGCTCTTAGCAAGCTGTCGAATGAGGAACTGGTCGAGGATCCGGCAGTGAGAAAGCTGATCCGCGGAGAGATCGACCGGGTGAATAAGACATTAGCTGGATTTGAAATGGTGAAAAAGCACGCGTTGCTGTCGAAGCCGTTCTCGGTCGAATCGGGCGAGATGACTCCTTCGATGAAGGTAAGACGGCCCGTCGTGAAAGAACGATATGCGGCTCAGATATCGGCGTTGACTCGCTAGTTTATTTGGAATCATTCCAAATAAATGGTAAGCTTCTCCCTTGCATAGTTCCCAGAAAGGTCAAGCTCTCGAAGAGCGATTGAGGCAAGCTGGCATGCGGGTCACCGCACCTCGGCGAGCGGTTTACGCCGCTTTTGGAGAGGGGCGTGCTCACCTCGACGCTGACATGGTCGCGAAGCGCGCACGGACGGACCAGCCTGGATTATCCACTCAAGCCATTTACGACACGCTGCACATGTTTGTCGAGCTTGGGCTCCTGAGGCGAATTCAGCCAGCTGGGCATCCTGCCAGATACGAGAGACGGGTCGGGGATAACCATCACCATCTCATTTGCCGCTCTTGCGGCAAGACGGAAGACATCGACTGTGTGGTAGGCGCAGCGCCCTGTCTGGAGCCTATCGAGACCTTTGGGTATCGAGTGGAGGAGGCGGAGGTGATCTTCTGGGGAACTTGCGAACGATGCAGAACATTGGAGGAGAAATGAGCGATAGCATGAACGGCAAAGATGCTTCAACAGGAGCAGGGACTCAGAAGGGCGGCAGCAGCGATCGAACAATCACGACGCGGCAAGGCCATCCGATCAGCGACAACCAAAACACGCGAACAGTCGGCAACCGAGGACCGACCACGCTGGAGAACTATCAGTTCATCGAAAAGATCACGCATTTCGATCGGGAGCGAATTCCGGAGCGAGTGGTTCACGGGCGTGGAGCTGGGGCGCACGGCTACTTCGAAGCCTACGGCAGCTTTGGCGATGAGCCGATCGCCAAATACACGCGAGCGAAGCTCTTTCAGGAAAAGGGGAAACGCACGCCCACCTTTGTTCGATTTAGTAGCGTGGTTCATGGTGGCCACTCGCCCGAGACGTTGCGCGATCCTCGCGGATTCGCAGTGAAGTTTTATACCGAAGATGGTAATTGGGACCTCGTTGGCAATAACTTGGCGGTTTTCTTTATCCGAGACTCGATCAACTTCCCGGACATGGTTCATGCCTTCAAGCCGGACCCGGTGACGAATCGCCAGGATTGGTCGCGAGTTTTCGACTTCTTCTGCCACAAGCCGGAGGGGCTGCATATGCTGATGTGGGTTCTCTCGCCCTGGGGAATACCGGCGAGCTACCGCGAGATGCAGGGCTCGGGGGTCAATACCTACAAGTGGGTGAATGCCGAGGGAGAGGCCGTTTTGGTGAAGTATCACTGGGTTCCGAAGGCGGGGGTTCGGAATCTCACCTCTAAACAGGCAGCGGAAATTCAGGCGACGAACTTCAATCACGCTACGCAAGACTTGTACGAGGCAATCGAGCGCGGGGAATTTCCAGAATGGGAGCTGTGCGTACAGATCATGAGCGACGACGAACATCCTGAGCTTGATTTCGATCCGCTGGACGATACCAAGCTGTGGCCCGAAGACCAGTTTCCTAAAGTTGCGATCGGCAAGATGGTGCTGAACCGCAATCCAGAGAACTACTTCGCCGAGGTCGAGCAGGTTGCGTTCGGCACTGGCGTTTTGGTGGACGGCTTGGACTTCAGCGACGATAAGATGCTTCAAGGACGAACTCTTTCCTATTCGGATACCCAGCGCTACCGCGTCGGACCGAACTACCTGCAGTTGCCGATCAATGCGCCTAAGAAGCGGGTGGCAACGAATCAGCGAGATGGCGCGATGACTTATGCTGTGGACATGCCCGAGGGTTCGAATCCGCACGTCAACTATGAGCCTTCCACGATGAATGGACTCGTGGAAGCGAAGCCCGCCGGCAAGCCTCACACGCCCCACGTCTCTGGAAACTTGGTTCGGGAGATGATCGATCGGACAAACGACTTCAAGCAGGCGGGAGAGCGCTATCGCAGCTACGAAGATTGGGAGCGCGGCGACCTCGTCGAGAATACGGTGAACAACATCAAGAACGCAACTCTTGAGATCAAGCAGCGGATGCTTTGGCTCTTCAGCCAATGCGATGCGGACTATGCTCGACGAGTCGCGCAAGGGCTCAGCCTAGAAGTGCCGGCGAGTGATCCATGGGCATCTCGCGAGCCTGTTTCGGCGGGCTAAGTGTAAGAGGCTCGTTCGACCAGCGTCATTCGAGCGAGCCTTAATTATCTTTCGCTAGCGTCTGCTCAGGTCTCTTGCGGAAGAACTGCACGTAAACAGCAAACAAGCTGATGGTCAGAATGACGGCCCCGAGCCAAAAGGGGCCGATCTGGTCGTAAAGCAGAAACACGTTCAGGCCCACAATGATCAAGCCGATGAGAAAGCCGATGGCGGTCACCCACGGTTTGTTGGCATGCTCCCCCATGCGTTTCCGATCGCTGGTGACGCTTAACAGGGGAAAGATCGCAAAGGGCAGCTGCATGGACAGGACGACTTGAGAGACGACGAGGAGTTCGACCGTCTGGTCGCCGCCTTTCCAATGAATGATGACGATCGCCGGGATGATCGCAAGAAGGCGAGTTACGAGGCGGCGAACCCATGGTTGGATGTGCCAGTTCATAAAACCCTCCATCACGATCTGTCCCGCAAGGGTGCCGGTGATGGTCGATGATTGGCCAGATGCAAGGAGAGCCACGGCGAACGCGACGGCTGATCCAGCTCCCAATGTCGTGCTGAGAAGCTCGTGACCCTGCTGAAGCTCCTCGACTGCAATGCCTTTGCCATGAAACGTGGCGGCGGCGAGAATGAGGATTGCTGCATTGACCAGAAAAGCCATGCTGAGCGCGACGATCGTGTCGATCGTGTTGAACTTGAGCGCCTCGGACAGGGCAGTCTGGCCACGGCCGATTTTGCGGGTTTGGACGATGCTCGAGTGGAGATAAAGGTTGTGGGGCATTACGGTGGCACCGAGGATGCCCACCGAGATCAGCAGCGCTGCGCTATTCGGCATCGACGGAACGAACGTGCCGTGAAGCACTTCGCTCCAATTCGGCTGTGCCAACGCAATTTGATAAAGGAAGCACGCGAAGATCGTCGCGATCAGGGTTAGGATGATGGCTTCGATCTTGCGAAAACCGAATTTCATGAAGCCGAGAAGAAGTAGCACATCGAATCCGGTGATTAGAACGCCCAACTCAAGAGGAATGTGAAACAGGAGGTTTAGCGCAACCGCCGAACCGACAACTTCGGCCAAATCGCAGGCAATGATGGCGACTTCGCAAAGAATCCACATGGCGACGGCGACCGGCCGCTGGTAATAGTCGCGGCAGGCCATCGCCAAGTCTTTCTTGGTGATCAGACCCAGCCTGGCGCAAAGTACCTGGAGGAACTGCGCCATCAGGTTCGAAACGAAGATCACCCAGAGCAGGGCATAGCCGAACCTTGAGCCCCCGGCAAGATCGGTGCCCCAGTTACCGGGATCCATGTAGCCGACACTGACCAAAAACGCAGGGCCGAGGAAAGCCAAAAGCGTTCGAAACCAACTGCGATGGCTCGCCGGAACAGCGAGAGTTTCATGTGCTTCAGGAAGCGAACGGTGCGCAGCTCCCGGAATGGAAACTTGAGATGGGCTGTTCGAAGGTTGCGAAGCCATATGGATTTGTAGCCATTGCTACATCTAACAAGTGTAGCACTGGCTACATCGTTCCTGCAAGATGCTAAACTAAGATGATGAGAGCTTCGGAGTCGGCAGCCGCTCGATTTCAGCACACGCGCGAGGCACATCGTTTGGAGCTGGCGGAGGACTACGTCGAAGTCATTCTAGACCTCATCGAAGAATCTGGCGAGGCAAGGACCACCGAAATTGCCGACCGAATCGGAGTCGCTCATCCTACGGTTGCAAAAGCGATGCGACGCTTAGAACGGGAAGGGCTCGTGCGTTTGGAGCCTTATCGACCCACCGTTCTTACCGAAGAAGGAATGATTTTGGCCCGCGAATGTCGGTCGCGCCATCGCATTGTGGTCCAATTTTTAATCGCGCTAGGCTTGGATTCCCAGAGCGCAGAAACGGAGGCAGAGGGAATCGAGCACCACGTCAGCTCCTCCACACTTGGATTGATGGAAAAATTCACCCTCGAGCAAAACTGAACTGTAAAATAGTTCACAGAGGGGCAGCGCACGATGAACAAAGAGACTTCGCTAGATCAAATCGAATTCAAGGCAATGCTTCGACGGCCGGTCGATGAAGAATCCGCCGAATGGCTGTTCCTTAGGCTGCCCCAAGAGGCGAGCGCTTCGTTGCCCTCCCGAGGGCTAGTCTCGGTGGAAGGTAAGTTGAACGGCACGGACTTCCTCACCACCTTGCAGCCGGATGGAGAGGGCGGACACTGGCTCAAGGTAACTGAACAGACGGCGAAGAAGCTGAAACTCTCGGCCGGCGATGAGGCTCACCTCGTGTTCGCTCCTACGTCCGAAGAGCCTGAACCAGAGGTGCCCCAGGACATTCGCGATGCTCTTGACGCTGATCCTAAAGCCGGTTCACTCTGGCCGCAGCTAACCCCGACGGCACGCCGCGACTGGGTGCACTGGATCACTTCGGGGAAAAAAGCTGAAACTCGGATAAAGAGGATAGCGGTTGCTTGCTCCAAGCTGGCGGCGGGCAGTCGTCGACCCTGCTGCTTCGACAGCTCGGGCATGTACAGCAAGAGCCTTTCGTGCCCACGCTCCGAGTGATGGAACTACTCATGGAAAACGATTCTGCTGAAATTACGGAACAGCTTCGCGAGATGAATGACTGGCGGGGCACAGCGCTCTCGCGCGTTCGGGAACTGATCTTGGAAGCGCTACCCGACGTTGTCGAAGAAATCAAATGGCGTAAGCCATCGAACGGGATGAAGGGTGTACCCGTCTGGTCGAAAGATGGAATCATCTGCACGGGCGAGACCTACAAAAAAGCCGTCAAATTGACTTTCGCCCATGGTGCTGGTCTGGCCGATCCACAGAAGCTTTTTAATGCGAGCCTAGAGGGCGGAACCCGGCGTGCCATCGACATCCACGAAGGGGAAGATCTCGACGCCGAAGCCTTTAGAGCTTTGATTCGAGCGGCGGCAAAACGGAATCAGGGCTGACAAGACTGACTCTTGCGAGTCAGTCTTTCACTTATCCTCAGGCGGGCTTGGTTGCTCGGATAAATCCGCTGAATATCTTTCCGTCGAGCGCGAGCTTTTCCTCTTCGGTCATACCTTTTAGGCCCTTCGGAGCCCAACTGCCCTCAAGTTTAGAAAATTCATACATTCGAGTCGGTTCGATGCTCGAATTCACAAATCCTGCCCTAGCCAGTCTGCTCAGATAATCATCCTTTTCCAGTGCGCCCGCTACGCATCCGACGTACATCTCCATGTCTTTGCGGACAGCGTCCGGCAACTCACCATCCACGACGACATCAGACACGGCGAATCGGCCGCCCGGCTTCAGAACGCGAAAGGCCTCCCTCAGGACCTGATCTTTGTCTGCACTCAGATTGATTACGCAGTTGCTGATGATCACATCGACGGAATCGTCGGGCAAGGGAATGGCTTCGATGTGCCCTTTCAAGAACTTTACATTTTCGGCCCCCGCTTGCGCCTTGTTTTTCTCAGCGAGCGCCAGCATTTCGTCGGTCATATCAAGACCGTAGGCGAATCCCTTATCACCGACCCGACGGGCGGAAAGTAAAACATCGATGCCGCCTCCGCTGCCCAGGTCGAGCACGATTTCGCCCTCATTCAGCTGGGCAAGCGCGGTGGGATTGCCACAGCCCAGCGAAGCCAAAATTGCCGCTTCGGGAATTTCTGAAGCTTCCGATTCGGTGTAAAGATCGCTGGTAATCGGATCCTTTGTGTTTGAGCAGCAATCATCCGCCTCCTTTGGGGCGCCACAACACAAGGAACCGGTGTTAGATTCGGTGCCGCAGCATGAAGCGCCCTGGCTGTTCATCACGCGAAGAGCAGCCTCGCCATATTTCTGCTTGACGAGCTCTCGAACGTCGTTTCTATCGATAAGATTTTCCATTGTTTTCCATCCTCAGCAGCCGGAACTGCCGCTATTTTCCTCGTCGCGAAGGTAGTTGTGGAGGAAACGTACAGCTTCACGATTGACAAAGCAGAGAACATTCTTTCCTCGCTTTTCCATTTCAATCAGACCCGCGATTCGCAATTCCTTGAGATGAAAGCTCATCGAGGTCGTGATCTTTTTGTCGCCCATGACTCCGCAACACACTTCGCTGACGGTAGGACCCTCGAAAGCTCGCATTTCGCCCTCACTATCTACCGTTGCGCAGCAGTAGGAGCGAAGAAAGTTGAAGATGCTGAGCCGAGTCGGATCGCCCAAGGCCTTGAACATGAGGGCGGTCTCCTTTACATCCATGTTCCGTAGTTTAGCACACATTTCTATATTTATAGAAACATTTGCGGATCTAAAATGCGTGCTACGATGGGGAGGTGAAGAGAGTATTTGTCGCGGCGGCTTTGTGCGTGATTGCTTTTGGCAACGCGCAGCAAGTGGATCCTCCACAGGAAGGCAAGCCGGCGCAAGCGCATTGCCCGTTGTGAATGGCGGGAGGGTACGGGGTCAGTTCGGCCCTGGACGGAAGCAAGTGGCTGATCAATACCGTGTGGTGGCCCGGTTCATTGACCGAGGACGAAACATTCCTGTGGTACCGCGTTGATTCACGTTTGACCGTCGGCACGGCCTACCTTTTGAAGCAGTCCGCCTTTCGCGCCCTTGGCTCGTATTTGCTCTCGCCGGAAACGGCAACTCTCCCCAGCACCCATGTCAGTGCGGGTGTGCAAGGAGTCGGTACCGGTAATCCGGGCTATTCCTTTACGGGTGAAAAGAACTGGAACGTGAACGGAACTGGACTCAATGTATTCTTAGGCCTTGGCTACCGAACCAATCGCGACATTGTGCGAGCCGTTGGCGGGTTTAAGGTGAGTCGCCAATGGTTAACCGTTGGCTATCAGAACGATGGCGTGGAGCAGTATCCGTTCGTAACCGCTAGCTCTGGCCGCTGGTCCACCGGCGCGTACCTCATCAATTTCAAGTCGCCAGCTTTTATATTAGGAACGACGTTTTGAGCCGCCAGATGAATAAAAAAATGGTGGGCGGTACAGGACTTGAACCTG
>JAEVZK010000103.1 GCA_023392285.1 Armatimonadota bacterium | reverse complement strand
CTCTTCGAGATGTTCAATTAACGTAGGGCGAAACTCCTCAGGATCTTCCGAGGAGTTTCGCGGGATAGGGTTTTTGAACAACGCGGCCATTGACTCCGCGTTAGATTACTGTTCGAGGATGAATGTTTGCTGGTGGCGCTGGCGAATATACTGGGTTCGCGGCGCGGCACCTCCACCTGAACGTTGGCCGGCTCCAAATCCGCCGCTGTTTCCAGTCGGCTTACCGGAAGTGGATTGGGTCTGCACGCCTACACCCTGCTGAAAGATTCTTTCGCGTCCGCCGCCTCCAGGAGGAGCTAACTTTCCTTTGGGACCTGCTCCCCGTGGGCCCTGATTCGCGGAACCAGGCTGCGGTCCAGGCTGTTCGCCAACTCCCATTCCAGTGCCTTCACCAACGTTAACTTTCTGATCGATCTGTATGCTTCGCACTCGCTTCACGATCACTTTCGTGTCGAGGGCGAACCAGATGGTTTCTTCCATCGAAACCTTATCGTCTGCAAACGCGCGTCCGGCCTTCTCGAGCTGAATGCCTTGTAAGCTGCGCGTACCTTGCGCAATCGAATTTCGAATCTTCGCACAAGGATGGCCCATCTCCCATTCAGCCGAGACAAACTCGCCGCGAGCTGGGAAGGATCGAGTCAGTCGGTTGGTCTCCCAGAGATTCTCAGTATCCGGAGAGGCTGGCATCACGTACGAGGCGCTCCACACCGAACCAACCTTCACCGCCTTTTCAGGCAGAACCGGCAAAGGCCAGATGCTGAACACGTTTTCGAACGATCCTCCGTTCCCGGAGTTTGTGAACCCGAAATACTGTGGCAATGCGCCAAACTCGGGCCGTCCCGTTGAGGTCACCCGCATGTAGGCTGGCGACATTTCCATCTCATCGACTCGGGATGGTTCAGTCGTTCCCGCTAGAAGCAACGTCGCATAGGACTTGCCTTTCTCTGGGAGTTGCTGAATTCTCAGAAGAGCATCGCCATCACCGTACCGGTTGTCCACTGCGTAAAGCAGGCGATAAAACAGATCCGATGCTGGGAGCTCGGCCGGTCGACCGCCCAGACTGTTGTCCTGGCCGGTGATCGTGGAAACGGAAACGCTGTCGAACAGCTTGTAAATATATTGGCGGCCGGGAGAGAAGTTGTAGCGAAGCTTAACTCCACCCGCGGGAATGGCGACGTTCGCGTGATTGCCAACCGTGACCGTAACCGAAGTGCGGTCCACGATTCGCGGCTGATCTTCGTAGGTGACGTACTTCACCAGTTCCAGTTTGTGTTGGCCATCCTCGATCTGACGCTTCTTGGTATCAAGCGTGTAAACGCGGTAGCTTCCGCTGACGGGCGGCACCACGGCTTCCAAGAACTTGTTGTCCAAGAAAACGCCGATGTAAGAACCTGCCTCATCGAGGCTGTTCTTCGGGATCATGACTCGAACGCCCTCCCGGACCTTCGAGCCGTCGGCAGGACGCACGATCGTAAAATTGCTCTGCGCGAAAACGGCGCTGGCAATGCAAATTCCAAGGGCAGCTGCGACTAAACGCTTCATTTAATTCTCCGGGAACGTCTAGCTTACAGGAAGCATAGAAATTCCGCCAGTGATCATTATGACGTCAGTTCCTTTGAGCACGTCACATCACCCCGACTGAGTTTGCCTTTCTCCCCCGAATTTTGCTCATTTGGTCGGACATTCCCCCACCCAGGCAGGTTTGCCGCCCCGCTCCTTCATAATGTAAATCTTGATGACTGCTTCGCTCGACCTCTCCAGCCTTAATCCCGAACAGCGAGAAGCTGTCGAATGGCCTGGGGGTCCGCTCCTCATTTTTGCGGGGGCTGGCTCGGGTAAGACGCGGGTGATCACCGTGCGGATTGCGCGACTCATCCAGACTGGCATAAAGCCGTCCAGAATCCTGGCCGTTACCTTCACCAACAAGTCCGCAAGAGAGATGCGCGAACGGGTTGCCACCTTGGTCGGAGACGTTGCGAACCCCATGTGGATCGGCACCTTCCACTCGATCTGCAGTCGAATTCTGCGCATCGACGGCACGGCCATTGGCATCGACCGCAATTTTGTCATTTATGACGACTCTGATCAGATGTCTCTCATCCGAGAGATCTTCAAGCAGAAAAACATCGACGACAAGAGCGTGCAGCCGCGAGCCGTACTTGCAGAGATCAGTTCCGCGAAGGAAAAGATGTTGACGCCAGAAGCCTATGCCGAGAAGGCAACCGGCTTCTTCGAACGGATCGCAAGCGACATCTACAAGTCCTACAATGCCTTGCTCAGAAAGGCGAACGCCCTGGATTTCGATGACATTCTCTACTATGCCGTGCGGCTGCTGGAGCAGCGACAGGATGTCCGGGAGAAGTATCAAGACCGCTTCCAGCACGTGCTCGTTGACGAGTATCAGGACGTCAACTACGCCCAATATCAGATCGTTAACCTCATCTCGGCAAAGCACCGCAACATCGTGGTCGTGGGCGATGACGATCAGTCTATCTATGCCTGGAGAGGTGCGGACGTATCCCTCATTCTGCGCTTCAGCTCGGATCATCCTGATGCAAAAATCGTTAAGCTCGAGCGTAATTACCGGTCAACAAAAACGATCTTGGCCGCTGCAAATGAGGTCATCAAACGCAACAAGGGCCGAGCGAGCAAGGAACTTTGGACCGAAAACGAGCAAGGCGTTCCGATAACGCTGACACTTGCCGGAACTGAGCACGACGAGGGCATGCTCGTCGCCGATGCCATCCTCAAAGATGTTCGTGTAGGCAGGCGGAAATATGGCGATTCTGCCGTCCTCTATCGAACGAATGCTCAGAGCCGAGTCTTGGAAGAAGCATTCCTAACCCTGCGCATCCCGCACATCCTCGTGGGTGGCCAACGCTTCTATGAGCGCAAGGAGATCAAAGACATGCTCTCCTACCTGCGACTTACCCTCAACCCTCGAGATGATGCCTCGGTCCGAAGGGTCGTCAACGTGCCGACTCGCGGGGTCGGGAACACCGCTCTCACCACCATCGAGAAGTGGGCGAACGACCGAGGCGCGAACCTCTGGACCGCCGTGGCCGATCAGGAGGTTCAATCCTCGCTCCAGAAGAAGACCGCGAGCGGACTTCGCGCCTTTGTCTCGTCGATCGAACAAGCTCGTGAGCTTGCCAACCTGGGTGGTCTCATGAATACAGGGCCGGATGAAGACCTCTTTGGCGAGGAGGCCTCAAGCGGACTCGCGCCCGTAACTCCCGTCCTGCGATCGCTTCTCGCTAACTCTGGCTACGTGGACGCCTTGAAGAGCGAAAACTCCGAAGAAGCCCTCGGTAGGCTTGAAAACCTTCAGGAACTGCTCAATGTCACAAGCGAATACGACGCAACGAGCGAAGAGCCAACTCTTTCTGGCTTCTTGGAAAGTGTCTCACTCGTCGCCGATGTCGACAATCTCAACGAAGGTGGCGACGCAGTCACCCTAATGACGCTGCACTCCGCAAAGGGTCTGGAATTTCCCGTCGTCTATCTGGTCGGCCTCGAAGAAGGGGTCTTCCCTCATTCCCGCGCCCTAACTTCGGACTCCGAGTTGGAAGAAGAGCGACGGCTCTGCTACGTGGGCATGACGCGCGCTCGCGAGGAACTCCACCTCGTCCATGCTCACCGTCGTTCCCTGTATGGCCAGCCCAGCTTCAATCGACCCTCGCGATTCTTAGAAAGTATCCCGGAAAACCTTCTCGACACGATCTCTCATTCCAGCTTCGCCCAGCCGATTCGGCAGGTTCACCAAACTCGAACCGGAACTTACGCGATCACCGAGCCACGCCCAACCGTCACCCCCGGTGTCGCAAAGACACCCGAATGGAAGTCGCCCTTCCAAATCGGAGATCGAGTCAAACACGCTAAGTTCGGGATGGGTGTGGTGGTCGCCTGTAATCCCGTGCGAGATGACACGGAAGTGACCGTCGCTTTCCCCGGCGTCATTGGCGTCAAAAAACTCGCGCAAAAATTTGCCAAATTGGAAAAGGTTTAGACTTAAGCGATTCAAATGCGCCCGAATTTTATCGTTCTACTCATCGGCATCCTGTGCGCGGCAACTGGCTGCAAACGGGTCGATGACGATCTCATGCCGATGAGGGTCGGAAAATCCTGGCGCTATTCCGTAAAGTCGGGATTCAACAGCTATGTCCTGCCGACAAAGGTGGCGCGGGAGATTTCGGTCGCCAATACCAAAGGATTTGAACTGGACGGTGCGCTGGGCACCAGTCGACTCGCCTGGACGGAGAAGGGCCTCGTCGCCGAAAAACTCAACAACTCACAGTTCATTCCCCCACTGCCCCTGCTGACCAACGATGGTTCTGCAACCAAATGGTCTGGTGTGGTCATCAATATCGACCGGACGACTCAGTCCACCGCCACCACCAGCCAAAAGGCTGACGAGGAGATCGAGCTGGGAGTTGAAAAGGTTCGTGCGGTCAAATCTACCGTCAACTTGCAGTTGGGAAAGAATCAAGTCGAGTTGCTTACCTGGTTCCAGCCTGGAAAAGGAATTGTGATGCAGGAGCAGCGAACTAACGGCACGCTCCTTGTAAGATTATCAATTGTAGAGAATTAGTCATGTCCGCCGAGCCACTTTCCATCTCAGAACCCAAACTTATCACCCTGAAAGACGTCCGCTCCAATGCCAAAGTCCGAAAGCTCATCGACGGTGCGAATGAAGTGATGAAGGCGATGGGTTATACCGAGCACGGTCACCGCCACGTTGGTGTCGTGTCAAGTATCACTCGTTACATCCTTGAGAAAGTTGGCGTGTCACCCCGCGAAAATGAGCTTGGCCAAATCGCTGCCTATCTCCATGACATCGGCAACGTCATCAATCGAATCGACCACCCGATCTCTGGTGCGAATATCGCATTCACGCTCTTAAACGAGATGGGAATGGATGCGATCGAGATCGCACCCATTCTGGGCGCGATCGGAAATCACGAGGAATTGGTGGGAATACCTATTTCAACCATCTCCGCCGCACTCATCATCGCCGACAAGAGCGACGTCCATTTCAGCCGAGTCCAAAATCCGATTGTCGAGAGCTTCGACATCCATGACCGCGTCAATTATGCTGTGCAGCGAAGCCGGGTCGAGATGGAGCCGGAGAAGCAATCCATCGAACTGACGCTAGAAATCGATACGAAACAAGCTACCGTAATGGAATATTTCGAGATATTCCTCAGCCGAATGGTTATGTGCCGCAAGGCCGCCGACACCATCGGATATAAGTTCGCGCTCAGCGTAAACGGCGTCTATGTAGAATAAAAATAGACCTGCGGTCGAAGGCCGCAGGTCTACCGTCCCCAACGAAAACTACTTCTTGGCAGCCTTTCGTCGGCGAATCAGCGCCAGGGCGCCAAGCCCGAGCGCAGCCATCGAAGCTGGCTCTGGCACCGTGGTCAGGTTGACCGTTCCGGGGCCGCCGCCAATTGCGTCCCAGTAGGGGCCAACGCCTCGGCCGTTCGTGTCATTGGCTGCATACCAGCCCGACTGAACCGCATAATACTGCGTTCCGGCGGTAAGGCTCGCCATGACCTGGGAACTCGGCTGAGTACCCGAAGATCCGGTTCCCGTGCTCGTCAGGCCAACCCCTGAGTAAGGTCCAGGGAGCAAGCTCAAAGTTCCGTTGAAGTCATCATTTGCCGCCAAGAAGTTGTTGGTCGGATTGTTCGGATCAAATGAACCCGAATAAATGAAGATGAAGGTGTCGAGCGTCGGCGCACCGTTTACCGAGAACGAGGAGCTCTCGAAAGTATAAGTGCCCGAAACGGTGACGGTGAATCCCTGAACGCTGTAGGCAGCACCCGGCCGACCGCCTGCTCCACCAGTGGATGTGGGGCGGTTGAACGTAGGGGAATTCGCGGTGAGAGCGCCACTCCAATAGGCTGTCTGGGCAAAAGCGCCAGCCGCCAATAAGGTCGCGCCAGAAACGATAAGAAGCTTACGCATAATCTCTCCAAAGGGCACTCAGTGCCCAAATAACTGCCCTAATGTAGGAGCAGATGCTTTTATATTAGTGCATTTGTGCGAAAGCGGCGAAAGATTCTGGCCGAACTCGCAATTTTACGAGAGCTACTTACAATTTTGGGCGCAGCGGGTGAGACTCGCTGCGCCCAAAACTCAATGTTCGAACCCTTACTTCTTGGCAGCCTTGCGCCGTCGAATCAAGGCGAGGGCGCCGAGCCCGAGCGCAGCCATGGAAGCTGGCTCTGGCACCGT
>JAEVZK010000100.1 GCA_023392285.1 Armatimonadota bacterium | reverse complement strand
GAGTTCGGGGGTTCGGGAGTTCGGGGTTTAGGAGACAAATGAGCCGAAAGGTAAACTAACGTCTATGCCCTCGCACATCCGCAATGTCGGAATTATCGCGCACGTCGATCACGGAAAGACGACCCTGGTCGACGCTATTTTCCGTCAAGCTGGAATTTTTCGCGAGAATCAGCACATGGCGGAGCGCGTCATGGACTCAAATGATCTGGAGCGCGAGAAGGGGATCACCATTTTGTCGAAAGTGGCAAGTGTTCGATACAAGAACACGAAGATCAACATTGTGGACACGCCTGGCCACGCCGACTTCGGTGGTGAAGTGGAGCGGGTGCTATCCATGGTGGACGGAGTGCTGCTCGTTGTCGATGCGAATGAAGGGCCCATGCCGCAGACTCGATTCGTGCTGAAGAAGGCGTTTGAAAACAAGCTGAAGCCGATCGTTTTCATCAACAAAATCGATCGGGAAAACGCCAATCCCATGGTCGCATACGACAAGACCATCGACCTTTTCATTGATCTTGGAGCGAGCGAGGAAGACCTGTTTTTCCCCCACTTGTACGGAAGCGGCGCGGGTGGTTACGCGCGGGTTTCTCCGGATGGCAGCGAGAAGGACATGCGCGAGCTGTTCGAGATGATCGTCAATGCGGTGCCGCCTCCAAACGTGGAAGAGGACGGGGCCTTCCTGCTTCAGGTGAACAACCTCGACTATAGCGACTATCTCGGGAAGATGTTCGGCGGCAAGGTGCTGCGCGGAAGTGTGAAAGTGGGTGACCGCGTGGAAATGATGCGCGAAGGCCTGGACAAGAAAGCCGGCTTCAACGTAACCAAGCTTTGGACTTACGAGGGCATTCAACTCAAGGAAGTGGATCAGGTTGTGGCGGGAGAAATCGCGATGCTTGCGGGATTGGATAACGTGCTGATCTCGGATACGATCGCTCATGTCGATACTTCGGCTCCGCTTCCGGCGATCAAGGTGGAGCCATCGACCCTGTCCATGAATTTCTATGCGAACAATTCTCCGCTTTCGGGCAAGGACGGCGGGAAGTTTCTCACGATTCACAAGATTCGGGAGCGGGTACAGAAGGAAGAGGCGGTGTCGGTCAGCGTCAAAATCGATCCGGAAAGCCCTGGGGACACCGTCAAGGTTCAAGCTCGCGGCGAGCTTCAGCTTGCGATCCTGGTTGAGACCATGCGGCGAGAAGGATACGAGATGCAGATTTCGCGCCCTCAAGTGATCTATAAGCGAGACGAATCGGGCGCGATCCTCGAGCCATTCGAGATTGCGCTACTTGAAATGCCGGAAGACGCCGTGGGCATGGTGATGGAAGATATGAGCAGGCGCAAGGGAGAACTCCTCGACATGCGCAAGAGCGACAACGGCACGACCACGTTGGAATATTCCATTCCGACACGTGGGTTAATCGGGTTCCGGTCATCCTTCCTGACAATGTCTCGCGGGCTTGGCCTCATCTCATCGCTCTTTGATGATTACAAGCCTTATCGGGGCGAGATTCTCGGACGCACTCAGGGCTCGCTCATCTCCAAAGACCCGGGCAAGCTGACTCGCTACGCTTATGAGGATGTGATGGAACGAGGGACCCTGTTCTATCCGATCGGCACCGAGGTTTATGGAGGCATGATCGTAGGCGCTTGTTCTCGCGATGAAGATATGATCGTCAACGCGACGAAAGAGAAGGCAGCGAACAATATTCGTTCTGCCAACTCCGAGCAGACAACGGCGCTCGATCCGCACAAGGAGTTCTCGCTGGAGCAAGCGCTTTCATGGCTGCGAGACGACGAGCTTCTCGAGGTGACGCCAAAACAGCTGCGTTTCCGGAAGAAAATTCTCGACCATTCAGAGCGAAGGGTGAGCGAGCGGCGCAGCGAAGTTCTCGTATAATCGCCAGAATTGCCGCGGCTGACTTCTAGCTTCACCTAGGTTGAAACCCGCGTGTGGGATCTGTAGTATCTTGGTTTTGCCAATCCCAAGATGCTCATCCCTATCCGCAGCAAGAATCCTCCCGAAAGCTTTCCTTTCGTCACCATCCTCTTGATGGCGGCGAACGTCATCGTCTACGCATGCACTTCGAACGGTTTGGAGATCAAGAAGAAGTCGCTTGAAAGCTTAGCGATCACTGGCCACACCTTCGACTTTCCTCACCTGATCTCGAGCATGTTCCTGCACGCGGGAATCTTTCATCTTGCCGGAAACATGCTGTTTCTTTACCTCTTTGGGTTTGCGGTCGAAGGACGGATGCGGTCTTTCAAGTTCTTCCTCCTCTACATGCTGTCGGGGGTCGCGGGGAGCGGTTTGCATTACCTGTTCGAGGGCCGATTGCACCCCGAAATTCCATCGCTTGGTGCCTCGGGAGCGATTATGGGAGTCCTCGGAGCGGCATTGGTGATCTTCCCATTCTCGAAGGTCACATTCCTTTATGGCTACAGCTATCACTAGGGGACAGCCGACTGGCCGATGTGGGCGGTGGCATTGATGTACCTGGGCATCGACTTGGTATTTACGCTCGTTTCCTTGGCAGACGGGGTGGCGCATTATGCGCACCTGGGTGGCGCGTTCGCGGGCGTGCTTCTCGCGCTCCTCATGTGTGTTCCACGGGATACAAGCCAAGCAAGTGAGGCGAAGGCGATTCTCTCGGAGACGAAGGATCTATCCACGCTTTCGCGATTGGAATTAGAGGCGATGCACGATACGAATCCCGACGACACGACGATTACCATCAACTGGGTCTATCGGAGTCTTCGAGAGGTTAATGGCCTCAAGCCGAAATGCATCAACGAATTTTCACGGCAGCTGCCGCGAATCCTCGTCGAGCAAGAGCCGGGAGCGGTTGCTAACTGCCTCACGATGCTGAATCTCCCCCCTCCTTCGCTGCCGCTCAGGTACTTGGTGGAGCTTGCGAATAAGCTGGAGCGGACAGGCGATTTCCAAATGGCGGCGCGGATGCACCAGATGATTTTGGCTAGACTCGACGCCAAGCCAGAGGATCAGGAGTCGTCACTGTTTCGGCTGGGGATGCTAAGCGAGAGCGCGTTCCGAGATTTCCCTCGTGCGCAGGCTTATTATCAGGATTTGCTGCGACGCTCACCGATGGGTCCATTTGCCGAGCCGGTGAAGGCTCGGTTGCAGTACCTGTCGAAGCAGACGACGAGTTCAGTCTAAGCGGCTTCGCTCTCAGCCGCGGCGTCTTTTGCGCTGACGGACCAGATTCTGACGAGCTTGTCCTGTCCAGCCGCTGCCAACGATTGGCCGTTCTGGCTAAAAGCCAGGCTCGAGATCGGACGGTTCGAAGCCTCAATTCTTACATTGCCTAGACCCTTCGCTGCGTTCCATAGCCCTACTGAGCCGTCTCGTGAGCCAGATGCGATGAGCCAGCCATTGGGATGAAATGCCAGCGCTTCGACCGGGCGCGTATGTCCGTACATCATCTTCTCGAGCATGCCATCTTTCATGCGGAACACTCGAATTGAAAGGTCCACGGCAGCCACGGCGAGGAAGCGGTTGTCGGCGCTGAGAGCGATGGCGGTGACCGTCGATCGAATTTGTCGGAACGTGTGAATAACCGTTCCGGAAGAGGCGTGATAAAGTTTGACCGTCGCATCGGCCGAGCCGGAAGCCAAGTATTTTCCATTCGCGGACCAAGCCACTGCGGTCACCGAATCCGCATGCTCTTCGCGGCAGTAGCGGCGCGATCCGTCGGCAGTATTCAGAACGGAAAGTTGACGGTGCAGGGAGCCGGTCGCCAGTGAGCTTCCGTCTGGAGAGATTGCGAGGCAGGAGACCCATTCCTCCGAGGCGGCCCTCCAAGAATCAATTTTGCCGTTCTCCGATTTCCAGAAAGAGACGATGCTCTCGGCCGACCCGGCGGCGATGAACGTGTTCTGCGGAAAGCCTTTGATGACCGAGATGGCACCGCCGTCGATATGGGTTCGCTTCTCGACATGTTCGAGATCGGGACTCCATAGGATGACTTCGTTATCGAAGCCACAACTGATGAGCTTGCCTGAATCAGGAAGAAATGCGAGGGTGTAGATCGGCGTTCGATGAGCTTTGAGCCGAGACGTGAGTTTCACGGTCACCGGTTCCTTGGGTTGACGTCGACGAGCTCCTTCGGATGGCACTTCGAAGGTGCCTCCTGCGAGCATGGCGTTGTACTCCGACCGACGAGCGTCGTCGTTAAGAGTCATAAACGCCTCATTGATACGCGCCATGTTTTCATGGGCGTCCGGCGCGGAACTCACGTCGGGATGATGTTTTCGGGCGAGTCGCCGGTATGCCTTGCGGATGGTCTCCGGATCTGCCGAGGGTCCAACACCCAGCACGTCATAGAAAGAAGAAATCGTTTTCAAGAGAACTGAATCGCTATATTCTGAACGAATCAGTAGATTAAACGCCAGTCTTGTTTTCGATGTCTTTTGGAAGGGCGGAAATACTCAGTCCAAAACGGTCAGCTGTTTACCAGGGCTTGCACTTCGGCGGTCTTCTCCTCCATTAACTGGTGGTCGCCTCTTGTTTCCACGTTCAGGCGGATCACCGGCTCTGTATTCGAACCGCGCAAGTTGAAGCGCCAGGTTGGATATTCCACGCTTAATCCGTCGACGTGGGTGATATCTCCGTCGGCATAGTGTTCTTGGACACGGGCTAGAACTGCCGACACATCTGACACGGTTGAGTTGACCTCGCCAGAACAGGGATAGTTTCGGATCATCTCTCCGACGAGATCGGCTAAAGATCGCCCAGTTGCGGACACGAGCCGTGCCACGAGGAGGAGAGGAATCATGCCGCTGTCGCAGAACCAGTGTGCTTTGAAGTAGTGGTGGGCGCTCATCTCTCCGCCATAAATTGCGTCTTCAGCACGCATCTTTTCCTTGATGAAGGCGTGACCGCTCTTGCACATCACCGCTTTGCCGCCCATTTTCTCGACGATGTCGAGCGTGTTCCAGATGAGGCGAGGATCATAGATGATCGTCTTGCCCGGATCATTGTGAAGCAGCGCTTGGGCGAGCAGCCCGACGATGTAGTAGCCCTCGATGAAGTTGCCATCCCCGTCGAAGAAGAAGCATCGGTCGTAGTCACCATCCCAAGCGACTCCAAAGTCGTAGCTGCCTTCCTTTAGCTTCTGCTCAGTTTGTGCCCGTGACTCTTCTAGGATTGGGTTCGGCACGCCATTGGGAAAAGTTCCGTCGGGTTCGTGACGGTTGATGTGGGTTTCCATCGAATACCGCGGCAGAAGTTGATCCAGCGCCAATCCTGCGGCTCCGTTACCAGGATCACAGAGCACCTTGAGCGGCTTTATCGAGCTTGGGTCGACGAGCTTCACGAGGTGCGCGACGAAGTCAGCGTAGCAGTCTTTGTCCTCCCGCGAGCCGCTGCCAGAGCGCTTCCAACTTTTCTCCGAGGCCATTTTCTCGATCTCGTTGAGCCCGGTGTCACTGGAGATCGGGCGGGAGTCCTTCCTGACCATCTTCATGCCGTTGTAGTCGGCGGGATTGTGGCTGGCGGTGATCATGATGCCGCCATCGTAATTGTAGAACGCGGTGGCGAAGTACACCATTTCCGTACCGATCATTCCCAGATGAACCACGTCCACACCGGCGTCGTTTAGCCCTCGGGCGAGGGAGTGGTAAAGGTCAGGACCGCTTAAGCGAATGTCGTAGCCGATACAGACTTTGTCTGCCCCGGTCTGGTCGGCATAAGCTCGTCCGATCGCATAGGCGATTTCCGGGTTCAGTTCGGAGGGGACCTTCCCCCGCACGTCGTACGCTTTGAAACAGGCGAGATATTGCCCCATTGGCTTGATGTTTACCCGAGTCGGCTGCCGGGATGTGGGGATGAGGGGATGAGGGGATGTGGGGATGTGGAGATGATGTGGAGATGTGTGGATGTGGGGATGTGGAGATGTGGAGATGTGGAGATGTGGGGATGTCGCGCCACAATAGAGACATGCTCTTGGGCGCTCACATGCGGACATCGAAAGGGATGGGGAATGCCTTACGCGACGGCAAAGCGATCGGTGCTGATGCAGTGCAGGTGTTCACAAGCAGCCCACAGATGTGGCGAGCCTCGACGGTTACGCCAGAGAAAGTGGAAGACTTCAAGCGAGCCACGCAGGAAACGGGCATAGTCGATGTGGTCAGCCACGATTCTTACCTTGTGAACCTCTGTGCGCCGGAGGAAGAAATTCGGGAGAAGAGCCGCAACGCGCTTACCGGGGAGATTCACCGCTGCGCACTGTATGGCATCGGCAAAGTGGTCAGCCACATGGGCGCGCATAAGGGCCAAGGGGAAGAGCACGGAATCAAAGTGATCGCGGAGGCGACGGCGAGGATTTTGGACGAGACCTCCGACGAGGTGACGCTGTTGATGGAGACCACGGCTGGATCTGGATCAGCTCTTGGTGCCACCTTTGAACAGCTTGCGGCGGTGTTGGAGTTGCTGAAGGGCCCGCGACGTCTAGGGGTGTGCCTAGACACCTGTCACGTTTACGTCGCGGGCTACGATATTCGCACGGACGAAGGGTACGACCTAGTTTGGCAGCATTTCGATCACTGCATTGGAATCGATCGGCTGGGTGCGATTCATTGCAACGACAGTGTGAAAGGTCTAGGCAGTCACGTAGACCGACACGCGGATATTGGCCAGGGGACGCTTGGCTTGGAGCCTTTTCGGCGGCTGGTGAATGACGCACGCTTTACGAAGGTGCCGATTCTTCTGGAGACTGAAACCGAAAAGCACGCTCAGAACCTCGAAGTTCTGAGAAGTCTGATTGAAGTGGGCTAAGTCTTTGCGTTACTGAAGGTCAGCTTGGTGAGGCTCCTAATCTGAACGATCGTGAAACCGATCAGAATCGCCCCCATGACCCAGGCGGCGGCAGTGGCGTAGCCAAATTTGAGATACATGAAGGCGCTCTGCCAAACTTCAAGGCCGATCGTTCGCGTGGCGTTCAGGGGTCCGCCGCTGGTCATCACCAAAATGTTTTCTGCTGCCTTAAATCCAGCGATGAAGACTCCGAGCAGGTTGATCAGCATCAGCGGACGCAATCCGGGGAGGGTGATGTATCGGATTTTGTGCCACCACGTTGCTCCATCGATATCGGCAGCTTCGTAGCGATCCTCTGAGATGTTCTTGAGCGCGGCCAGATAGAGGATGGAGCCGGGTCCAGCACCCGCCCAAATGCCGGGAATGACCACGGCGAACATCGCAAGGGAGGGGTTGCCCAGCCAATCATTGTTCAGCGGCACTTCTGCGCCATGAAACCAGCCATGCCAGACCGGATTGACTATATGCTCGATCACCGGTGCAAGCAAGTGATTAAGCAGTCCCTTGTCGGTCTTGTCGTAAAACTGCTTCCAGAGAAACGCGATCAGAATCGAGCTCGTCATTGCGGGAAGATAGTAAACCGTCCTCAGAAACAGTTTGCCCCTCGGAATTTCATTCAGGGCGAGGGCAAGCACAATCGGAAGGATGAACCCGATCAAAATGGTCAGGAACACATAGACAAAGCTGTTCCAAATTGCGGTGTAGATCACGGGCTGGGAGAACACGCCAATGAAATTGTCCAGTCCGACCCATCGACTCGGCTGAACCACTTTGTAATCTTGGAAGGCGATCACCAACCCCCGAAGAAGCGGATAGTAGGACCAGACGAGGATGCTGAGCGCGGCCGGGGTTAAGCAGAGTCCGACGAACCGGTAAATCTTTCCCCGACTGATGCCAGCGGGGAGCCTCTCAACCACTTCATCTTCCTTTTTGGCGGCGGTAACGAGCGCCCGTCCAACGATGACGCCTGAGATCAGAATGACGCAGAAGAGAATTCCAAACGCCCAGGCACGGTAGCGCTTCATCTGATCGGTCGGGATGTATCCGATCAGCTTCTGATTCATCTCCTGCTCGACAGATTTCAGGATCTGCATGGCTGGTTTTTTCGGATTGAGGCGAGCATCGTCCAGACCATTGTCGAGCGCCTGATAGACCTGCTGGCAATTTCTCCCATAGGGCTCGGGGTGGCCGGTTTGGAACAGGCTCTCGTTAGCCTTGACGTATTCAGGATCGACTTCTCCAAGGAGGTCGGTGTAACCGAAACGTTTCAGATAGAGCGGGTTGACGAGAGACCCAAGTCCGAGCTCGATCGCCTTTTCGGTATTGATTCGCGCCGCTTCATCGCCCGACATGAAGCGAATAAACTTCCAGCAGGCCTCGATTTTCTTCGGATCTTTGATCTGCGAATTGATTGCCCACATGCCTGCATTGATCTCGTTCTTGGAGCCGCCCGGTCCCGCTGGCATGGCGGCGATTCCGATCAGGCTAGGGGGAATATCGGAATTGCCCTGGAGGACAACGTCGTTGGTGTAGGAGTACCACATGGAGATGTTGCCCATGCGGATATCATCACTGAACTTTGGAGAGATGATGGCAGCGGGTCCGGCCCGCTTTCCATCGGGGGTCTGCCAAGTGTCTACGACCAACTTTCGGAAGAATTGGATCGCGTCTACTCCGGCCTGAGTGGCGATTTTGCTTTGCCAGCGGCCAGATGCATCCTTGCCCACGCTCTCGCCGCCCGCTTGATATAAAAGGTTAGACCACAGATAGCCGGGTGGCGAGGAGAACGCGAACCCGCTTCGCCCGTCACGGGTCAGCTTCTTCGCGTAGTCGTAGAACTCCTGCCAGTTTCGAGGCGGCCTGGCGGGGTCGAGACCCGCCTGCACGAAATGATCTTTGCGGTAGTAAAGAGCGAGTGCGACTTGAAAAAACGGAATCGCGTAAATGTGTCCGTCATAGCTTTTGACGACATCCATCACGATTGGATTCGCGCGATCGAGCGAGTGCGGATCGCTCTCTACGAGATCGTCAAGGGGGCGGCAAAATCCCTGATCGAGAAACGTGTAGTACTGGCGAAAATTGACATAGAACACATCCGGTGGTGTCGCACCCGCCATCGCCATCAGGAACATGTTGTCGGCTTGGTCGCCACTCAGGTTGAGGCCTCCGGCGTTGACTATCCGAATGCCAGGATTTTTTCGGTGAAATTCATCGAATACGGCCCGGCGCAACACCGCAGTTGTGCCGGTGGCCTCCTTTGGAGGGATACCGTAAGCGGCTCCCGACATCATCTTGATCTGTATCTCCTGTGCCACCCCAAGGCCGCACAGGAGCACCAGCAACAGCGAAAATAACTGCTTCAAGTATTAGCCGGTCGAGTTGTCGTCGCCCTGATCGCCACCATTGTCGCCCGGTTCGACGGGAGTCATCCCGGCGGGATTGCCTGCGTTTGCCGCGTTTCTCTTGGCCATATCTTTCGCCGCTTGGCCGACTCCGCTGCCGGAACCGGTCACCGAATCGGTCCCCGACATAGGAGTCATGGCACCGGCTCCGGACCCCGGTGCAATCGGGGCAACGCCCTTGCCAACCATGCCACCTCTTCCAGGAACTGCTCCCGGCGCGCTGGGGCCAGCTTGGCGTGGTCCAGGTATCTCGTCCACATCGTTGCAAGCGATCGCAGCAAAGCCAACCACGCAGACCGCGCACATCGCGATGCCCTTTCCAAGTATTTGCCTCATTGTTCTCAGCTTATCACTCCTCCACGAGATATTCGGCGACCAGCGCAGCGGTGTCATTCAGTGCGTCGACGTGGGTGCGTTCGTAACCATGGCTGGTGTCAACGCCGGGCCCAATCAACGCCACTTCGGCACGCCCTCCCGAGCGCCAGTAGACGGTTCCATCGCTTGAATAGTAGGGATAAATGTCCGTTTTAAGATCAATTCCACGGCGGTCGGCGATCGTCCTGATCTTGTCTGATAGCCGCTTGCTATAAGGAGAACCCGCATCCTTGACGCAGAGGGAGCAGTGCGATTCATCTCCCTGCAGCCCGTCCCCGATACATGCCATGTCGAGCACAACCAGTTCGCAGATATCGTCGGGCAGGCTGTCCGCGCCGCCATGGCCGACCTCCTCGAAGTTGGAGATGAGCAATGTTGTCCTCTGCGCAGGAGTCACGTTGCTGTCGCGCAAGGCCTTGATTGCGGCGAGGGCACAGGCTACGCAAGCTTTGTCGTCGAGGAAACGTGATCGGATGAATCCGCTGTTCGACTGCTCGACCTTCGGATCGATGTAGACAAAGTCTCCTACTTCGATGCCAAGCTGCCGAGTTTCCTCTGCGCTGTGGGTGAGCTCATCAAGCCGAACCTCAAGTGTGTCTGCATTCCTGGGTGCGGTAATTGCTTCCTTGTTTACGTGGACCGCTCCGTTCGAAAGAACGATCGATCCTCGAACCCGCTGCCCGCTCCGGGTGCTGACGGTCACTCCTTCACTCTCGACGCTGGGCCACATGAGCCCGCCGATGGGAGCCAACTTCAAGCGTCCGCTGGGTTTGATGGCCCGTACCATCGCCCCCAAGGTGTCCACGTGTGCGGTCATCGCTCGGGGAGCGTTTGCCCGCAGGCCTTCGAGGTCCGCGATCAGGGCACCCTTGGTGGTGATTCGGGTGTGAACGCCCATGTACTCCAGCTCCTGCTGAACGAAGCTGATTGCATACTCCGTGTCTCCGGTTGGGCTAGGAGTATTGAGCAGGTCGACGAGGGTCTTCGTCAAGTATTCGGTTGAAATTTCGAAGCGAGCCAAGCGTCTTGTTTACCTTATTCGATCTAGCTCTCATGTTTGCCGGTTATCCTTAGGTCGTGCTTCTTTCTCTTGTGCTTGCTTCCGTGATGAGGTCTCCGCTTAAGTATCGCTGGATTTACGTCCAAACAAACTTACAGGTGAACGAAGAAGCGGAACGTGTGATCGCGCTCGGCGAACGGGCGAAGAAGCTCGGCTACAACGGCATCGTCATTGCGGATACCAAGCTGCAGAGACTCGGTTCGGTCCAGCCGTGGTATTTCACGAATGCCAAAAGGGTTTTGAACGCGCTGAGACGTGACGGAGTGGATTTAATTCCATGCATCTTTCCGATCGGCTATGCGGAAGGCATGCTCGCGAACGATCCGAACTTGGCGGAAGGTGAGCCAGTATTGCATGCGCGGTATCGGGTGCAGTCGGGAGTCGCTAAGATCGTTGCGACTCCGGGCGAGACCTTTCAGAACGGCGACATGGAAATGGCCACCGGCGAGAAATTGGCCTCGATGGGTTTTCAAGACTCACCCGGAGTGAGCACGTTTATCGATCGGAGCGTCTTCAAGTCGGGGCATCAGTCTCTGCGTATCGAGAACCCGATCGCAGGAATGCCCGGAGTAGGGAACTGCCGGATCCAGCAAGAGGTGCCGGTCACTCCTCATCGGCAGTACCGAGTCACGGCTTGGGTAAAAACGGCGGATTTCGACCGCGCCTCGAACTTCGCCATTCGCGTTTTCGATCCTGAGATGAAACCTTTGACCACCCAAGAGGTTCACGTGGGTACAAACCAGGATTGGGTCCAAGTGTCGGTTCTTTTCAACTCGCGCGAAGCAAGGCGATGCCGAATTTACCTTGGAGTTTGGGAGGGGAATCAAGGGAAGATGTGGCTGGACGACGTGGAACTACAGGAAGTTGGGATGGTGAACCTGATCCGGCGTCGTCCAGACTCAGTGAAGGTGCAGAAGAACGGGACAGACATGAAGCCGGGTGACGATTTCGTCATCGTGCCACCGGAGTCTAGGGGCTTCAGCTCAAGTGCTCAGGAGGCCGTCCTGAAGCTCGCCGACCACTCTCGCGCACAAGAGGGAGATCTGCTCGATGTCAGCTTCGAGCACGCAACCATCTCTGCCGACAACCAGGTGGCGATCTGTATGGGCGATCCGTCGACCTACGCCCTGATGACTGATGAGGCGAAGCGCGTCAACGAACTTTTTAGTCCTTCGCAATTCTTCTTTTCTCATGATGAGATCCGCTCCGCGAATCGGGATAGGGCCTGCGC